>CAZWWC010000112.1:0-11207 GCA_964637625.1 uncultured Planctomycetaceae bacterium
GCCCCGGCACGCCGGAGCCGGTCGAGACGCCCACGCCCGAACTGTTGCTGCTGGTCACAAAGGGAAACGTGCCGTGGTCGATATCGAGCAGGGCACCTTGGGCGCCCTCGAAGAGGATTTTTTTCCCGGCTTCGACGGCGTCCAAGAGAAAGGCGGTCGTATCCGTCACGTAAGGCGCAAGCCGCGTAGCGTAGCCGCGATATTCTTCGGCGATTTGGGCGGCGTCGAGTTTGATCTCCTCGGGCGTGGCGCCCAGCCCGGCGAGAACGCGCCGCTTGGCTTCGACGATTTGCCCGATTCGTTGCCGGAAATCCTCGCGATACATGTCGCCCAGCCGCACCGCAAGCGAGCGGCCCACCTTATCGCGATAACAGGGCCCGATGCCGCGCATCGTCGTGCCGATGGCCTCGCCGCCGCTGCTGCACAGGCAGTCCAACAGTCGATCTTCCTCAAAATGCCACGGCAGCACGACGTGGGCGCGATCGCTGATCATCAAGTTCTCGGCCACGCGAACGTTGCGGCTGGCCAGGTCGTCGATTTCGGCCAGCAGGCTTTTTGGGTTGAGCACGACCCCGCCGGCAACGACACACTGCACGTGGGGCCGAAAGATCCCGCTGGGCACCAGCGACAACTTGAAGCTTTCGCCGTCGACCACCACCGTATGGCCCGCGTTTGAACCACCTTGGTAACGGACTACGATCTCATGCTGCTCGGCCAAGAGATCGACGATCTTCCCCTTGGCCTCGTCGCCCCACTGCAGTCCAACAACGCAAGTAACCGGCACCGCATCGGTCCTCAAATACCCACTCTGGGGATTGCCAGTGGGCGTGGGATACGCCCAAACGTGTAAGTTTATCCTCGTCATGCCCGAACGGTCAAGCGCCGGGCAAACCAGCAGAGGCCCCGATACGGTGATACCGAGGAGGGGTAGGCAGGCCTGCTACCCATTCGGAAATCGGCGGCAGTAGTCGTCGAGCGTCATGGCGTCGCGTGCCTCACCCCGGCGCGGCGGGAGAGCCGGCGAGAGAGCCCCTGTTGTCCGCACGCACCGCTGCGCTCTGTCTCGGGCATCCGACACAAGAGACGGCTTTCTGGGCCAAAAAGAAAAAGTGGGGCCAGTCGTCCTCCTCGGTGATCGACCGAAGCGAACTCCTGGCCCCGTGTAGCGCATCAAAACGCTACGGTACCTTTATCGGTGTCAGGGAGCATCTCTCTCGTGCCGGCGCACGACCCGTCGCAACACCAGCCATGCCGCAGGTCAGAGAAACGCTTGATCAGCCACTCATGAAAAGTCCGTCTCGCGCGATCCCGGCCATCCGAAGCCGAAGAAGACGGCTGATAACACTACGTTGAAAGCAGCGCAGGATCGCAAACACGCCGCTTCCATTCTAATCGCCCGGCCGAACGATGGAAAGATCGTTCCTTGGTGATTCGCCTCCGGGCCACACGGCAGGAGGTGGGCGCTGGTTGGTTGTGGCCCACACACTCCAATACGGGGGATCACCTTCCCCGATTCCCGGCGGCAGGGGATTGCCCCCTTTCGGCACGCTGATACATCAGAGCCATCGGCCTGATTCGAGCAGACCCACGAGTTCGGCAGCGAGCGCTCGGGCTGCGCGGGCGCGGTGGCTCAAACACGCCTTGACGACGGGTCCGAGCTCGCCGAACGAGCGATGATATTCGACGAGTTCAAAGAGCGGATCGTAACCGAAACCGTGCGTGCCGCGCGGCTCCAACAGGATTCGACCCCGGCAGACGGCCTCGCGCTGGGCCGCGATCCGGCCGGCCGGGTCGGAAATCGCCATGTGGCAAACATAATGGGCCGTTCGCTTCTCCAAGGGAGTTGAGCCGAGCTGGGTAAGCAGGTGGGCATTGTTCGACGCGTCGGTGGCGCCGGGGCCGGAGTAGCGTGCCGAAAGAACACCCGGTGCCCCGCCTAGTGCGTCGACCAACAGGCCGCTGTCCTCGCCGAGCACCCACCGGCCCAAGTGCCGGGCCTGCTCGGTGGCCTTGCGTGCGGCGTTTTCGGCGAAGGTGGTTGCGGTCTCCTCGACCTGGATCGCTTCGGGAAAGTCGGCCAGCGTTTGGACCTCCAGACGCAAGGGCGCGAGAAGCTCGGCCAGCTCGGCGCCTTTCTTCCGGTTGCCCGTTCCGAGCACCAGACACGGTTCGTTGCTCATGACAGAAGGCTCCAGCTGGGAAAAAGGGGACAGGTCCAATTTGTGCGTAGCACCCTTCGGGCCGATGACGGCAAATTGGACCTGTCCCCTTTTTCCTCTTACCACAGTCCGCGCGACCGGCGCGCGTAGGACGCCCCGATCGATGGCTTGGGGACACGACAGGGAAGGGGCTGAACATCCAGAGGAATGCCGTCGATCTGTTTCGGCATCAAGGGACCGCCCAGGGGAGACTGCGTGCCCTTGAACGTTTCCAGGATTCGGTGAATGGTGGGGTTGATCTCGACCTTACCATCCGGTCGCGGCGTGCCCACCAAGTCGAAGCTGCCCACGGTCACGATGCTGGAGTTGCGGTCGTGAAACTCGTAGGCCTCGTAGCCCTTCCCTCGCAGCAGCACGGTCAGCCGGTGGGCCTTGTTGGCTGCTTCGTGCAGTCGGCTTTCGGTCAACGTTTTTTCGCCCTTCTCAATCCTCCTGATCTCGGCCTGGTCGACGACGACCTTGCCCGAAAAATGAGCCACCTGCACCGTGAACTTGCCGGGACAATCCAGGAGGCTGTGTTTCACACCTCGGTTCATTTTGACGACGAAGGGATCAAGCCCCTCGGAGGAGAACGATTCTTTGCGCAACGGGTTGGTCACCATGAAGGCGTGGCCCATCGGCCCTTTCTTTTTCTTCTTGTTGCCCGACTTGAGCATGGCCTGTTGCACAAAGCGAACCGCGGCCAGTGACTGATTGGTCCGCCTGTTTTTCTTGATATCCAGACAGTCCGGCCGGGCGAATTTGATCTTGGTGAGGGTTCTTTCTGCTTCCGGGTGATCGATGCTCGGGAAATCGCCGACCAGCACGGCGATCTCCTCGACCTGCGAACCCCGCTGATACGTCCACTTGATCGGCTGGCCAAACCGGTTCAGACCCCGCCCGCCTGCGTCTTTGCCGAAGTCGAACCGCATCTTATGGACATAGGCGGGCAACTTGTATCGGCGACGCAGCTCCAGGACCAATTCGTGGGCCTGCTGTTGGGCACCGTCGCCGGAGAAGGTGGCCGCCAGGATCAGCCAGGGTCCCTGGTCTTCGCTGAGGCGGTAGCCTCTCTCCGGATCGGCTTCGACACGCTCAAGCGAAAAGAGCGACTTCCAAGGCGCGGCCGCCACCGGCGAAGCGAAAATCCAAGCCCAACTCACGACAACCCATACCAGACCCAGAACTTGCCGATTTTGCATTACAACCTCCATGCTACCGACCCGTGGAAATTTCGTGCTCGGCACCGAAAGTCAGAAGGGTCTACTTAGAGACTATCTCACTCAAAACCAAGTTCATGGTTGTCATGCTGAGCGAAGCGAAGCATCTCAACTCTTTTGGTGGCAACGAGATCCTTCGCTGCGCTCAGGATGACAGTCAAAGGCCAAGAGGAGTTTTGAGACAGTCTCCTAGTGCCTATACCAAGGGCGGGGGAGTCTAGCAAATGCCCCCACACGATGCCAGAGCGGATTGAAAACGAGCCGTCTTCCGCACTACCTGTACCTGTACGACAGCGGGGATTGATTCCCTCATCGTGTGGCGATTGCCTCGGCGCGAACGCGGCCGTCGACGACCGTTCGAGCAACGGCGCGGACCAGGTGGCCGACCTGGTGCGTCGGGCCGGGCAACTCGACGGGCACGTAACGGGCCGACGTGCCCAGCAACGTCGCCGGTCGGTCGGTCGCGGCCGACTCAATCAGAACCTCTAGCTTCCGTCCGAGCAGGCTTTCAAAATAGGCACTTCGCAGACACTTCTCAATCTGCGCAAGTTCGGCAGCCCTTTGCCGTTGCACATCGCCGGGCACGGTGTCCGCCATTTCCGCGGCGGCCGTGCCGGGTCGAGCACTGAACCGAAATACGTGGATCTTCGAGAACCCGACGGCCTCGACCGCGCGGCAGGTTGCCTTGAAATCGGCCTCGGTCTCGCCCGGGAAACCGACCATCACGTCGGTCGTCAGAGCCGGCCGGTCGAGCCGCTGCTTGATCCTTTCACATTGCTGAAGAAACTCGGAGCTGCTCTGGCGGCGGCGCATCCGCCGCAACACGGCGTCCGAGCCGCTCTGCATCGAGACGTGCAGATGGGGGCACACGCGATCCGGATGCTCGGCGATCACCGCCAGCAGTTCGTCCGGGAGTTCGGCCGCCTCGATGCTGGAGATCCGTACTCGAAATGTGCCGTCGAGCCGGACGACGTGCCGTAGCAGGTCGGCCAGGTTGGGTTGGGGACTGTCCCGATTTTCGCGACGCGAAAATGGGACTGTCCCCCTTCCGCCTTCTGGGGCAGCGCTGCGCTTTGCCCCAGCCACCCCCTCATGGACCTCAGCCACCCGCTGTCCTGCCGCAGCCAAGTCCACCCCATAGTGGCCCAAGTGAATGCCGGTCAGAACGATCTCGCGATAGCCGTGCTCGACGAGTCGACGAATCTCATCGAGTACTTCGTCAATGGGGCGGCTTTGCAGCACGGGCCGGGTTTGTGGGATGATGCAATAGGTGCACTCCATCCGGCAACCGTCCTGGATCTTGACATATGCCCGGCTGCGCCGGCCGAAAGAACTAATGCCGCTGGGAATCTCGCCCAGTCCGAAACGGGCAAGCAAATCGGGCAGACGACGTTTGTCGGTGACGACGTCCGTCACGCCCGCCAGCGCGGCGACCCGCTCGGGCTGCCGTGTGGCATAGCAGCCCATGACAATGATCTTCGTGCCCGGATTCTCGCGCGCGAGTTGACGAATGAGCTTTCGGCTCTTGCGGTCGGCTTCGGCCGTCACGCTGCAGGTGTTGACCACGCAGAGATCGGCGGCCTGGCCCGGGGCCGGCTCGCGGTAGCCCAGCCGCGAGAGTCCCTGACGGATATACTCCGTCTCGTATTGGTTGACCTTGCAACCGAGGGTGAGCGTTTTCAGCGTCGGCATCGGAGGGACTGAGGGTTAGCGGTCGAGGTGAACTCGACGACTCACGGAAAGCCGGTTTCTTCGCCGCGCCCCGGCGCGCCGGGGGCGGCTAACCCTTCTTTCGGCAAGGTCTACTCACCCAGGGCCGGCTCGATGGTGGACCACATGGAGCCCTTGCAGCTCTCGATCAGCGGGTCATGCCCATAAGCGTGAATCTGGTCGCGCTTCAGCTCGGCGTGTTCGCGCGTCGTGGTCAGCACCACGGCGCGTCCCTGGCTGTTGACCTCCTTGGCGAGCTGGAACCCCTTCTCGGGTGGATGGCTGAACAGTTCTTGCAGCATGAGGATGACGTACTCGTAGGTGTGTTGCTCGTCGTTCCAGAGGATCACCTGATAGCGCGGCTGCCGCCGGGGTCGTTCATCCTGCCGGCACCGGCGACGGCGGACCGTCTCAGTGAGCGGCTCGATCACGCCACGTGCAACGTTTTCGTCCATTTCAGAATCATCCCGTCGGCGCAGAAGACAATCGGTAACACCACGAAAACCACTCCGGAGCATCTACCCCCGGATGGTCACGACCGGGCACATCCATTATATTGAACCGTCGTGGGTGACGAAAGAGCCCTCTGCCGTGCGCGTTTGCCCCCGTTTCTTGTTGACGGGGCTCTCGGCAGGCATCCACTGAATTGCCCTGGAATTTGAGGAATTCGCGATGCCCAATCTCGACGATTACCTGACCGGAAACCGGGACCGTTTCGAGCGGGAGCTCTGCGATTTTCTTCGTATTGCCAGCATCAGCGCCGATCCCGAGTATCGCCAGCAGATCACCCGAGCCGCCCGGTGGGTGGCCGACCAGTTGCAGAAGTTCGACTTTCCGACCGAGATCATCGAAACCGAGGGCCATCCGCTGGTCTATGCCGAGTCGCCGCATGTGCCCGCAGCGCCGACGGCGCTGGTCTATGGGCACTATGACGTGCAGCCGGTTGTTCCGTTGGAGCTGTGGACTTCTCCCCCGTTCGAGCCGACGGTGCGAGACGGCTGTGTCTATGCCCGGGGCGCGACAGACGACAAGGGGCAGATGCTTACGCATATCAAAAGCGTCGAAGCCTGGATGGCCGTCGAGGGCCGGCTGCCGATCAACCTGAAATTCTTGTTCGAGGGGGAAGAGGAATGCGGCGGCGAAAACCTTGCGAAGTTCGTCAAGGAAAATCGCCGGCGGCTGGCCTGCGACTGTGTGGTGATCAGCGATTCGAGCCAATTCGCACCCGGCCGGCCGGCGATCACCTGCGGGCTGCGGGGTATTGTCTACGCCGAGTTGCTGCTGACCGGGCCCAACCGCGATCTGCACTCCGGCTCCTTCGGCGGCGCGGTCACCAATCCGGCCAATGCCCTGGCCAAGATACTCGCGGCCCTGGTCGATGAGCGAGGCCGTGTTCAGCTTCCCGGCTTCTACGACGACGTGGTGCCGCTAAGCCAGGAGCAGCGCGAGCGGATTGCAGCGCTGCCGTTTGACGAAGCCGACTACATGGCCGGGCTCGGTGTGTCGGACTTGACCGGCGAGGAAGGCTTCTCGACGCTCGAACGGCTCTGGGCGCGGCCTACCTACGACGTGTGCGGAATGTGGAGCGGCTATCAGGGCCAGGGCGCCAAGACCGTGCTGCCGGCCACCGCCGGCGCGAAACTGAGCTTCCGCCTGGTGCCCAACCAGGATCCGGCGAAGATCGTCGAGGCACTGCGTGGGCGTCTGACGGAAATATGTCCCCCGGGCATCAAAATGGAACTGACCGTTCACCACGGCGGGCGCGGCGTGCTGGTCTCGGAAGACAGCCCCTACACGCAAGCGGCTGCCCGGGCCATCGAGGAAGCCTTCGGCACGGCACCGGTCTATACCCGCGAGGGCGGCTCGATTCCCATCGCGGTTGTCTTCTCGGACGTGCTCAAGGTCGACGTGCTATTGTTGGGCTGGGGCCAGAGCGACGACAACGCCCACAGCCCGAACGAAAAATTCTCGCTGGCCGATTTTCATCGCGGCATCAAGGCCAGCGCGCGGCTCTGGGAAGAACTGGCGGCTTGTCCGACAAGGGATTCCTGAGCGATTCGTAGGGTCAGTAGTTCCAAGTTCTATTGAGACCTGGCATTGTCATTCTGAGCGTAGCGAAGAATCTCCTTGGCCATCGAGATCCTTCGCTGTGCTCAGGATGACCTGCTGAGGTGTCAGCCAGCCAAACTTGGAACTACTGAGGGTGGGCATCGCCCAACAAGACCTCGTGTCGGGTCAACGACTCTCAGGGGTGCCTGGGCCAAAGCGCAGCGGTGGCCCAGATTCCTAACCGGGGGTATCGCCCAAGACTTTGTGTTGGGTTGACGATTCTGGTGGGCAATGCCCACACTATTTTTGTATGTCCGCGGCAGGGACTTGACATCTATTGTGGCCTGCGGTATAAGGGGACCTAGGAAAAATGGGGGGCCAGGGCAGGAACCGTTATTCCATTCGCCGCTGGGGCGCGAGGGGTTTCTGGCCGCTGCTTTGGCCCATTTCACTTCGGAGCGATACGCAATCGCGTTTTTCTGACCGTGGGGCGCCTCGGGCGGACTTCGACGAGCTCGGTCGAGTCGCTTGCTCGCTCTCGTCCGGCCCGCGGATGAGCTTCGCCGAGCGGCTTACCCGGGCGGGAATGACCAGTTGAATTCACGAACAGGGGGAAAAGCAATGAGATGTTCACGATCACTTCTGTTGGTACTCTTCGCGGTGGTCTGTCTGGCGGGTCCACTCGAGACGGCGCTGGCGGCGGTTACTTCCTCGGGCGACGTCGACCCTTTTGACCCGACGACTTGGACGACATCCACGTATGCCTATGTCGGGAAGACGGACGAGGGCAGCGTGACGGTCGACTCCGGCAGCACGATTGAATCGTATTACGGCTACCTCGGCTACGCATCGACCGCCACCGGCCAGGTGACGGTTGACGGCAGCGACTCGACGTGGACCAACAGTAGCTGCTTCTTCATCGGCTGCCACGGCAACGGGACACTCGACGTAACCGGCGGCGGCGCTCTCAACAGCGGTGGATACGAATGGTACTACTACGAGGACGAGGAGTTGGGCGGCTATTACATCGGTGAGAGCTACAACGCCTACATCGGCTGCTTTTCCGGCTCGACGGGCGTCGTGGCGGTCAATGGCAGCGGCTCGACGTGGACCAACAGCAGCAGCCTTGGCGTCGGCAGTTCGGGCAACGGGACATTGAACATCACAAACGGCGGCCACGTGACCAGCGGTGGAAAGTACTACTACGAGGACGAGTACGGCCAGATCTACGAGTTGTATTGCGACAGCCGCATCGGCAGCTCCAGCGGCTCGACGGGCGTGGTGACCGTCAGCGGCGACGGCTCGACGTGGACCAACAGCGACAGCCTTCGCGTCGGCTACTCCGGCGAGGCAACGCTCAATATAACCGACGGCGGTGCCGTCAGTAGTAGCTCTGCCTCCATCGGCGACGGTTCCAGTTCCACGGGCGCGGTAACGGTCGACGGTAGTGGCTCGACGTGGACCAACAGCGGCTACCACCTCCACGTCGGCCGCTATGGCAGCGGGACGCTGAACATAACCGACGGCGGTGCCGTCAGTAGTGGCTCTGCCTCCATCGGCTACGGTTCCAGTTCCACCGGCGCGGTAACGGTCAGCGGTGCCAGCTCGACGTTGACCAACAGCGGCAAACTCTACGTCGGCCACTATGGCAGCGGGACGCTGGCGATCATCGGTGGCGGTGCTGTCAGTAACGACTCTGGCTATATCGGCTACGAGAGCGGCTCGACGGGCGAAGTGATGGTCGACGGCAGCGGCTCGAAGTGGACCAACGGCGACTTCTCCGAACTCCACGTCGGCCACTATGGCAGCGGGACATTGACCATCACCGGTGGCGGTGCTGTCAGTAACAACTTTGGCCACATTGGCTACGCGAGCGGCTCGACGGGCGAAGTGATGGTCAGCGGCGCCGACTCGACGTGGACCAACAGCGGGCACCTTTACATCGGCGACGAAGGCAGTGGGACGCTCAACATAACCGATGGCGGTTCCGTCACCGTCTCGTCTAGGACCTATGTCGCCTACGATACGGGTTCCACCGGAACGATCAACTTCGGCACCAGCGGCGGAACGCTGACGACGCGGTCGCTCTACGCATCGCCGACCCAAATGACGGGCACCGGCACGATCAACACACGTGGACTGGTGAGTGATGCCGATCTGGTATTTGATTCGGCTGCGAGCCTCAGTCGGACACTCACGTTCAACAGCCAGCCCGACCAGAATGTCACGGTAAACCTTGATATGGCTAGTGACCCAAGCAGCAACGGCGATCTCGGTGCGGGATGGAAAGGCAACGGCTCACTGACTATTCGAGACGGTATTACGGTCAACTCCTTATGGGGATACATTGGTTCCTCTTCTGGTTCGATGGGCCAGGCGACGGTCACCGGTACCGGCTCGACATGGGCCAACATCGGCTCCCTCTACGTCGGCCACTCTGGCAGCGGGACGCTGAAGATAACCAACGGCGGCGCCGTCAGTAATAGCTACGGCTGCCTCGGTTACTATAGCGGTTCGATGGGCATGGTGACGGTTGGCGGCGCCGGCTCGACGTGGACCAACAGCGGCAGCCTTCGCGTCGGCTACTCCGGCGAGGCAACGCTCAATATAACCGACGGCGGCGCCGTCAGTAATACAACTGGCTACGTCGGCTCTAGCTACACCGGCTCTAGCGGCCCGACGGGCATGGTGACCGTCAGCGGCGCCGGCTCGACGTGGACCAACAGCGACGACCTCTGGGTCGGCGACTATTTTAAGAGCGGAAGGCTGGCAATCACCGACGGCGGAACGGTCACCAGTTCGACAGGCTACATCGGCCGCTATTCCGCCTCGCGGGGCGAAGTAACGGTCAGCGGCGCCGGCTCGACGTGGACCAACAGCGGCAACCTCTACGTCCGTTACTCTGGCAGGGGGACGCTAAACATCACCGACGGCGGAACGGTCAGCAATTCGATAGGCTACATCAGCGCCTATTCCGGCTCGACGATGGGCGTGGTGACGGTTAGCGGCGCCGGCTCGACGTGGAACAACACTTCGAGTCTCTACGTTGGCTGCCCTGGCAGCGGGATGCTGAACATTGCTGACGGCGGAGTGGTCACCGCCGCGAGTGTCTCCATCAATAGCAAATCGCTCCTGGCAATCGAAGTCACCGGCGGCAGCCTGCTGAGCATCGACGGCGGCAGCGGGACGATCACCAACAACGGGACGGTTCGGATCATCGCCGGGGCCGCGCCGACGGCAGGCGCCACGTACACGCCGATCTCCGCCGGCACCTGGACTGGCACGGGCATCTACCAGGCCATCGGCGGCACATGGGACGTGACGGGCCACACGTTCACCGCCTCGGCCGTCGAAGCGGGGACGTCCGGTACGCTTGTTTCGATTGATCTGGCCAACATCCAGCGGGTCCTGATCAGCGACACCGCGACCGGCTGGTCCGTCGGCGCGAGTTTCCTGGCGATGGAAAGCTCCACGCCGCTCGACTTGACCACCACGGCCATCGACGGCGAGGTGCTGACCGGTCTCGAAGACCTATTGCACCCCAACGAGTTGTTGCTCGGTGGTTGGGAGTTCACGGCCAGCGGCGGTTACAGCCCGGGCGATCCGGCCTACCTCTCGTTTGCCGGCGACATCGGCCAGTATGGTCGCCAGGACGTGCAAGTCTGGTACTACGACGGGGCCGACTGGGCTGAGTACGACGCATGGGATCTTACCTACGACGGGACCTATGCGAGCTTCACGGTCACCGGCTTCAGCGGCTATGCCGTGACGGTCGGTTTGATCCCAGGCGATGCCGACAGAGACCACGATGTCGACGAGGTGGATGCCGCGATGCTCGCCGCGCATTGGGGACAAAGCGGCGGTTGGGCGGACGGGGATTTCGACGGGGACGGTGTCGTCGGCCCGGCCGATGCGGCCATCCTGGCGGCCCACTGGTACCCTGGCACGGGCGCCGAGCAGGCCGAGCCGCCCGGCGCCGTGCCGGAGCCGGGCTCGATCGTCCTGCTGCTGGGCCTGGGCGTGGCTCTGC
>CAZWWC010000113.1:0-3068 GCA_964637625.1 uncultured Planctomycetaceae bacterium
CCAGTCCTGAATAAGGGTCGGGGTTCGAATCCCGCTCTCGCACTTGGTAGGGTGTGCTTGCACGCACCAAGCGATGCGAGTGAGTTGGTGCGTGCGAGCACGCACCCTACTCTCCGGCGATGATCAGGTCGAGCCGCTTGTTCTTTTCTTCAAGCGGAAGCCGGCCGCTGCCTTCGAGCGTGACCCAGCCGCTGTAGCCGATCTTCTCCAGCTCGGCGCGGACCGATGGCCAGTTGACGCTTCCATCGCGGATGTTGACCCAGCTCCCGCCTTGTTGGTTCTTTCGATGGAGCCGGAAATCCTTGATGTGGACCTTGACGATCATCCGGCCAAGCGCCTGGATCCACTGCTCGGGCGGGGCGTATCGGACGTGGTTGCCCACGTCGTAGTAGGCCTGCACCCAATGCGAATTGAACGAGGCCACGAAGTGGGCAAACAGCGCCGGGGTGACCCAGAGGTTGTTCCAGACGTTCTCCAGGGCGATGACCACGCCGGTCTCTTGCGCGATGGGGATCAGCTTCTCGATTGCTTTGCGGGTGGCGTCGGTGGCATGGTCGTGGGCTTCGATGTACTCTCCATATTGCGCATTGTCGCCGGCGGCGACCTGCCCGAGACGGCCCGTCTTCTCGTCGAAGTGGATGTCGAACTCCCAGGGCTTGGGCATCGGCATGCCCTCGATTTTGCAGGGCACCAGCAGAATCGTATCGGCGCCGTAGCCTTGCGCGGCGCGGAGTGCGGTCGAGATGTTCTCGATGTCGCGGGCGACCTTGCCGGAGTCCTTGGCGTTGACGTTGGCCCAACCGAACATGACCGAGTGGATCCGCATGCCGAGTTTCTCGGCCACCAGGTGATCCTTGGCCGTTTCGACCGGCGAGCGCCGCCACGCCCTCGGGCCGGCGGCTTCCATGCCCGCGATCCCGGCCGCTTTCCAGGCTTTCAGGGTCTTCTCGCGGGGCAGACCGATGAGCGCCTTGTGGAGCGTGGTTTTGTACTCGGGCTCGCTCGCCGAAAGGCGGCCGCCGGAGAGCATGCCCGCGGTGGCCAACGCCGAAGTGGCCAGGAAACCGCGTCGATTGAGATGGATATCCATGAGATTAACCTCCGAACAGTGAGTGTCGTTCTGTTATTTTGCGCAAGTCGCCGGCGGGAGCCGAAAGGGCGACGTGGGGTAGGACCAGCCAGTAATGATAACCCCGTGCCGCATCGTGGTCAACCATGGAGCGGGTGCCGTCTATCCCCTATGACGACAAGCCGCAAGGCTGGTGCTGGGTCAAGATATCACTATACTGTTGAAATACGTATTGCCGGGCCAAGAGCTTTCCGTCCTTTGTTCTGCCATTGAGCGTGCCATGTCCGAGTTGCTTCCCGTACTGGTAGCCATCTGTCCCCTTGGAGTTGTCTTCCTGTTGTTGGTTTTTCTGCGTTGGCCGGCGAAGAAGACAATGCCCGTGGCCTTGGTGCTTACGGCCGTATTGGCCTATTTCTATTGGCAGGTCGAGCCGGTGCGGATTGCCGCGGCGGCGATCAAGGGGCTGGTGATCGCCGGCGAACTTCTGTACATCGTCTTCGGGGCGTTGCTCTTGTTGTTCGTGCTGAAGCATTCGGGCGCGGTGGCAGCCATCCGGGACGGCTTTCGGCGGATTTCGCCCGACCGGCGGATTCAGGCGATCATCATCGCCTGGACGTTCGGCGCTTTCATGGAAGGAGCGGCCGGTTTTGGCACGCCGGCCGCGGTGGCCGGTCCGCTGTTGGTCATTCTCGGCTTTCCCCCGATGGCGGCGGTGGTAGCGGCCCTGACCATACAGAGCACGCCGGTCTCGTTCGGGGCGGTGGGCACGCCGATCCTGATCGGCGTCGACGGCGGTTTGGCCGGCAAGCTGTTGGTCGAGCAGTTCATCGCCCAGCCGGGCCCGCCGGCAGACTACGACGCGCTGCTGCAGATGATCGGCGCGCGGGTAGCGATCATGCACGGCGTGATCGGCACGCTCATCCCGCTGTTCGTGGTCTGCCTGTTGACGCGGTTCTTCGGCGCCAATCGCTCCTGGCGCGAGGGATTAGGCGTGTGGCGGTTTGCGTTATTTGCGGGCCTGGCGTTCACGATTCCTTACACGTTGCTTGGCGTGTTTCTCGGCCCGAGGTTTCCTTCGCTGTTGGGCGGACTCGTGGCGCTGGCCATTACCGTGACGGCGACGCGGCTCGGATGGTTTCAGCCGAAAGAGCCGTGGGATTTTCCGGCGGAGTCAGACTGGTTGGCCGAGTGGCGGGGAAGCATCCCACCCGGCTCGGATGAGCAAGACGCGCCGACCGTGTCGCTCTGGGCGGCGTGGCTACCGTATCTGTTGGTGGGAGGTCTGCTGGTCGTGATGCACGTCGTTCCGGTCGTCAAAGAGTGGATCGACGCGAAGGTGATCGACTGGTTGTCGTCGATCCTGAAGACGGGCATCGGCAGGCCAATCAACGTGCTGAAACTGCCTGGCACCGTGTTTATCCTCGTGTCTCTCTTATGTATTCCGCTCTATCGTATGAACGCGCATCGCGTTGTGGCGGCATTGGGTGAGTCGGGCCGTGCACTGTTCGGTGCCGCGCTGGCCATCGTTTTCGCCGTGCCGATGGTGCAGATCTTCATCAACTCGGGCGTCGATACCGCCGGTCTGGAGAGGGCAAGCATGCCCGCCGTCTTGGCCGAAGCCGCCGCCGGCGCCGCCGGCCGCGCGTGGCCGGCATTTTCGGCCGTGATCGGGGCCATGGGCGCGTTCGTGGCCGGAAGCAACACGATCAGCAACATGACCTTCTCGCTGTTCCAGTTCGACGTGGCCGTGCGGACCGGGCTCCCGCCGATGTTCATCGTTGCGCTTCAGGCGGTCGGCGGCGCGGCGGGCAACATGATCTGCGTGCACAACGTCGTGGCCGCCTCGGCCACGGTGGGCTTGTTGGGCCAGGAGGGTGCCCTGATTCGCAGAACGCTCATCCCGACGGCCTATTACCTCGTGGCGGCCGGCGCGATCGGCATGGCGGTTTGCTTCTGGCCGTAGGCCCGAACGATTCGCCCGGCGGAACCGTTGGGCCGT
>CAZWWC010000113.1:3168-11171 GCA_964637625.1 uncultured Planctomycetaceae bacterium
CGCGGTTGACTCCCAGGCGCCCACGGCCGGGCGCCTCGGCCTCGGTCAGACCGTCGGTGAACAGCGCCACGATCTGACCCGAGCGCAACGGAAGCAGCGGCGCCGGGGGAACCGTCGCCTCGGTGTCGACTCCCAGCGGCAAGCTCGTGCTGTCCAGGACGATGACGTGGCCGGACTCCTCCAACAGATAGCCCCGCTGACCGGCGCTGGCGTATTGCAGCGCGCGGCCCACCGGATCGATCGCGGCGAACATGAGCGTGACGAAGCGCGAGCCGTCGGTGTCGCGGGCCAGGACGCGGTTGGCGCGAGTGAGAATCTCGCCCGGGTCGTCGTAGACCTCGACCAGCGTGCGGAGACAGGCTCGCGTTTCGGCCATCAGCAGGGCGGGTCCCATGCCGTGGCCGGTCACGTCGCCGATGGCCACGGCCAGCCGGCCGTCGCGCAGGGTGATGTAGTCGAAGTAATCGCCGGCGGTCTCCTTGGCCGGATAAAGGGCCGAAGCGATGTCGAAACCGTCCAACTCCGGCGGCGTGGAAGGAAAGAGCCGCTTCTGGATCTGCTGCGCGGAGCGAAATTCCTCGGACGTGTCGCGGAGCTGGTGTTCGGCCCGGTGCCGGCGCCTTCGTTCCAGCGCGTAACGGATGGATCGGACCAGCAGGTCGTCGTCGAGTTGGCCCTTGACCAGGTAGTCCTCGGCGCCGGCCTGAACGGCGCGGACGCCTAGGGTTTCGTTCGTGTTGCCGGTCAGCACGACGATGGGCACGTCGGGGGCTTCGGCGTACATGATCAGGAAGGTTTCGAGTCCCCGGCTGTCGGGCAACGAGAGGTCGAGCAGCACCAGGTCGATCCGCCCGGTGGCGCAATGCTGCAAGGCCACGGCGAGCGTTTCGGCGTGGATCAACTCGAAGGGGGCTTCCCAGCGATCGGTCAGCAGACCGCGCAAGACCCAAACGTCTTCTTGGTCGTCTTCAACCAGCAGGATTCTTACGCGAGGGCGGTTCATTTTGTTGCTCTACGCAAACCCACTTGCGTGATACCACATCTATCTGGGTACCACCGATTCTCTGAATCGGTGTCGCGCAAGCGACAAGAGGCCTCTTGAGTCGGTTAGCCAGGACCTCTTGTGCCTTCGGCACACCGGTTCAAGAACCGGTGCCACCCGGAGTAGTGTATTCGTGATAGTCGTCTACTCCCAGGGGGGCAATTCGACCAACTGAAACCAATAGCCGCTCAGCGCGGTTGCCAGCTTGACCCAACCCTGGAACGTTGCCGGCTTGGATATGTAGGAACTGGCGCCCGTTTCGTAGGCAAGGCTGATGTCGCTTTCGGCGATGGAGGTCGTCAGCACGACGATGGGGATTCGCTGCAATCGCCGATCGCGTTTGATCAGCCGGAGCGTCTCCCGGCCGTCTTTGCGCGGCATGTTGAGATCAAGAAGAATGAGGTCGGGCCGCGGCGCCGATGGGCTGCCGCCGTTTTGAAACAGGCCGTCCAGGTAATCGAGAAGCGCTTCTCCGTCCGGGAAAGTGTGGAGGTGGTGGGGCAACCCGCTGGCGGTGATCGCCTCTTTGAAAAGGAGGCAATCGTCCGAGTCATCGTCCGCCATCAAAATATGAAAGGGGTTTGCCGTATCACATATCATCTGTCATTCTCCACGATTCTATCTGGGCGAACTTCTCTATCGCCTTTATTTGTCCTGTCTTACCGGGAGCTCCACGATGAAGGTCGCTCCGTGTTCCGGTTCGGTTCGGGCCGTAATGGTGCCGCCGTGCCGGTCGACGATCTTTCGGCAGATGGCCAGCCCGACCCCGGTTCCTTCGTGTACGCCGCGAGGATGAAGCCGTTGAAAGACGTCGAAGATCCGGTCGAGATATTTCTCATCGAACCCGATGCCGTTGTCCTTCACCACGATTTGGCACACATCCTCGTCGGCAAAATCACCGCCGAGGAGCCGGTCGCCCGGGCGCAGATGCTTGCCGCGGATCTCGACGACGGGCGCTTCATCCTCTTTCTGAAACTTCAGGGCGTTGCCGACCAGGTTTTGAAGGAGCTGACGCATTTGCAGCGGGTCGGCCTGGATGGTGGGCATTCTGCCGGTCTTTACCGTCGCGCCGTTTTGCTCGATCTTCACCTCGAGGTCGGTCATAACCTCGTGGATGATCTTGTTCAAGTCGACCGTGGCAAAGTCGGTCGCCTTGGTGGTCACGCGCGAGAGGGTCAGCAGTCCGTTGATCAGGATCTGCATCCGCTCGGCCGCATTCTTCATGCGATGGAGACACTGCCGGCCCAAATCGTCCAGGGCCTCCCCACATTGTATTTCGAGTCGGTCGCCGAACGTGAGGATCTTTCGCAGCGGTTCCTGAAGGTCGTGCGAGGCAACATAGGCGAACTGCTCCAATTCCCGATTGGACCGCTCGAGATCCTGTGCGTAGCGTCGCTGTTCCTCCTCGGCCCGTTTGCGCGCACTGATGTCGCGCACGAAGAAGGTCAGCACGGGCATGCCGCGCTCCTGGTTGATCGTCATGGTTAGTTCCGCCTCGAAGGGCAAGCCGCTCGAACGGACGGCAATGACCTCCGTGCGCTTGCTCAGCAGCGAGCCTTCGCCCGCATTGAGATAACGGTCGATCCGGTTCTGGTGGCCCGTGATCTTGGACGGCGGGAACAGGATTTCCGACGGCTTGGTGCCCAGCACTTCCGCTCGTTTTCGGCCGAAGACCTGCTCGGCCGCCCGATTGAACTCGGTGACGACGCCGCGGTGATCGATGGTGATGATCGGGTCGAGCGAAGACTCGAGAATGGCGTGTTTGCGGGCGTCGCTTTCCTCGAGGGCTTCTTCGAGTCGAAGCTCGTGCCCGCAGGGTCGATGGACCACGGCCAGGTAGGCGGTCTTCTCGTTTTTCGGGTCGCGGACCAGGAAGGCGGCCGTCTGCACGTCGATTACGTTGGAAGATCGTGGGCTCTGCAACTGCCCCTGCCCTTCCCAATGGCCGGCGCGTTTGACCGCCGGGACACCGACGTCGCGCAATTCGGCCCAGCTCTCCTCGGTCATGTAGTCGTGCAAGGTCGTCGCCGGCAGTTCCGGTGAGCCGCGGTCGCGCAAGCCCAGCAGACGTCGCCCCGCCTTGTTCAAATAGACGGGCTTTCCCTGCAACGTGGTCAGGCAGACGACGTCGGGGCCGTGCTCGACCAAGGTCCGAAAGGCCAGCTGCAGGTTCTGCTCCTCGCTGCGAGGCGTGTCTGCTCGGCGCGAATCGAAATCCACCTCGGCGCAACAACGTCGCAGCATGTCGACCGCAGCGGCCACTTGACGAAGCTCGGCCAGGATGTCCTTTCGATGCGCTGCCTGCTTGACGACGTAGAACCGCAGGACGTGCTCGAAGCAAGACAAGGTGGCGAGGATCTTCGCGTAGTGGAGTCCGCCGTCAGCGGACTGCGACCGCTGGGCTTCGGCCCAGACGGCCGCCTTGCCGGTATCGCCGCCTTCGAGCAAGGCCAACAGCGCCGCAAGCAGCGACGCGCCGCCGCCGGCCGGAACGTCGAGGGTCTCCTCGGCGGCCTTCCGAAGCCGATCGGCCAACGCCGTGCAAATGGCTTCCGAATGGCTCCGTAGGAGGTCCGGCAGCTTGCTCATCGCACCGAAATCGCTCGTGTGAGAAATGGGGATATTCTGGAACCCTGCACTGCGGTACTGACTCTCCGGCCGACCAGGGCCAATCCCAAGCCAACAGAGTAACATTATCGCCGACGTGCTCATGATGTCAACCACGGGCCCTAGCCGATCGTTGGGAGCACGTGCGCGTCGAAACTCGGCGACCCATAGAGCACCGTAAGCCGGGTTGTCACCCGGCAATGTTTCCTGGGGCAGCGCTGCACAATGGCCCGGGCATCCGCCGCCATGGTTTGGGCGCCGGTGCCGTTGCCGGCTTACGACCCGGCCCACACCTCAAGGTTTCAGAACGGCGTCTGACTCGGCATCCACCGGCGACGACTCTGCCGGCGCCAGTGTCTGTGAGCGCGGCTGCTTGGGCGGTGCTTTGCTCTCGGCCAGGCGCGTGTTGGAGAGCACGACGCGTTGTTTGCCGATGGCCACCCACTCCTGGAATTGCACCCGGACGGCGCCCTTGGACGCTTGATAGGTATTCACGAGCTGCTTGAGACCCTTCAGTTCGCCTTGGACTTTCTTGAGCTTGTCCTTCAAGGACTTCTGCTCGGCGGTGTTCAGTCCTCTGGGATTGGCCAATCTGAACGACAGATTGGTTTCGGTGCTCTCCAGGGCGGCTCCGTGCTTATACAGCGCTGTCATCGTTCGCGGGGAAAACTTGGAGAGCTGATTTCGACCGGGCAATTGGTAACGGGCCGTCACTTCCAGATAACCGGCAAGTCCTCGAATCGCGTATTCCGCCCGCAACACGACCTTGCAGCCGTCCTTGTTGAAAAGCGTGATCTCCTTTGACTGACCCTCGGCGATCCTCACGGCTTTCCTAAAGCGCTTCTTGCCTGGGAAACCGTCGACACCGGTGATGACCATGCACAGGGCCGTGGTCTCCGGCGGATCCTGCATGGAAAGGCGTCTCTGCGCGCCACCCTTTGCCAGCTCGACCGTCAAAGGAGTCTCCGGCTGCGGCTTGACGAGTTGGACGACGCGTCGCCAGCGGTCGACGCGGAACTCCAGCAGGCAGTTTCTGATGTGGGCCGCGGGCGTGCTCTCGGCCGTATCCAGCCAGGTGAACATGAAGTCATTGCCCCAGAACCAGAAGCGCGCAACGTCCGTTTGCCCACCGTCGGGATCGACCAGCCGAACCAACCACGCTGATTCTTCAGGCTGAGGCTTCAAAACGAAACCGGCTTCGCCCTTGATTGCCGAGGTGCCGCCCAGGAGCCGAATCGTCGGCCGCCCCTTCGGTGAAAGAGGCAGCGTGGCCAGCACGACCGGCTTGCCGGCTTCGGAAGGCGGTGGCAGCGCCGTGACGCTTGGGAGACCACGCAGCGGATTGGGCTTCTTGTGCTTCTGATTCGAAGAGCGCACCTTCGGACCGGCGGGTCGCCCTGCCTCGGCCGACACACCTGGCGTGGTGGGTTTCGTTAGGTTGCCCTGCAGCGATGGTCCTTCGGCACTTTCCGAGAAGACGATGCCCGACCCCGTTGTGAGGCCGCTGTCCGGAGACGACTTTCGTGTCGCATGCTTCTGTGTAGGACGCTTCCGTGTAGTCTGCTTTTGCGAAGGTTTCTGGTCCGTTTGTGTGCCGGCCTGTTTCCGCGGTTGGGTCGCTTGGTTCTTGGGCGGACGCCGAGCGGGTTCGGCCGGCGACGTCGTTGCTTGCTTCGACGGCTCGCCCTCTTTGAGCGTCGTGGCCTTCGCCCGAGGCAGTCGCCCTGGTGGAGGTATTTCTTCGCGGTTTTCTCGGCCGGTCAGTAGCACGATGGCCGCGATGGCCATCAATCCGAACAGCAAGATCGCCACGGCGGCCATCCAGAAGATCAGTCGGCGTTCGTCGGCGAGCAGACTTTTACGTTTGGGCAGGGGAGCTTCCGCCAGGTTTGTCATCTTGAAGTCGTCTTCGTCGATGGCCACGCCGGTCGAGGTCGGCTGTCGGGGGCCCCCGGCCGCGGCGGCCGGTTCCGGCTGGGCCGGATGCCACTCGGCCAACGCTTGCGCCACTTGCTCGGCCGTTTGATACCGATCGCCGGCGTCCTTGGCCATCATCTTCAGACAGATTCGCACGAGCTCCGGCGGAGTGTCGGGGTGCTCCTGGAGAATGTCGGGTGGCGGTTGTGTCTGGTGACGGAGGATGCGCTCGGCGAGCGTTCCTTCGTTGAAGGGTGGGTGTCCGGCCAACAAACAGTACATCGTGCAACCGAGCGAATAGATGTCGGCGCGATGGTCGAAAGTCGGATCGTCGGTCGCTTGCTCCGGCGCCATGTAGTCGACCGTTCCCAAGATTCGCCCGTCGCGGTCGGCCGACGAATCACCCGCACTCTCGTTCAAGAGCCGGGCCATTCCCATGTCGAGAATCTTGACGTTCCCCGTTTCCGTCACCAGGAGATTCGACGGTTTGACGTCGCAGTGGACCATGCTGCGCCGGTGCGCGTGCGCGAGCCCTTCGGCCGCCTGGCGGATACAGTCGGCGATGAACTCGAAACCGAGCGGACCCTCCTGTTCGACGAGATCCTCCAGATCATGACCGGCAACATACTCCATCACGATGAAAAACCGCTCTTTGTCCTGGTCCACGTCGTAGGCCCGCACGATGTTCGGATGGTCCAACGACGCGGTGGCGCGAGCCTCGGTCAGAAAACGCTCCAGCGAGGCCGGGTCCTTGCCGACCCGGCGCGAGATGATCTTCAGGGCGACCTGGCGATTCATCGTCGTATGGCGGGCGAGAAAGACGCTGCCCATCCCGCCGCGACCCAGCATGTCCAACAGAACGTAGTTGCCGATGAGGAAGCGAGTGGTCCCGGAGAGCAACTGCGACGCTTGCCACTCGCTCAGCAGGCCTTCCTCGACCAGCAGTTGCGCGAACTGCTCGGCGTTGTCGGTCAACAGGAGGTTGTCTTGGGCATGGACCAATTGCTCCGCAGTGAGCAGTTGGCTCTTGCGCAACACTTTGAAAAACGCTTCCGGCGAGGTAACAGCCATGGGCTTGCTCAAGAGACAAACACGCGGCACGGCACAATTGCGGTCGAGCGCTGCTACGCCAGCGGCGAAGGTCACTCCCGCTGAAAAAGGGCGCGGAAGCAAACGGATCGCCTCAGTTCGTTCTTCGGCTGCTCCCGTGGTCCGACTGTGCTAAACAGAGTCGTTTCAAACCGCAATGACAACCCTTCATGCCCCCAAGAACGGGGGACGCTTGCCGAGGTGGCACCACACCGGTGAAGTCTACCAGCGATCCGCGGGAATTGCAAACCGGGAGTCCCCGGGGCTTTGCCACGCGGGAGCCACCTGCCACCTCAGCGTGGGTCTCCACGGGCCGCTACGGCGTCTGATACTGCCAAGCGGCCTGTGGTTCGGCCTCGATCGCCTCGAGGTTGGCCAAATGCAAACGGCCACGTTGATGCAGATACTCGACCCGCGCGGCCGTGTCCATGAAGGCCAGCGAGGCATAGAAGCCGGCGGTCTGTTGATAGATGGCGCCGGCAATTTCCCACATCGTCATCGGCTCTCCGGCTTCGGCCAGAACCTCGACGATATGATTGATCCTCCGTCGCTCGGAACGGTTGATCTCGTCGATTCGTTTTGGAACGTCTTCGATGATCGCTTCATGGCCAGGCAGCGCAAGCCTGATTCCCGACAGGCCACGCACCTTGTGAAGCGACTCCAAATAATGACCGAGTCCCTTGTAAGGTCGGATCGACTCGGGCCACAGTTGGGGAATCGTCCGAGATAATATGTGGTCGCCGCAAAGCAGCAGATCGTCCGCCACCAGGCAGACGTGGCCCGGCGAATGCCCCGGCGTGTGCAATACCCGCAAACCGCCAACCTCGTCCTCCTCGAGACGCTCCACGTTGACCCGCAACGTCGGAAACTCCCCGGGCAGTTGCCAATGTTGCTCAAGCAGCCCGGCGGCCACGTCCGGCGGCACCCCGGCCTGCTGCAACAACCGGCGGACATTCCGGCGAACCAGCGTGACACATTCCACGCTGGCCGTGCTCAGGCGGCTGTCCAAGGGGTGGATGCAAACCTCGGCTTGCGTATGCTGCAACACGTCGGGCAGGCCGCCGTAATGGTCGACATGCCCGTGGGTGATCAAGATCCGCTCGACGTCCTCGATCCGAATCGATTCGTCGAACTCCCGACGCACGGTGTCGAAACCGTCGAGAATGTTTTTCGTCGACTCGCCCTGGCCGCTGCCGACGTCGACCAGCGTGGGCTCTCCGGCCTCCAAAACCAGATACACCCGGGCGGTCAAGTCCGCAAGCACCTTGCACGGGATCCGATAGATCCGTATGCCGCCGGAAGAGACGAACTGTCGGATTTCAGGCATTCGGGGCATCGGTCAAGCCTG
>CAZWWC010000114.1:0-3444 GCA_964637625.1 uncultured Planctomycetaceae bacterium
AAGTTGGATAAGGGACTCGCACCCTTAAGCTGTCAAACATGCTCGGCATACATAAGAAAGCCTGCGGCAACGCCGTTGTCGCATGCCGCATTTACAGAAATGCGATTCACGGCGCGTGCCACGGAATCGGGTTCAAAGCCTCGCTTATACCACTGGTCAAAAAGGTCTGCGCGCATCTTGTTGACGAAGGCCAGATAAGCACGCCCTGTCCCCGTCTCACATGTGCAACCCGCCGTGCTGGATCGTGCAATGGCTTGGTTATACGGCTCCATGTTGGCCCAGATGTCCTGTCGCCCCTTCTCGCCGAGGTAGCTCTTGGTATACGCGCTCTGATCGGGAGCACGCTTGTCACCGAACTGATGAAGCCACGCCAAAGCGAATACCTCAAAGCGGATTATCGTCATCTCCGCAAGGATTTGCTTGCTGTCAATGGTCGCAAATCCCCCGTCCATCTCAGCAATGGACTTCTGGACCGCCCGAAAGTAGATTTCTCCAAGGTCCACACCACGAATCGCGGGGGGCAACAGGTTTTGGTCGTAGAATTCGCGGCAGAAATCTTCGAGTTGGACCCTCCGCTTTCTATTGAACAATCCCATGGCTGTTCTTCCTTTCGTTTTTGTTAAGCCGAATGTACCTGTACCGACACGTTGACACGCCGGTCCATTCGACCAGGAGACCGTTGAAACGGTCCCAAATGCGGGGGCTTGTGGCCATTCGCTCTGGAGAAGCCGTGTGCTGCGCCGATCAGCACAAGGCCCGCACCCCTTGGGGAAGATAAGTGCCCCGCCCAAGTGTAGCTTGCCCCTGTGGCCGTGTGCCGGTGAGGGAGCGCGTCAAGTGGATGACCTTGCTTCCATCACAACCCAATCTGCCGTCGTCGTGTCCCCTTCTGGGTCGTGCGGGCGGCCGGCAAAGGGCGATTCGCGGAGGCCATCCCTGAGTATCGCAAGGCACTTGACTTTTTTGTCATAAACGGCCATAATGGAATAATGGTCCGACTTACGGCAACTGCCCCAGGGCAGCTGGAGCAACTCCCGAAGTCGATTCGGGCGAGGATGTACAACCTGTTGGAACGACTGGAGAAATGGCCAAACGTGAGCGGAGCCAAACCGATGCGGGGAAATCTTGCCGGTCGGTATCGCTTGCGAACCGGGGATTTCCGAATGCAGTTTCGGGTGGTCAAGAACGTCGTCATCGTCGAACAGATTGGACATAGGGATCGATTCTATGAGTAGAACCACCATCGAGATCATGGGCACGCGGTTTGTCTTGATCCCCGAGGCCGAACTAGCGGCTATCGAGGGGCCCGACTTCCCGCCGGTCGACAAGGACGGCACTTGTGAAGCGTTGCCGTTCCTTCGTGCTTCGATTGCGAGGGACATCATCCGTGAGCGACGGGAACTCGGGCTGACTCAGGCTCAATTGGCCAAACTGGCGGGAATTCGCCAAGAGACGCTTTCTCGTTTGGAATCCGGTAAGCACAAACCCAACGTGCGGACGGTCGAGCGGATCGAGGCTGCTCTGAAACGCAAACGGAAACGGCCTAAGAGATAGCTTTGCGCGCACGAGGTCGCGGGTTCGATTCCAGTCGCCCCGGGCTGGCCGAAAGTCTGACCTGCTTTGCGGGCATTCAATGGTGCGTTGGTTGGGAGGTCTCGACCGTAAGCGTCAAGCCCATCGCTTTGGCGACCGCAACAAGCGTGGAGAACCGTGGATTGCCGCGGGGTGAAAGGGCGCGGTAGAGACTTTCCCGCTCGACCCCCGCCGCCTTGGCAATCTTGGCCATGCCCCCGCGTGCTTCGGCAACGTGGCGCAGGGCGACCAGCAGCGATTTCGGTTCTTCCGTATCCTCCATCGCCGCCTTGAGATACTCGACCGCAAACGCCCGATCTTTCCGCAGCTTCTTGAGCATCACCTCGTCGTGTGAAATGCTGGTCTTGTCTTTCATGGTTTCCGCGTCCTTCGCCTGTAATCATTCCAATACTCGACCGCGCGATCGATGTCCGCTGACTGCTTGCGCTTGTCACCACCGCACAACAAAAGCAGGCACATCCGGCCAACCTTTGCGTAGTAAACTCGGTAGCCCGGCCCCCAGTCGATTCGCAGCTCCCAGACTCCATCCCTCAGCGGTTTACAGTCGCCAAAGTTGCCAGCCGCCAGCCGAGCGATTCTCGCCGCGATTCGCGCCTCGGCCTTCACGTCCTTCAGGGAATCTAACCATTCCCTGAACACGTTCTTGCCCGATGCCGTGAGGTAATGGCGGACTTCAACCATTGCATAATTGTAACTTATAAATCACAGGCAGGTAACCCCCAACTGCCTGGTTTGGGACCAAAAGCTTACGCAAGACGCTCGTCAACCACGCCGACGTCGATCGACACTCTCTGACAATCAGTTTGGCTTCAGGGGATGGTGCGGCCTGGGACCGGACCCGGCAGGTTTTCACCGCAGCGCTGCTCTACAACAAGGAACGACAAGAGAACCCCCCAATACTAACCCTGCCGTGCTACCCCGAGTTACCATTATTGGCCGACTTTTCGGGTCAAGGCGAGTTTAGCCGTTGTAACCTCTTTTTCCGCAAAGTATTATCAAAAATGTCCATACGTACCTTTTTCTCCCCATTTTTCCCCGTGACCGACTCTCCGAGTGTTTCCTCCGGGCATCTGCCATGCGAGCCAAATTGATCGTCACCGGCGGCAAGGCGAATAAGCGCGAGGTTGAAGTCGAACTGCCCGCCACGATTGGCCGCAGTCGTGACGCCGACCTGACGGTGGGGCACCGGATGATTAGCCGCAAGCACTGCGAGGCTTATCTGGTCGACGGTTTGATGATGATTCGTGACATAGGTTCGCTCAACGGGACCTACGTGCGCGGCCGGCGGATCCGCGAGGCCCCCCTCCCGCCCGGGGAGAAATTCACGATCGGGCCGATCACATTTCGCGTGAACTACGAGTATTCGGGCGATCGCTCGAACCTGCCCCCCCTTGTTCCGGCCGAGCCCGTGCCGTTGGCCGACACACCCGATGCTCGCGAGGCTCTCGCCGAGTCATCTCAATCGGCGACTGAACCTGGCAAGGATGAGGAGGTCTACGCCGTGGCTAGCCAGTCCGAGGAAGCCGAGTCGAAGACACCGCCCGCGTCGGCCAACGCGGAGGAGGAGCCTGACTTCGAGGTGCTCGACGAGGACGATTTCGAATTGGCGGCCGAAGAGCCTCGGCAAGAAGACTCCAAACAAGAGTCGCCCAAGGTCGAAGAGCCTCCACAAGAGGACCCCAAACAAGAGTCGCCCAAGGTCAAAGAGCCTCCGCAAGAAGACTCCAAGCAAGAATCGCCCAAGGTCAAAGAGCCTCCGCAAGAGGACCCCAAACAAGAGTCGCCCAAGGTCAAAAAGCCTCCACAAGAGGACTCCAAACAAAAATCGCCCGAGCCTAAGAAGAAGGAAGC
>CAZWWC010000114.1:3544-11155 GCA_964637625.1 uncultured Planctomycetaceae bacterium
AGCCTCCACAAGAGGACTCCAAACAAAAATCGCCCGAGCCTAAGAAGAAGGAAGCTGAGCCGGAGAAAGACCCCGAGGAGCAGTTGCTGGATGATTTTCTGAATGACATTCAGTAGGGCAAAGACTGACCCAAGGCGACCGGCACCCTGCCCCATCGCGATCAAGAATGTTTCTTCTTGATCGTTTGAACCTCATTTCGCTTGCTTGGCTTGCGTCCCTTTTCCAACTGGTTCTCGACCGGCACCACTCCCTTGCGGTGCTCAGCGGCGATCTTCTTGATCTCGGCAATCACCTCGGGGTGCTTGGCGGCGACGTTGTGCTTTTCCGATGGGTCACGGCCCAGGTGAAACAGAAGCGGCGGATCGTGTTCGTATTCTGTCCGGGCGTTTCTTCCATAGGCTGCCCGAGTGAAGAAATGGGCCTTATAGTCGCCGTGCCGGACGGCATAGAGCTTCTTTGCACGATAGAAGAACATCGTGCCGCGAGGGCCTTTGCCCTTGCCCAGCAGGGCGGGTGAAAGGTCGACTCCGTCGATCTGCCGGTCGTCGGGCAGCTTGGCCCCGCCGAGCTTGATGCACGTGGTAAACAGGTCCATCGTGCTGCCCAGCTCGTGCACGACGCCCTTTTTGACCGTGCCGGGCCACCAGAAGATGGTCGGTTCGCGCATTCCGCCCTCGAACGTGCAGCCCTTGCCGTCGCGCAGCAGTCCGGCCGAGCCGCCGTGCTTTCCGCATCTCAGCCACGGCCCGTTGTCCGAGGTGAACACGACCAACGTCCGCCGGTCGAGCCCCAGCCGGCGGAGCGTATCGAGGATTTGGCCGACGCCGTCGTCGATCTCCTCGACCACGTCGCCGTAGAGCCCTCGCCGGCTGTGACCGACGAACTTCTCCGAGCGGAAAAGCGGCACGTGGGGCATCGTATGGGGCAAATAGAGGAAGAAGGGTCGCCCTCGGTTCTTCTTGATGAAGCGAATCGCTTCTTCCGTGTAACGCTTGGTGAGTATCCGATGATCGCTCGCCTGCTCGATCACCGTCTCGTTGCGAATCAGAGGACCGACGTAATAGTCGGCTTTGGGGTCGAGACCCGCTCCCTTCGGGACTTTGTGCACGCGGCCCATGTCGTTCGAATAGGGCAAGCCAAAGTAGTAATCGAACCCCTGCGCCCTCGGAAGATACTCCGCCGGACGGCCCAAGTGCCACTTGCCGATACAAGCGGTCGCGTAGCCCACCTCTCGGAGCGCTTCGGCCAGTGTGATCTCCGAGTGAGGAAGTCCCGTGGGCGAGCCGGGAAACAGAACGCGAGGATTCTCGGCGCACATGCCGCTGCGTATGGGCAGCCGCCCGGTCAGCAGCGCGGCCCGACTCGGTGTGCAAACGCTCGCGGCCGAATAGAAGTCGGTCCACCGCTGTCCCTGCTCGGCCATGCGATCCAGGTTCGGCGTGGCGAGCGTCGGATGGCCGTAGCAACTCAAGTCGCCATAGCCCAGATCGTCGGCGAAGATGATGATCACGTTGGGCCGCTCGACTTTGCCGAGCACGGGCGAGCAGATCGACAGGACGACGGCAGCCAGCACGGGAACCATTCTCAAGAAAGCGGACAGCATGGCGGGGTCTCCTGGGAAGCAGAAACATGTCGGCAAAAACAATGCCGATTGTAGCATCACCGCCACGGTGCCGGCAACCACTAATCAAGATCGCCACGCGGCCCCGGCCCGAAGGGCCACGACAAGCATCGCCGGACCCTACAGCGTGCTGAGCTTCGCGAAGTTCAGCGTCGCGTTCATCGGGAAGACACCGTAGATGCCGCGGGTAAAGACCAGCTCGATGAAGTCGTCGGCCACGAGGATCGGGTTCTTCGGCACGATGACAATGTCGGAATCGGAAATCCAGATCTCGTCCGGCGGACAGGGTTGCTTGCCGTAGAGCGGAGGCCGCAGATTGAGCATCGTGGCCATCAGACGCCAATCCTCGCCGCGGCGCAACACGACCACCTGACGCAGATACGCGCCCACGTTCCAACTGCCCGCCATGGCGATCGCCTGCAGCACGGTGGTCGGGCCGCTCAGCTCATACCGGCCGGGAAGCGCCACCTCGCCGAGCACGTAAACGTACCGGGGCGCCCGATTGACCAGGACCGGGATCACCTCGATGCCTTCGACTTCCTTGCGATAGGCCTCCCGCAACTCGACGCGCAGCTCCTGCAGCGAAAGGCCCTGGGCCTGCACGACGCCCAGCGCCGGCAGCGAGATGGTTCCCTCGGGCGTGACCCGGACCGAAAAAACCTGGCCGCCTCGCCCGAAACGGCTGTCGACCGAGTTGCGCAGGTCGTCCAGCTTGCTGTTGACCCGAAGCGGCGAGACCGTGATGGCCGGCACCTTGTAGTACTTCGTGTAGAGCTCCTCGACCTCCTCGCGCAACTGGGGAACGGTGCGCCCGGTCGCTCTGACCTGGCCCAGCAGACGAAGCGTGATGGTTCCGTCGGGCTGAATGAGCAGATTGCGGTCGAGATCCGGGTCGGTGGCACTCTCGACCTGGATCTCGTCGCCCACATTCAACTGGTAGGGATTCGGTTGCTCCTCGCGCGTCAACCGATAGACGAGGTCCAATTCGTCGTCGACGCGCAGCCGATACTCTTGGACGTGTCGGGTCCGCGCCGGGCCGCAATACTCGCCCTGGGCGTAGTTCTGCCAGTTAATCAGCCGCGAGGCCTCCCAGCCGCACGGCTTCGGCCCATAGGCGCCCGGGCGGCAACAGCCCGACGGACAAACGGCGTTTCCGTGGAGTCGACTGCTCAGTCGGCCGACCCCCACGCGAAGCGTGCCCGTGCCGTCGACGCCCGGCCGAAAGCTTCCCGGGCAGTAGCCGGCCTGCGGCGGGCAGCACATCGCCGAAGGGCAACAGCCTTGCTGGGACTCCCAGCAGTCGACGCCACAGACCGGATAGGGTGCCGCCGGTCCGAGGGCCTGGCACCTTCGGATCATCCGATCGGTGATCAAAGCAGCAGAGTGTGCCGTCTTGGCCGGGAGGTGTGGTATCGACTCGGCGGCCACCGCCCCGGCCTCCGGCCGACACACGGAACCGAACGCGGAATCCGCCGAAGTCGACGGCGGTCTTGCCACGATGGATCGGAGTGCGGCGGCGCCAAGTATCAGCGCCACTCCCACCACAGCACACAGGAGTATCCTGAGTGCTCCGGTCAACGTCATGGCCTTAAAGGACTTTTTTGCCAGCACGGTTCTGTGTCCCTCGTCGTTTTCTCAGTTTTTCGGTGGCCGTTTTGGCGGCATTTTCGCCCAGCTTGCTTCATTGCCGAGTCTTCAGCAGGAAGTCCCAAGCCCATCCCCGCGAGGCCTGTTCCACCGGTGCCAACCCGGCAGAGGGTGGGCCGGCTTTGGCCGCCTCACGCGCGGCCGGGGCGGGCTGCCATCGTCTGGCCACCGAGGCATAGGATCCGGCGAATCGCCCGGGCGAAAGCCAGACCACCGACGGGGCCGGTCGAGCCGTGCCGGGCCGTGCCTTGCTTTGTGCCTTCTGCAGAGCGACCACCCGCTGTCGGGCCTCCTCGGCCCGCTGCACATCGCCCAGGCGGTGACAAACCTGAGCCAGGTTCTGCCACGCGGTGGCATTCTCGGCGACGGCCAGGCTTCGTCGGAGCACTTGCGCCGCCTCGTGGTAACGCCCGGCGCGGGCCAGCAATACACCCAAATCGTTGAAGACCAGATAGTTTTCCGGGCAGACTTCGGCAGCGGCCTGGAACAGCGCCAGGGCCTTGGTGTCGTCAATCGGCCGGGCGGCCGCCTGTTGCTCGGCCAGCGACCAGTGGAGTTTACCCAACGCGTGCAAGGCCATCGATCCGGCCACCTCGCCGCCGGCCGCGATGGCCAACTGCCCCCGGGCATAGTCCACGTAACGCTGGACCGCCTGCAGCGGTGTCAGGCGTCGGTGATCGGTCAACTTCAGCACGGGCGTGTCGTGACCGGTGATGATCCCGGCCATGTCCAAGTCGCCTTCGAGGCCGGAGCCGACCGGCACGAAATCGTCGGCCTCCTCAAACGCCGTAAGGCCCAGCGAGAGTGCCCGGCTGTGAACGTGACTGCGGCGCTCGCTGTCGAGCCCTTGCGCCACGACTCGAAGTGCCCGAACGAATTCCGCGCGCGCCGAATGATAGGCCTTGCGGCTGGCCAGATCAAAACCGCGACGGGTGTGGCTGTCCGCCTGGCGGGCGATCTGTTCGAGCTGCAGTGAACGCTCACCCGGCCGATAGGGAGTCGCCCAAGGAGTGGCTCCTGCCGCTTCGGACACGGCTCCTCTGGTCACCGATCCCGCGGCACCCGTTGCCAGTGAGTCTGAAGATCCTCCGGACAGGCCGTTCTCTCCCGGGCCGGCCTGGTCATGGGCGGCTACCGGTGGACCTGTTGGGTCCGTAGATCCTTCGCCGATCACCGGGCCGTCGACGGTCGACTCGGAATCGACTTCGGGTTGTGGCTGTGGTCCGGGGTCAACCAACTCGACCGCCTGCTCGGCCGGGTCCGACACAGTCTGGTCGTCGATTGCCGGAGAAAGGCCGGCTGGATCGGCCGCCGCCCGGGACCGCTCGAGACTTGTGGCGCACCGTAGCACGTGGCCGTCCGGCAAGAGGCGTGGAACCGTAGTGCCTTGGGATGATGAACGCCGCGAAACCGGCCGGGAGGAGGACTCGTCGCGGCGCGCTTCTTCACCCACGCGATAGCCAAACCAAACCGCGCCGGCCAGTACAACGGCGATAATCGGTATTATCGGAATTGCCGGCAGAAAGCGTCGCAATCGATCCATCGTTCTTCCGTGACTGCCCGCCCCAGGTCTGTTCCACTCGGCCCGCTCGATTCGGGCAAAGCCAGACAGCGACCCGGACTCCATGCCAGGGCCCTATCTCCTATATTCTGAGCGATCGGCCACACCGGGCTCACAGCCGTAATAAAACCACCCAGGCGCATAACCACGCCCGAGGACCCGCCCGAACAGCCGTCACAAGCGATCCCAGCCGCCCGGAGTATCCGGCAGTCCCGACATAGACCGATCGGGTGATTCGAGCCGCCCGATCGCTACAACCATCCGTCACCCATCTTGAGGGGGCGGGGTCTGGGCGTTAGGCTACGGACATGCTGCTGTTCAAGAAGCGATTCCTGGCGGCCATCCGCCAGGGAACGAAGACCCAGACCATCCGCTTGTGGAAATACCGTCGCATGCGCGCCGGCCAGCGGAGCTACATCCCGGGGGCGGGCTATATCCGCGTGAAGGCGGTCGAGGCGGTTCGCCTGGAGGAGCTTACCGACGAGGACGCCGGGCGCGACGGATTCGCGACGGCCGCTGCCCTGCGCGAGGAGCTCGCCCGACTCTATCCCCAACAACTGGCCGACGGGTACCAGGCGTACCGGATTGTGTTTGAACTGCTGCCGCCGGGGGAACAGAAGAAGCGTTAGGCCGCATGCCTCACCAGGTGACAACGGCTCACACGCGAAACATCTCGTACATCGCCTGGAGCGTTGCCTGGGGATCCTGGGCCACCAGACAGGCCAGCAGTGCGAGCATGCCGAGCCCGGCCAAAGCGAAGCCGAGGCCCCGGCCGTTTCGAGCGGCGCGCGTCTTGCCGGCCGACTGGGCCAAGCGGCGATGCAGCTTCTGCCAACCCAGGTAGCTCTGGTTGGGACCGCTGGCCACCAAGGAGACGTTGTGCATGAATTTGACGCTGTCCAGATGGAGTTGGACCCCCAACCGCGGAAGAACGAGACCATCGCCCGCCCAACGCGCCTCGGTATCCAGGCCGTCGACCACCTCGGCCAGCACACGGCGGAGTTGGTCGACCGAGACGTTGTAGACCACCAGACGCGGCCGCATCGTCAACAGGACCAACACGACACACAGCCCATAGAGTGCCAGCAGGGGCAGCCAAATCAGCGGCCCAGGCAAATGGAGCGCGGCCGACAAATGGAGCGCGGCCGACTCGGGAAACCAGAGTTCCATCGGTCCGACCGCGACCAGACCGACCATCGCCAGACCCAACGCGGTGGTGTCGCGCGTGCCGGAGAGGACCGTGGGCCGCCGCCGGAGGTTCACCGCAGCGACCGCCAAAAGGTAGACGGCCACCGGTCCGAAAGCGAGACACAATTGAAACGAGTCCATCAGGAATCCTTGTTCTCACGTCCGATCGGCTCGCCGCGCGAGCGGCCGTTGCCTCCGGCGCTGCGGAGCCGGCGTGCCTCGACCTCGAGTTTCGCTCGCTCGATCATGTAGTCGCTTCGAAGACGGCTGAAATGGGCCCGCGAGGCCACGGCGTCGGCCAGCGCCAACAGCAGGATCCACAAGACAAGAACGAGCATGCCGACATACAACAGAACTCCGACCATCGGCAACTCAACGAACGAGCCGATGGCGAGCAGCACGCCCAGCACGCCCAGCATCGTGCTGACCTGGATCCGGCGACGAAACTGACGACGGTAGAAGTCGTACTCCGCCGGTGAGAGTTCCCCTCGACGATGGCCTCGTCGGACGCGAAGGTGCCAGCAGGCCAGTCCGATCGACGCCAACAGGATAACCGCCGCGATCAATCTTGTCACCAGTGGTTCCACGAAGAGGACTCCTAAATAAAACCACGGAAAACCGAAAGTGCTTCTGCGGCAAGTCCTTCGTGATTTGCCGCAGGCTTCTCCATGCGGAGACTTTTACATTTACGCGGACTCATTTAGCGTGCCGTTTTGAGCCACTCGCGCACGACCCAGCCGACCTTGGCCAGGCTCAACGGCGAACACTTGTCGATCGTGTCCTCGGTGGTGTGCCAGAATCGCCTTTGACCATCCGGATAGTCGAAATCGATGATGTCGCACGTCGGGATGCCCGCGATATTGTGCAGCGGCAAATGATCGTCGACCATTTCGTGCTTGACGCGTGGAATGAACTCCCGCACGCCGAGACGCCGGGCGGTTGCCCAAATGTCGTCGACCAAGGGCCGCGTGTCGCGCCACCACATGCTGTTGCGCTCCTGGTAGATTTGCAGGTCCTTGTCCCCGATCATGTCCACCAGCACACCCCAGCGGTAGCGATAGTCGCGCGGGGTTTTTCGGTACTTTCGGGCGAAGTACTCCGACCCCAGGAGAAACCGATCGTACCGGTCGAAGATGTATTCCTCGGCGTCGAAGAAGACAAAGTCGACGCCGTAGCGGGGCTTGATCTTGGCCATGTGATTGCCTAACTCCATCAGCAAGGCCACGCCGCTGCCGCCGTCGTTGGCGCCGATGAAACGCCCGCGTGGGTTGTGCGGGTCGAGCATGGGAAACGGCAGCGTGTCGTAGTGGGCGCACAGGAGAATGCGGTCTTTTTTCTTGGGCAACCAGTGGACAATCAGGTTGGCCATCGGCACGCGTCGGCCGTCGCGAGGATCGGGCACGGTGAATTTCTGCAACCGGACCTCGGCCCCCAGTTTCTTGAAATGCTCGATGAGCAATTGCTGTTGCTTGGCCATGCCGGGCGAACCGCTCGGTCGAGGGCCAATCGCGCAGATCTGCTTGAGGTACTCGTAGGCACGAGCGCCGTCGAAATGCTCCTTGATGTCTTCAAGCCGGAATCGCGAGGTGGCTGC
>CAZWWC010000115.1:0-11143 GCA_964637625.1 uncultured Planctomycetaceae bacterium
TGCAAGCTCCGCGTCCTCGAAGGCGGCGGCGACATCCTGCCGACCGAACGCGACCTCATGACCCGAAAGGAAGTCCGCGCGGGCGTGCGTCTCAGTTGCCAGGTGCCGGTCAAGCAGAACATGAAGATCGAGGTCCCCCCCGAGGTCTTCGACGTCAAAAAATGGGAGTGCACGGTGCGGTCGAACAAGAACGTGGCCACCTTCATCAAGGAGTTGGTTCTCGAGTTGCCGCCGGGCGAAGACGTCAACTTCCGCGCCGGCGGATACATCCAGATCGAGTGCCCGCCCCACGTGTTGAGTTACCGCGACTTCGACATCGACGAGCAATATCATTCCGACTGGGACCGGTTCAACCTCTGGGAGTACCGCTCGAAAGTGACCGAGCCGACCACTCGGGCCTATTCAATGGCCAATTACCCCGAGGAAAAGGGCGTCATCATGCTCAACGTGCGGATTGCCACGCCGCCGCCCGAGCATCCCAAGGTGCCTCCCGGCATCATGTCGTCCTATATCTTCAACCTGAAGCCGGGCGATCCGGTGACCATCTCCGGACCCTACGGCGAGTTCTTCCCCGCCGAAACCGACGCCGAAATGATCTACGTCGGCGGCGGGGCGGGCATGGCCCCGCTGCGCTCACACATCTTCGACTTGCTTCGGCGGGTCGGCACGAAGCGGAAGATCTCCTACTGGTACGGTGCCCGGAGCCTCCGCGAGGTCTTCTACCAGGACGAATTCGATAAGCTCGCCCAAGAGAATCCCAACTTTACCTGGCACCTGGCCCTGTCCGATCCCTTGCCCGAGGATAACTGGACGGGATCCACCGGCTTCATCCACCAGGTTCTCTACGACGAATACCTCGGCAAGCACCGCAGCCCCGAGGACTGCGAATACTACATGTGTGGGCCGCCGCTGATGAGCAGCGCCGTGCTCAAGATGCTCGACGAGTTGGGCGTGGAACGTGAAAACATCTACTTCGACGATTTCGGATTCTAGGCTTTGTCCGAAACCTCGATCTGGGGAGTCCCGGCGCGCCGGGATAGCGCAGCGCTGGCCCAGTGTCGGTTGCCATGCCCACGCTTGTCGTGGGCATGTCGAGAACAGGCTAACACCGATGATTCCGCGCAGTGGACATTGCGACCTGCAAAACACCCGGTCGCGGAATCGTCGGTGCCGCGCAGCGGCAAGAGGTGTTCGGCGTTGGGGCGACAAGACCTCTCGTTGCCTTCGGCAACACCGACGATTTTCCGAAAAAGCCCTACCAGTCGCAACGTCCATGGCGGAAAATCATCGGTGCTACCCGATCTTTCTCTTGTGGTGGGCAGTGCCCACCCTACTCCTCCTTCTGCCCTGCGCGCCGGGCTGTTGGAGTTCCACTTCCGGCGACCAAACCGTGTTGCGCGGCCAGACGATGGGCACCGTCTACACGGTGAAGATCGTCCGCCCCGAGACCGGCTCACTCGACGTCGACCGGCTCGGCGAGGTTATCGACGCCGAGTTGGACGCGATCGATCGGGCCATGTCGACGTATCGCCCCGACTCGGAGCTGTCGCGCTTCAACGGGTCGACCTCGACCGACTGGTTCGACGTTTCACCCCAGACGGCCGCCGTCATGGACGAGGCCATGCACGTCGGCAAGCTCAGCGGCGGCGCTTTGGACGTCACGATCGAACCGCTGGTGCGCCTGTGGAACTTCGGCGCGGGCGCCTCGCCTACCGACAGCGTCCCCGGTGATGAGCAGATCGAGCAAGCGATGCAATCGGTCGGCCTGAGGCACGTGCGCGTGCGGCTCGATCCACCAGCGCTCAAAAAGGACCGCCCGGACGTTCGCGTCGACCTCTCGAGCATCACCAAGGGTTTCGCCGTCGATTGCGTGGCCGAGCGTCTCGACAAAGAAGACATCAAAAACTACATGGTCGAAGTCGGCGGCGAGGTCCGCACCCGGGGACACAACCGCGCCGGCGGCCCATGGCAAATCGCCATCGAGCGGCCCACCGCCGGACCGAAGCAAGTCCATGCCGTGCTTGGACTTACGGATCGGTCCATGGCCACCTCGGGCGACTACCGAAACTACTTCGAGCGGGACGGCCGGCGCTACTGCCACCTGATCGATCCGCGCACCGGAAAACCGATCACGCATCGCTTAGCGTCGGTCACCGTGTTGGCCGATCGTTGCACCACCGCCGACGCACTGGCGACGGCGCTGATGGTCATGGGACCCGACGCCGGCATGGCGCTGGCCGAACAAGAAGGGACTGCGGCCGCGTTTCTCATTCGCCAACGCGACGGTTTCGTCCAACGACAAAGCGAGACGTTTCCGCCTGCTTCCGAGCAACAAGCGTCTGCTTCGGACACGATCTGGACGTTCGCGGCAAGCTTCACCGCCTTCGGCGCGTTAATGCTCATCTTGGCGCTGGGCACGATCCTGGGCTATCGCAAGATGCAATGCTCGTGTAAGACAACCGCACGCGTGATGGCCGCCAAAGCGCCGCGGCGCCGCGGCGCCGACGACTCGCCTTTCAAGATCCTCGACAACGATGCGGGCGGTTGCCGATGCGGCGACGATGCATAGAGTGACAGCGGTTCTCGAACCGGCGTGACGTCGTCTCGCCGCAGTCAGAAGAGGTCAAGGACTGTAGGCCGGATCACGACCCGGCAATACTCGATCAAAGAGTCGCGTCCCTTCTACTGCTTGTCTTGACGTCTCCACCAGATCAAACCCGCCACGGCTCCGGTGAGCAACAAGACGAAGCTACCAGGCTCAGGGATATACACGACTCGAAACCCAGTGGCGTCCCCCTCCGTGTCCGGAGTGTAACTGATGTTACGGTAAGCGGCTTGCAGGTGGCCGAGGGTAACGCGAAACGAGTAGCCCCGCACGAGACGATTCGACACGGTGTCGTACACCAAGATCGACTCGTTCCACTCCCACACGTTACCCCCTTGGTCGAAGGTGCCGTAGGGACTGTCCGAAGGCTTGTACGTGTAGGCCCCGACATCCGTCAGTTCGTGAACGCTCCGCAAGCAGTTGACCGAGCCGTTCGTGTCATCCGTGCCGGGTGGGGCTTCGCCCGTCGGCATCGTGTTGCTGCCCGTCGGGTAGTCGTAGTACACGGCGCTGCCGCCGTCGTAATAGGCCGCCTTGTACCACTCGTCTTCGCTGGTGACCGCCCACCGCCAACCCGCGTTGCGCGTGACGGTGTTGTTGGCGATACCATCCGGCGTCAGCGTGTAGGCGCCCGTCTCCGTGTCGCCGCCGCCCTGGCCGTTGTGCAGCCAGTTGGCAAACCGGCAGGCGTCCCAGAAGCTCACCCAGTCGACCGGCTTGTTGCCGCGGCCGTCCCGCGCGCTGTACTTCGAGCCCGCCGCACCCCCGGAGTTGAAGCTGATGCCGCCGTGGCCGCTCCCCATCTCGCTGTTGTACAGGTCATGGGGATTCATCCCATTCGGGTCCACGGCGTTGAGAAACGCGGTGTACTCGGCGTTGGTGACCTCATGCTGGCCGATGTCATACACGTAGTCCACCGCGCCACAGGTACGATCGGGGCCGGCGCCGCCTGCGCCTTCGCCGGAAAGCTCTCCGGCGTTGCCCGGGTCGCCGACGGTGATGGTATAGGGAATGAGGTCTGCTTGTGCAGCCGTCATCAGAAGCGTCAGCACGGCCAGCACGGCGACGGATCGAAACAAGGACTTCTCAAACATGGCCTTCCTCCTGATGCACTGGTGCAAATCAATTCGGGCCATTCACTCTGCTTCAGAAATCCACCCTCCTGACCCCAGGGTGAGGTAACAGACAACCCATATTTTGGCCCATGGAACACCGTTTGTCAACAGTCTGAGCGGTGGCCTCCAAAAAACGCGCGAAACCTCGTCTGAGCAACGCAATCTGGTTGGTGTTCATTGACCGGCCCCCCACTGACCCGGATTCATCACCACGGTGTGCCACAGCTTGCGTAACTCTTTTTGCGCGTGGAAGTTCGGTCTCGGCATTGTCTGCCGGATACGCCTCTGATTTGGGAGAACCGCAAGCAGCATCGCCGGCAGTCAAATGGCGTGTCTTCGCAAGACAAGCAGTAGCACACGCTCACCGACCGTTGTCGCCCAGTGAATCATCGAGGTTCACGACACGCTACGACGGATCAGTCGGGTCAGCCGTGCTTGGCGCCGGTCGGTTGAATGCCTCGCGCAGAGCCACGAACGTCCCCAGCGCCGGCTTTGCCTTGCGATGGAAGTCGAACAGCCCGCCGTGGGCGAAGTCGTGGGGAACGCAATCGTGCAACTGGCTCCAGAAGACGCCGTGCACGTACGGTTTGGCCAGCACCAACGGCAGGCAGCGAGCCAGCCAGGTTTGCTGCGTCCTCGGCGTGATGCCCGACTCGATCGGCCGGTCGCGGCGCCGCGCCAGCGGGTCGGGATGGTCGGCGCTGGGCATGCAAAGCGTCACGTAAAGCGGAACGCCCAGCCCGCTCCACGTGTCGAGTTGTCGGCTAAAATCCAACGGGTCGCGAGGCAGTGTTCCACCCGGCTGATAACCGAGGTTGATCTCCAACAGCAACCCGGAGAGCCCCAGGTCGGCCCGCAGCAACGCGTCGGCGAAATAGAGCGGCGGGAAATCGACCTCGCGCCGGCCGACGTACTCGCTCCACGGTTGATCGAAGCCAACCACCAGCGGCGTTTTTGGATCGAGCGAATGGACCTGCTCGACGACGTGGGCCGTCAATTGCACCATTTCCTCCTCGTCCAGCGCGAGGCAATCGGCCGTGTTGGGCCGGCCCGCGCACTGCCACAGATCGACCTGCCCGCGATAGCGCAACACGGTCGCCTCGACGTACTCCGAGACCGACGACTGCAGCCCGGTGAAATCGTCCTCGAACAGGTAGAGCCAGTCGGGCGAGTTGCCCGGCCCTAGCTGCAAGAGCGGTCCGCCACAGGTAAAAAGGTTCTTTGCGCGACACCACCGGATCAGCCCGTCGAAGACGCTCCAATTACGGGCGCCTTCGCTCGTTTCGATCTCGCACCACGTCAGCGGCACGCGCGCCGCGTTGAACGTGCCGACCAATTGCCGGCCGGTCGGTTCGTCCAAGCTGCTCGTGCCCAAATCGATCCCCAGCCAAGGCCAGCGCTGCCGTGCCAGACGCCTTACGGTCCAGGCCTGTTCGACGTAACACGTGGCCAAACGATGAGATGCGTCGAGAATGGTTGCAAGCGCCGCCTCGGCCGACTGGGCCGATTGCTCGGAGCCGGGCGGCGCGATGGCGGCGCGGGCTAACAGCCGCACGGCCTCGTCGGCCGTCTCCTCGACCGCCGGTTGCGCGACCAGTCCGACCGACCGCCAATCGGCCAACTGGTTGCGAAACTGGCTGATCTCGCCCCGGGCCAACTCCAGCGGCAGATGATACGGCTCGTCGCGCTGCATCAGGCAGGCGGTGGCCAGCGTCAACGTTCCATGCCGCGGGACCGGCCAAGGCACGAAAAGATTGCCCGACTCCGAAACTTCGCGATCAAAGACCAACTCGCCCTCGGCCAGGCGAGCAACCCCTCTCCAGGGGATGCGATCCAGGCCCGACATGTACGCCTGCCGGGCCATCTGGGGCGTGATGCGATCCGGTGGTGAGACGACAAATCGCATCATTCCCATGGAGCCGAGTCCTCAAGCAGAGAATGATCGACCGGACTGCGGCCGATAGAAGCTCTCCCGGAAATCCTACCGCAGTTCCCGGCTCGTTTCAACCTGGGAGGATCCGCCGCCCCCTGGGCGCAAGACGCAATCGGCGGCACCCGCTGGTCATTCGAATACGAGATTGCTATATTCGCCGATTGCTCGGCGCCGGTGCCGGCAGTGGTCTGTTGCCCCTGACTTTTTTGGGAAGGATTTCGCCAGTGACTTTTCCAGCCACTTCGGTTGTCCTCGAAACGTCCCTACCGGGTCTGCAACCCCGACGAGGCAAGGTGCGCGACATCTACGACCTGGGCGATCAGTTGCTGTTGGTCAGCACCGATCGAATCAGCGCATTCGACTGGGTCCTGCCCACCGGCATTCCCGACAAGGGCCGCGTGCTGACGCAAATCGCGGCCTTCTGGTTCGAGCTGCTCGGCCAGCCCAACCACATGGTCACGACCGACGTCGACCGGATGCCGCTGCCCCCCGGCACCGATCGGGCCATGCTCGCCGGCCGCTCCACCCTCTGTCGCAAGGCCCAGGTCGTCCCGGTCGAGTGCGTCGTGCGGGGCTATCTGGTCGGTTCGGGCTGGAAAGAATATCAGCGCCAAGCCGCGGTCTGTGGAATCCGCCTGCCCGACGGACTTGTCGAGTGCGCGAAGCTCGACGAGCCGATCTTCACCCCCTCGACCAAGGCCACCGAAGGCCACGACGAAAACATCTCCTTCGATCGGATGGTCGACTTTGTCGGCGCCGAGCAGTCCGAGCAGTTGCGGCAGCGAAGTATCGACGTGTTCCGCCGCGGCGCCGACTATGCGGCCGGGCGGGGGATCATTATCGCCGACACGAAATTCGAATGGGGCTGGGCCGACGACGAACTGATCCTCATCGACGAGGTGCTCACGCCCGACAGCTCGCGATTCTGGCCGGCCGACCAGTATGAGCCGGGCCACGCCCAGCCGTCGTTCGACAAGCAATTCGTCCGCGACTGGCTCGAAGCGACCGACTGGGACAAGAACAGCCAACCCCCTGCCCTGCCCGAGGAGATCGTGGCCAAGACCCGGGCAAAATACGTCGAGGCCTTCGAGCGACTCACCGGCCGGAAGTTTGGGTAAGAAGAGGCCCTGTGAATGTCGCACAATGCAGGATATCTGTCGCAAATTGCTGTATTGACAGGCGATTGTGCTGGTTACCATGAGAGATAGAGAGGGCCGTCCTCAAACAAGACGCCAGCAGGCTGTTTTTTGCGCGGACAACAGTGGTCTTTCTATCGCTATCGCACTGCGGGGAGCAAAGAAGGGACGCCCTTGCCACTGCCGGGGGTAGAGCAGCTTCTCTGTCCGGGCAGCGCAAGAGAGACCAGATCTGACGGCACGCAATGAGGGCTTCCTCGGCCGTGGGCAACGGGGCGACCGATGGCCTCAGCCAATAGTAGTGAAAGACTGAGAATCCCATTGGTATCAAGAAAAAGGATCGGGATCGACATGCTCAGAAAACAGCAGCGGGGATTCACGTTGGTCGAGCTTCTAGTGGTCATTGCGATCATCGGAATTCTCGTCGCGTTGCTGCTGCCGGCCGTCCAGATGGCCAGAGAGGCGGCCCGACGGGTCAGTTGCGCCAACCACGCGGGGCAGTTGGCCAAAGCATGGCATAGCCACCTGACCGCACACGGATTCTTTCCAACCGGCGGCTGGGGCTACCACTACGTGGGCGACCCGGAAAAAGGATTTGGTCTGACCCAGCCCGGCGGGCCGTGGTACCAGGTCCACCCGTACCTCGAGGCGTTGTCCACCCATGCCGCCGGCAAAGGGTTGACCGGGGACGCCAAGCTGGCCGCGCTGGGCGCCATTCTGGACCGGCCTCTGGCGGTTTGTCACTGTCCCTCGCGACGCCCCGCCAAACCGACGCCGTTTCTCCAGGTCAAGCCGTTCAACGCGACCTTGCCGCAGCTGATCAGCGCCAAGTGCGACTATGGTGTCAACTTCGGGGATTACCCTCTGCACAAGACGAATGATCCGCAGCGAACGTCGCTTTCATGCAAGGGCCCGGACCCGAATGTATCAGGTGACAGCATGGACCCGCCGTTCGACCTATGCTGGCCGCGGAAAGACGAGGCCACCGGAATCATCTTCTACTACCAGTTGGTTAAGCCGGAAGACATCACCGACGGCTTGAGCCACACGATCATGCTCGGCGAGAAGCAAATGAACATCCGCCGCTACGACCTGGGACAGTTCCGCGTCGACGATCAAGGGCTCTGTTGGGGCATAAACGGTGACGACCAGTTGCTCATCCACGAACTGCACCGGCCCCAACGTGACCAGGATTACGTCGACGCTTTCGAAGATGGAAAGGACAACGACCGGGACAAGCATTGGGCCTTCGGAAGCGCCCATGCGGGCGCTTGGAACGCGGCGCTGTGCGACGGATCGGCTCATTCAATCTCTTACGATCTGGATATCCGCGTCGGCAAACGCCTGGCCAATCGCGCCGACGGGCTGGCCGTCGACATGAACGCGTTGGATTGAATAAAAAGGGGACATTCTACTTTTTCATTGACTAGCGCGTGGGCTTCAAAAAAAGTAGAATGTCCCCTTTTTTTGAGCCCTCGCGTCCTTGTAAAGCTACATAGACTCTCAAGTGGAGACGATCGGACTCGAACCGACGACCCCCGCCTTGCAAAAGCGGTGCTCTCCCAACTGAGCTACGTCCCCGGGTTGCTGGCAAACCCTGAAATTTAGCACGTTCCGCGGTCTGGGTCCACCCTGGCTGTGGTCCGCGGGCTGCCGCCCGCGGCTATGAGGGCTTTTGACCGCATGCGGCTTGGGTGGCACCGATGATTTTCCGCGATCAACGCTGCGCCTGGTCGGACTTTTTCGGAAAATCGTCGGTGTGCCGTAGCCTTGGCGAAGGCACAAGAGGGCAAGCCGTGGGATGGTCCTTCTACCTCTTGCCGCTGCGCGGGGTGCCGACGATTCCGCGTTCATGTGATTCCCCAATGGCAAAACTTCTCGCGCGGAATCATCGGTGCTACCCTACTTTTACCGGCCGTTATGCGCGCGGCCCGTGTCTGCTTCCACCTTGGCCCAAAACGGATGGAGCCGATCGGCCCGGGTGCGGACGTCTTCGAGCATCGTCGCCAGATCCGGCTTGACCGCCGACGATCGCTTGTTGACCTCTTTTCCGTCAACCACGATGCTCACGCGCCGCCGGAAATCGACCGTTTTGGGCGAAAGCCAAACCGTCACGCGCGACGCGCCCGATTGGACGCGGACCCCATTGGTTGACGTCAGCCGTCCCTTGGTGTTCACCGGCCGCGTGCCTCGCGGCGGCGGCCAGCGCTGCGGCTGGACCATGGCTTTTTCCGGCATCCCTTCCAGCTCGACCCACCAGAAGAAATTGTCCCAAGGGCGCATCGAGTTGCAGGAGAACTCGCGCGGATAGAAATCCCGCTTGAAATGCGCCATCCAGTCGAAGATCCGGAGAATCTCGTCGTAGTAGTGTTCGCGGCCCCGGCCCAGGTACTCGACGACCGTCGTGTTGAACCCACGGGTGAAGTACCGGTCGAGGTTGCGTGCGTTGGCGGCCAGCCAGCCGCCGTCCCTTTCGCCGCCGACGAAGTAGAAAGGCACGTACTTCGCGTTTTCCCAGTAATGGAAGCAGTAGCGGCGGCTGTTGGCCACGATGGGAATCACGCCGGCCCAAAGATCGGGATGGGCCAGACCCAGGTCCCACGCCGCGTCGCCGCCCATGGCGTGGCCCGACAGGTAAACCCGATCCGTGTCGATCGAAAACCGCCGGCAGGCGTCGCGCAGACAACGGAGCACGGCGGCATGGGCTCGCGCCGAGTAGAGATACTTCCGCTGACCTTCCTCGGTCCACTGCGGCGCGACGACGATATAGCCGTGTCGGCCGGCCTGGCCGTGGCGCTGGCCCTCTTGGGTCGAGGCGCCCGCCCACCAATCGATCTGTCGCTCGGGCGAGCTGCGCTGTCCATGAAGCGTCACGATCGTGGGATAAACGCGATAGGGGTCGTACTCCGGCGGCGTCTGCACCAGATGACGGACCGGCGATTGCTTGTCCAGGCCGGCGACCTCCAATTCATAGTAGCCCGGCTTGCCCTCGACCGGCCTGCTGGCCAGCGGCGGCTTCATGTGTTCCAACAGTCGGGCAACGGTCTGCGGGACGGCCGCCTCCTGCGAAGCGAGCGTTTCGAGCAGCCCGGCGCGCTTCGCGTGGGACGATTCATTGAGATACGCGCGCAGGAGCTTGCGAACCTCGAAGGCCGACAGCGCGCGCGGCAGGTTAGTGGTCGCCGCATTGCTGCCCAACAGCCAACCGCTGGCGGCCAGCGCGAGCCTTTCGGAGGGAGTCATGTCCTCGTCGTCCATCGCCAGCCGAAACGCCGCCATGCGCCCGAGCGTGCTGAAGTTTAATTCCTTCTCGATTTCCTGCGCGACCGGCGCCACCCTGGCCTCGACCTGCGCGTCACCCACCGCGGCCGTCAGGTCCTTGATCGCGCCGGTGATGCGTTGGAGCCGTGCCTGGTCGTCTTGATACTGCTTGAGCAGCTCGCGGACCTCGACGAGGATTTCGCCCGCCACGTCCTTCGAGGGAAACCACTTGAGGCCTTGACGAACCAGTTGATGCTGGCCCAGCTCGCGCCGGCGCTTCAACTCGCCGAGCAACCGCTGGGCGCTTAGCTGGCGGATCTGGCCGAACTGGGCTTGGACCTGACGGCGGACCGCGGCGTCGACGTCCTTGCGCTTCAGGAGTGCCTCGAGGACACTCTGAGCATCCTCATAGCGCTCCATCTGGAGATAGAATCGAGCCACCCTCTTCTGATGCTCGACGCTCTGGGCGTCCGGTTGCCTGTTGAGCAGCTTCGCCAACACGTCGCCGGGAATGGAGCTGGGTGGAATCCGCGTCTCCCAAACGTGCGTAATCCCCTCGACCTTCGCCCACTTCGGCGTCAACTCGGTGATGCCCTGGACGATGTCCACCGGACCGTGCCGGCTCTGCATCGTGACCCTGCGGCGGCCGTACTGGTCGAACGGCTCGATCGAGACGATCCGACCGGCCGAGGCCACCGCCTTGCCGAAATGCTTGGCCCGGTGCTTGAATACAAACGGCTCCAAGGGCGCGGCATGCTTGGGATAACGAACCTCCTGGCGGCGCTGCGTCGGGACGAACGTGCGTCGCAGTTGGTCGTCGACAAAGAGGATCAACTGCAGGGCGCCCCGGCCCGACGGTTGCGGCTGCTCGGCCAACCCGGCGGTCCGGCCCAGCGCTCCTCGCAGAACGCGGCCGTCTTTCATCTGCAGTTCGATTTCGGCCGCGCCGGCCAGCGAAACGACCCCAATCGCAAGCGTCGCCACAAGCCACGCGAGGATCCACGGCCTCGGGCGACGTTGCTCGGCGGCGAAACTCATGAGAAACACCGGGCAGAGTGTTGCTGACATGGTTCTGTTCCTTGAGAAGGGCGTG
>CAZWWC010000116.1:0-6851 GCA_964637625.1 uncultured Planctomycetaceae bacterium
AGTCTCGCGGCGTCTGTACACACCGCAGCACCCCCGACTAGACCGGGAAACGAAAACTCACCCTCTTCGGCTTTGGTGCCGAGCACAAGTCAGAGTAGTCTACAGCTCTCCTGGAGAAACAAATCTCGCCGATCGATGAGGATGGCTGCGAATACCCGCCCGTCCATGGTCACGCTTATCGTCAACTGCCTCGCGGCACGTAATTGCAGACTATGCCGAAATCAGAAACGAAGCCGGTTGAATTCTGGATCGCCGAAAAGGCCGTTGCTTCCCCTCCTCTGACACAACCTTAACCTCCCTTTCTAACCAGTTTGCCCGGTGCCGTCAACCAGCAGACACAGTTTTTTGGGAGAAATTGGAGAAATCTCGGTATTCCGCGCTACCGTGGGCGTGTTGCTGCGAAGATCGACTTGTTGCCGCTTGTCGGCCTGCCGCGGCAAACCACTACCCGTAGCCATCTTAGCATCTCGACGAGGTAAGATGGCCAGTGACATGGCCAGGACGTGCCCCTAGTGTGGGGTGCTGCTGCCCCGGCGCGCCGGGGTGAGTTGCCCGGGGTCTTACCGCCCGTTACCATTGCCGCCGCCGGCGCCCCGTGATCCTCCCGTGGCGTATGACACACAAAAGACAGGGTGGACTACGGCAACCGAGAGCGAGCGCAAAAGGAAAGGCCATCCTTTCGGATGGCCTTTCACTTACACTGCTTGCAGTGAATCAAGCCCGGTTGATTAGCGCCTCCGTCGCCAGCCCAGCGCCATCAGGCCCATGCCCAGTAGCATCGCCGACATAGTGGGCTCGGGGATCACCGCCGTTGCCTCCGCGTAATAGAGATCACCATTGCCCAGGTTGAGATAAGTGATCCTCGGATCGTCTCCCTCGAAGGCCAAGGCGGTGTCTCCGCATTTCAGACCGGTCTGGTCCACCTGGTAGATTTCCCAGTCGTCTCCGGTCTTCTCGGCGTAGCGCACCCCGGGCGAGCCCTCGTAGCTGATCCGTGGACCGTCGACCCAGCGGATCGAGGCTTCATAGCCGCAGTCCGGTCCTGAATCGATGGTTTCGTCATACCACGCATCGCCGTCATGCTACGCATATTTCAAGGCGTCGTTGCCCCGGTCCCAATAGGCCACGTGCGGCCGCTCCAGATCGTCCAGCGCCAGGGTGATGTCTATTCCCACGTCGCCGGAGCCATCGACCAGCTCGGTCGTCCATTGTCCATTGGCCTGGCGCCGGGCGAATTTGAGACTCTTATTCGTCTGATCGAAGTAGCTGACCTGGGCCAGGTTGGACGAGTCCAGTGCCAGTGCGCAGTAGAGCCCGACGTCGCCGGCCGAATCGACCACGTCGAACTGCCAACCGGAGCCGGGCACATACCGGGTGTATCGAAGATCCCACTCGCGGTTGCCGGAATACGCGATGTGCGGATTGCCCGCCGAATCCAGGGCAAGCGACGAGTACCAGCCGCGACCCGGCTCGGAATCCACCACCTCGATCGCCCAGTCGTCCGGGCCGTTTCGGACGGCGTACTTGAGCTTGTAGTCGTAGAACTCGCAATAGGCGATATGGGGCACGCCGTCGGCGTCGAGCTCCAGCGAGGCAAACCAGCCTACGTCGCCCGGCGAGTCGACGGTCTCGAAGGTCCAGTCGCCGGCCGCCGACCGGACGGCGTATCGAAGATCCTGTTGCTGATAGTCGTAGAAGGCCAGATGGAGCGTCCCTTCAGGCCCCGCCTCGAGCGAAGAGTAGCGGCCCGTGTCGGCCTCCAACACGGTTGGCGCAGACCACAAGACCTCGGCGAGTCCGGGTCGGACTAAGAGGCCGTACAAACAGACTCCGACCAGCGACGATAAGATTACGCCTTTCATCGACGGACGACTCAACGACGGCGTCGCCTCAGCAACAGCGCGCCGCACAGGCCGGTTCCCAGCAGAAGGATCGTGCCGGGCTCCGGTATGATGTGCTTGTGAATCGTGTTGCTCGTTATCGTCCCGGTTGGCTGTTGGACGGTCACACTTGCTGTGATGTAGAAATCGGTGCAGTATGGACCGTCAACCTTGATGGTTGCAAACGGATACCACACGCATCCCGTATACTCGATACTTGGTTCGATGTCGTACACCAGCACCTCACCAAGGCCGCATGGATCATGTTCGATGACGAGTTCATAGTCCGAGACGTGCCACAGACCACCGTCGTAATCGATATGAAAATAAAGTGTTTCGACATCCCCCGGCAGTACCTCGATGACGCTGCCGTCATCCGGCTGACCAGAAATCGTGCTCAGTTCAAGCCCGACATCCACTCCGAAGGCGGCGGTTGACAACAACAGCCCAACCGCGATCACTCCCAGCCCCACAGCGAATCGTTTCATCATGTTCCCCCTCCTGCTAATGCAAAAGAAAACCAACAGTAACCTTCGCCAAGATGTGTTTGCTGCCGAAACCGCGGGGGCCGTCACCGCTGCCGACAGATACCCCACCCATTCTCCTATTCTGACAAGCTTTATCTCTTATAACCGCTTTGACGGGCTCGGTCAAGTAGCCGAGGCATTTTCGGCGGAGAATGCCGGTTAGGGACCTTTTGACGAAACATTAGTAATGGGTGGGAGTTACGCCAAATCGATGCGTCAGGATGGTCCTTGCCGACCGCGATGACTGGTTGCAGGGCGCGGCCGTGCCCTGCCGTGAGCCCTCCGCAGTGCTACCGCCCGTTGCCATTGCCGCCGCCGGCGGCGATCATCCGGACGTTGCCCGGCCCGAGCAACTCGTCCATGCGGTGACGCATCTCGGCGTTGACCTCCACGCGCTGGTGGCATCGGCAGGCCACCTGGGTACCGTCGGCCAACGCCAGGTGCAAATGCAACGGGCACGAGCCGGGATAGCCGCGGAGGATTTCGTGGAGTTGCTCCAAGCCGCGCTGGCCGTGCCGCTGCTCGATGATTCGCACGCGGATGCCCGCGGTCAGTCGCGCGGGCGCGTCTTCGAGCGTGACGAGTTCGCTGACGATCAGGTTGGCTTCTTCGCTGCCGGGCCGCCGGTCGACGGCGCCGCGGACGATCAGGATCGCGTCGGGGCGAATCAGTTCGGCGAACTGGGCGTAGGGTTCGGGCCAGACGATGCACCGCAGCAGCCCGTCGTGATCCTCCAGGTCGAACGCGGCGTATTTGCTCGGTTTGCCCGGCTTGGGGTTTTTCGTATGGCGCAGTTTCAGCGCGCCGATCATGCCGCCGAGAATGACTTCGGTTCGGTGTCCGAGCGCGGCCGCCTGGCTGGTCGTGTGCGAGCAGAACTGGTCGAGCAGCTCCCGGTGTTCGGCCAGGGGATGGCTCGTCAGATAAAACCCGAGGACTTCCTTCTCGTTGGCCAGCATTTCGCGCTGGTCCCATTCGGGCACGTCGGGCAGACTGGCCGCGGCGTCGGCCGGGTCGTCTTCGTCCAGGTCATCGAACAGGCCCATTTGTCCATGGCGCCGGTCGATGGCGGCGGCCGCGCCGGCTTGGATGGCCCGGTCGACGACCGCCAGCAACTGAGCCCGCCGCGCGCCCAGCCAGTCGAACGCCCCGGCCTTGATGAGCGTCTCAATGGTCGAGCGGTTGACCGTGCCGGGGTCGAGCCGCTCGCAGAAGTCGAAGAGACTGCAATAGGGCCCGCCTTGGTCTCGTTGCTGCTGGATCGCCTTGGCGGCCGCGGAGCCGCAACCCTTGATGGCTGACAGCCCGAAGAGGATCTTGCCGTCGCGGACAACGAAATCGGCGTGCGAGTGGTTCACCTCGGGCGGGACCACCTCGATGTGCATCCGCTGGCAATCTTCGAGATGTTCGACCAGGGAGTCCTTTTTCTTGAAGTTGCGGCCCGGGATGTCGCTCGAGAGCAGCGCGGCCATGAATTCGATCGGATGGTGGGCCTTCAGGTAAGCCGTCATGTAGGCGATCAGGGCGTAGGCGGTCGAGTGGCTCTTGTTGAAGCCGTAGCCGGCGAACTTTTCGATCAGGCCGAAGAGTTCCTCGCCTTCTTTCTTCGACATGCCGTTGGCATGCGCGCCTTCGACGAACTGTTCGCGGAACTTGGCGATCATCGCGCGTTTCTTCTTGCCGATCGCGTTGATGCACGTGTAGGCACTGGCCAGCTCGATGCCGCCGAGCCGATTGAGGATCCGCATCACCTGCTCTTGGTAGACCATCACGCCGTGGGTCTCTTCGAGCACGTCTCTCATGACCGGATGCGGATAGACGGCCTCTTGCCGGCCGTGTTTCACCTCGATGTAGTCGTCGACCATGCCGCCCTCCAACGGGCCGGGCCGATAAAGCGCGGCCGTGGCGATGATGTCGCGGAAATGGTCCGGCTTCATCCGCTGCAACAGGTCGCGGATCCCGCCGCTTTCGAGTTGGAAGATGCCCTTCGTCTCGCCGCGGCAAAGCAGATCGAACGTCTCCTGGTCGTCCAGGGGAAATCGGTACGGGTCGACCTGACGACCGGTCGTCTGCTCGATCAGGCTGACCGCCTTGGAGAGAATCGTCAGGTTGCGCAGGCCGAGGAAGTCCATCTTGAGCAAGCCGGCCGCCTCGACGTCGGCGTGGGCCCACTGGGTGATGATTTCCTCCTTGCCGCCGACGTGCTGCAACGGGACATAGTCGGTCAACGGCTGGTCGGCGATCACCACGGCGCAGGCGTGCGTGCCCACGTTTCGCGCCAGTCCCTCGATCTGTTTCGCCAGATCGAGCAGTTCGCGGACCTCGCCGTCGCTCTCGTACACGCTCTTCAGATCGTCGCTCTTTTCGAGCGCCTTCGACAGGGTGATTTTGAGTTCCTCGGGCACCTTGGCCACGACCGCATCGACCCGGGCGATGGGCCACCCCAGCGCGCGGCCCGTGTCCCGCACACTCGCCCGCGCCGCCAACGTGCCGAACGTGCCGATCTGTGCGACGTTCTCCGTGCCGTATTTTTCCTTGACATATTGCAGCACTGCGCCGCGGCGCTGCTGGTCGAAATCAATATCGATGTCGGGCGATTCGAGCCGGCTTTCGTCGAGGAACCGCTCGAACAGAAGGTCGTACTCCAAAGGGCAGACGTGGCTGAGATAGAGGGCATAGCAGACCAGCGAACCCACGCCCGAGCCGCGCGCCGTGGCTTCGATTCCGACCGACCGGGCGAAACGCACCACGTCCCACACGATCAAGAAGTAGTTGGGAAAGCCCAACTTCTCGATCACGCGCAGCTCGCGCTCCAATCGGGCGGTGACCTCTTCGGAAAGCTCGCCGTCGGCGCAGCGCTGAGGATTATCCGCGTAACGCTCGCGGAGTCCCTGGTAACAAAGCTCGCGCAAGTGCTCCTCGGAGGTCTTGCCCTCCGGCGGCGCGAAGACCGGGAAGTGCCGCTTGCCCAACTTCAACTTGATGTGGACCGAGTCGGCGATCTCCTGACTCCGCGCCACGGCGTCTTCGAGCCCGGGAAACGCGGCGACCATTTCCTCGGGACTTCGGAGGTAGAACTCGTTGCCCTCCATCCGCATCCGGTTCGTGTCGGTCCGGAATTTGCCCGTGTTGATGCAGAGCAAAACGTCCTGGGCCTCGGCGTCCTCGCGATTGACGTAGTGGACGTCGCTGGTGGCCACCAGGGGGATATCCAACCGTCGCGAGAGCTCGACGCACCCTTCCAGAACGAGCCGCTGGAAATCGAGGCCGTTGTTCTGGATCTCCAGGAAATAGCGATCGCCGAACAGGTCACGATACCAGGCGGCCACCCGGGCGGCTTCGTCCAGTCCCGCCTGGCCTCCTCGGAGGATGGCGCGGCTCACTTCGCTCGAAGCGCACCCGCTCAGACATATCAGTCCTTCGTGATGCACGGCCAGCAGTTCCTTGTCGATCCGCGGCCGGAAGTAGAACCCTTCGAGAAACGCGGCCGAGGCCAGCTTCAAGAGATTGCCGTAGCCCGTGCGGTCTTGTGCCAGCAAAGTCAGATGGTGGTTGGATTCTTTCACACCGCCGGCTTCGCGCCGGGTGCGATGCTCGGGCGCAACGTAGGCCTCGTACCCGATAATGGGATTGATGCCGTGCTTCTTGGCCTTCTGATAGAATTCCAGTGCCCCGTGCAGATTGCCGTGGTCGGTCAGGGCCAAGGCGTTCATGCCGAGTTCGTGCGTGCGGGCCAACAGCCGGTCGAGCGTGCCGGCCCCGTCCAGGAGACTATAGTGACTGTGGCAATGGAGATGGGCAAATGGCGGAGAACTCATCCGTGACTCCCAGATTGTGGCGAGGTCTCGTGGCGAACAAGAGTCTTCCTATTATCGAGGGCCGCAGCCCTGGGGAGAAGCCCCCCGACTTTAGGAGACTAGTTTTTGCGCGGGCGAAGCCAGGGCAAAAATGGCGTTGTTCTGCTGTACAGAAAACCCTATTTATCCCGGCCGTCGGCACCGAGGCGACAGCAATTTTTGCGCCAAGCGATCATGTTTTTTCGCTGACCGCCGGAGGGGTGGTCTGCGGACGATTCTCGGACAAAGCCCACTTTTCTCGGCCAAGCCACAAGGTATGATAGTAGAGAGGCTATCATGCCGAGGTCCGAGTCGGACGACGATTTTTCGCCGCCGGGCGGATTCGGTTGCACGGCTCGGAAGCAAAGTGCCGATAGTCTTGAAACATACCCGAGATTTGGATAGGAGCCTCTTGCCAATATATTCCGACGGAGGTGCCAACCCTTTGGCGTGAGCCAGGGTCACTGATCGGCTGGTGCTACGGCACGCCCGACCCTCGCTCGTCTCGCAGCGACGCATCCGGTCGCAATCGGCGAGAGGTTTACTCCACGGCCGCCGGCTTTCCCGAGGGAAAATCGGCGGCTTTTTTGCGCGCCGGGGACTGTCCC
>CAZWWC010000116.1:6951-11117 GCA_964637625.1 uncultured Planctomycetaceae bacterium
CCTACCGCCGGTGAAAATCGCAGATCATCTGCCAGGCCTCTTCCGGCGTGTCGGCGAAGTGGAACAGGTCGAGGTCGTGGTCCGCGATTGTTCCCTCGTCGGAGAGAAACTCGAAACCGACTGCCCGTTGCCAGTACTTCCGGCCAAACAGGATAATCGGGATGTCCTGCATCCGGCCGGTCTGGCGGAGCGCCAGGGCGTCGAACATCTCGTCGATCGTGCCGAACCCGCCCGGAAAGATCACCAAGGCCTTGGCGCGAAGCAGGAAGTGGAGTTTGCGGACCGCGAAGTAGTGGAACTGAAAACAGAGCTCGGGTGTGATGTAGGGGTTGGGTTCTTGCTCCTTGGGCAGACGGATGTTCAGCCCGACCGACTTGGCGCCCACGTCGTGGGCACCCCGGTTGGCGGCTTCCATGATGCCCGGCCCGCCGCCGGTCGTGATCACGTAGTCGCACCGACCCTCGACCTGACACTGGGACGAGACCAGCCGGGCCAGCTCGCGGGCCAGGTCGTAATAGTGGCTTTTGGCCGCGAGCCGCTCGGCCCGGGCAACCTCCCGGCGCCGCCGCGGGTCGTCCGGCGTGTCGGCCAGTTGGGCACGCGCCTGATCGAGACGCTTCTGGGCCGCCGCCGGCTCACGAACCTGCGTGCTGCCGAAGACGACGATCGTCGATTCGACGTGATGCGCCTGCAGCACGAGTTCGGTCTTGAGCAACTCGAGTTGGACCCGCACGGCCCGAAGCTCGGGCAGGTCCATCAACTCCACGTCTCGATAGGCCACGCGGTAGCTGGGCGAATGAACCAGCCGTTCGAGATGTTCTTGGCGTTGTTTGTCGTCGAGCATAATGACCCATCCAAATCAAAGGTTGTCTAACCAAACATCGTAACCCATCCCGTGGCAAAGGTCCGCCAGAAGACGATCCAAACGGGTACCAGCACGGCCAGCCACGTCACCGGGCCGATCCTGGGTAAACGGTGCCACGCTCGCCGGAGAAGTGTCCCCGCGAGCGTCAGCACGAACGCGGCGGCTCCCAACAGCAGCACGGCCCAAAAGCCAAGCAGCAAACCCACGCATACCGCCGACAGAGCCGCGCCATCGTCGGCACGGCCTCCCGCGTGCTGCCGGGTGCCGCGGGCATCGTGCCCGGGCTGGTCTTCGGCAGGCACCGCCGAGACATCAGCGGCGGCCTCGTCCTTCGTCTGACGGGGCACGAACCATCCGAGAACCCATCCCACACACAATCCGGCCGCAATGCGAAGAAGCAGAAAAACCAACCACCAGGGCGTTGGGCCGCTGGACTGGGAGACAATCACACCAGGAGACAATGGCGGCCACGCTGACGGTGCAATGACGCCAACAAGCAACGCCGGGACAAACAAACGGAGTGGTATTCGCCGCTGGTCATACTCGATGAGTGCGGCCGCCAACAACGTGCAAAGCAACAGCAGGTGGGAGGCATAGATACCTACAACCTCGCCGGTAGCCAAATCACGCAGGATACCCAGCGGCCTTGGTTGTTCGCATATCTCGAAGACTTCCAAGGCTGGCAGGTTTGCCCCGCCACTGAGCAACTCGATCCAAGCGAGTCCGAAGAAGATGGCCGCCGTCAGGCCTTCCACAAACGGGTAGCGGAAGGAGATCGGCTCGCGGCAGTCGCGGCAACGGCCTCGTAACAAGAGCCAACCGAACACCGGGACATTGTCGTACCAACGGATCGGATGGCCGCACTTGGGACAACGCGAGCCGGGCCGTATCAGACTTTTCCCGGCCGGAAGGCGATAGACCACCACGTTCAAGAAACTGCCCACGCAGCCGCCCAAGACGGCCAGCCAGATCGAACAGATCCAAAGCCAGATCGGTGATAAGTCGGCGAATTGCATCAATTGCAAGTCCTGGAAAAAACCGAGCCGCGCCCGTAAGGAAGCGGTCCCCCAGCCGCGCTAACTGGACCGCTTCCTTACGGGCGCGGCTCGGTTGCATGCAAAGCACTGCTGGACGAGCCAGCAGTGGCACCCTAATCCCCAATCCCAATCCCGATCCCTAATCCCTCCCTATATTATGCCATGCAACGGCCCGCCGGGAGAGGCCAACCGGTCGACCCGCCGGCTAATCTCGGGATCTTCGACCAGCGGCGGGGCGTGATGAGGCTTGGTCCGCGCGTCGATCACCAGCGAACCACCGCAGCCCCAGTGTTTCTCGTCGGTGAACGACTCGATCCCGTGGACGTCGACCGCCGGATTGCTTCGGGTAAACGTGACCCAAAGGAGATTCTCCAGTGTCCGGGCAGCAAACTCGGCGTCGTCGACCACCACAATCAAGGGGAATTCGTTGATCGGATGGTGGCGGTCAACCGACGCCGCCCAACGCGGGACGGCCTCGGGGTTGTGCTCGTAACGGGGACCCTGCACGACCAGAATACCGGGCACGGCAATCCGTGGATTCGCCATGTGTGGTGGGTGGCTGGGTCTGGAGCGAAGCGAAGACCCAGGGATGGGCTCTCTGGGGCACCGCTTCGCTATGCCCCAGCCACCCTGCGCGCGGTTCGGGGAGAGGCTCAAAGCCAAATCGGCCGGCAGTTCGCCGGGCAACTCGCGCCGTGGGGGGCCGACCGCCGCGATGACCAGCTTCGAGCCGGCGTTGAGTCCCTGGCCGCTGTAGTCAAGCGTGTCGATCGTGGTCTGTGTCTGGAAATGCAGGTCACGCCGCCAATCGACCCGACGCAGTACGTGCGCGAAAAACGCCTCCACGCGGTGCACGTCCAAGGTTGGGTCATCCTCGACCGCGGCGATCCAGAGATACTTGGCCAGCGAGAGTTGACCCTGGCCCAGGATCGCATTGGCCTGGGTCAGAAGCTCGCGGGGGCGGCGCGGCTCGTAGGGTACGTAGCGCTCACAGCCCAGGGCCAGAAGCAGCGGATGCACCCCGGCGGCGTCCACCGCGTGCACGGCCCGGACGCCGGGGATGACCCTCGGAATGACCGGCCCGGTCAGCTCGTGAATGAGCTGGGCGAACATGGTGTCCTCTTGCGGCGGTCGGCCGACCACGGTAAACGGCCAGATCGGATCATCCCGATGATAGACCCGCTCGACGCGCAACACGGGAAAATCATGCGCCAGGCTGTAGTAGCCCAGGTGATCGCCAAAGGGTCCCTCGCGCAGTTGCCGATCGGGGTCCAGGTAGCCGCGGATGCAGAAATCGGCCTCGGCCGCGATGGGTAAGTGGTTCGCTCCGACGATCATTGCCGCGCGACGCCGACCCAACACGCCGGCAAGGCCGAGTTCGCTCATGCCCTCGGGCAGCGGCATCACGGCCGCAACGGTCATCGCCGGCGGCCCACCGACGAAGACGTTCACTCGGAGCTTCTCACCACGGCGGATGGCCGCCGCGTGATGCTTTTCAATGCCCCGCTCGATCTGGTAATGCAGGCCGACTTCTTCATTGGGTTGGTATTGCCCACCGGAGAGTTGCACGCGATACATGCCCAGGTTGGAGTGGGCCAGCCCCGGGCGGTCGGGGTCTTCGCTGTAGACCACCGGCAGCGTGACGTAGGCGCCTCCGTCATCGGGCCAGCTAACCAACTGGGGCAACTGGTCAATGGTGGTCTGGTTGGCCAGGACCGGTCCGTGGCGAACCTTCCTCGGTCGGCTGTGCCACGCCCGCCACGGGGCGTCGAGATACAGCCGGGGACGGCGGACCAGCTCGGCCGGGTCGATCTGGAGCTTGACCAATCGGGCCAAGCCGTCGAGCGAATCGCGGAACAGATACCGCATCCGTTCCATGGTGCCGAAGAGGTTGCTGGCCATCGGAAAACGGCAGCCGCGCACGTTGGCGAAGTAGAGCGCCGGCCCACCAGCGCGAAAGACCCGCCGTTGGATCTCGGCCGCTTCGAGCCGCGGGTCGATCGGCGGCTCGATGCGGACCAGTTGGCCGCTGGACTGAAGGTCGTCGATGCATTGACGAAGCGTACGATAGCCCATCGGCTTGCTGCTTATGACTTGCGTTTCTTGCCGGTCGTCCGACGCGTGTGCTGGACGGACTTTGCCTTCTTCTGCAAGTGCCCAAACTTGGTCGCCGGGGCACGCACGATACGTTTCGTTTTTCGGGCCGAGCCTTTGCCTTTGGTCATGGCATCCAAGATAGCCGATCTGCCCGCCGGTGACAAATC
>CAZWWC010000117.1:0-11027 GCA_964637625.1 uncultured Planctomycetaceae bacterium
CGCTCAGCATGACGTGCTCCGCCGGGTTCTCGGATAGGCTCTTAACCCTTTTGATTTTTTCTTCCCCCTGCCTGACAACGAGGAGAGTCTTTTTCGCCTCGGCCGCTTGGAGTTTTCGATGAGCCTTTCAGTTTAAGCCGATTTCTCCAGGAAATCCATAGTATCGAGTCTCCTGGTCGATTCTGTCTTTTCCCAATATATGTATCCTGTGCTGCCTGTTACACCAGTCACTCGCGTCCGAGGTGGACTACGATGGAACGGTCTGTTGCCGTTTCTTCGCGGAGCCGCATCCGGCACGGGCGGAAGCCCAGTGGTACGCATTCAGCCAGCTCCCCCGCGGCGTTGTTCGAAGAGATCATACAGCTCGAACAAGGCTTCACGCAGGTCGTCACCGTGTCGTGCCAAACAGGCGGCGATGTCTTCCGTCGCGATGACACCCGGCCAGCCGGCCAGCAGGTGCGAGACGATCTTGTTGACCAAGAGCAAATCGACGTGCGTCTGGAACACCTCGGGCAGGCCGACCGACCGGTGCGACGTGACCAGAAGCCCGAGGGCGTGTCGGCGACAACGTCGTTCGAGCAGCAAGCGCCGCCACCAGGGCAATTGCTCATAGCCGTCGATCACGAGCACGGGAAAAAGGGGACATTCTACTTTTTTGGAAAAGTAGAATGTCCCCTTTTCCGGCAGACGCCGCTGGCCGTCGTGCAATTCGACCAGGATGACGCGCCGGCCCGACTTCTCGATCGCCGGCAGCAGCGCCGCCAGCAGCGTCGATTTCCCGGACCCGTGGGGGCCGACGATCTGGCCGCGCCAGCCGCCAGCGGCCAGCCGCCGCAACACGGCGGAGGCGTCTTCGCCGGCGGGGAAGAAGTAGGGCAACGCGCCGGGACGCACGCGGCGCGTCGAGAAAGGGTTGCCACCGTCGGACCCTGGAGGCGAAACGCTCACGATTGCACCAACTCAACGGCGCTGACGTTGCCGAGAACAAACGACCGCTGGCCGACGACTTGCTTGCCCTTGCGAGGAAACACGCGCACCCGAACGCACCAGCAAATCTTGAGGATGGCGCCGTCGTAACTCAGTGGGCTGTTGGGTAAGGCAACGCTGAACCGGCCGGGGCGGCTCGGGTCGATCCAGTCGCCGTGGTCGACCGACAAACGCTGGAATTCGTGCACCGCCATGTCTTCGTCCCCTTTCCCTTCGGTATACCAAAGGACAGAGACCTCGACGGCGCGAATTCGGCCCAACGAGAACGCTTCGAGCCGGTACTCGCCCGAGAGGATGTCTCCCGGGCTGTACACTCGCCCGTTGCCGTCGAACCGGATTGTGACCAGAGGGTCGTTCATGGGCGAGTACCCCCGGACGGCTCGGGGTGAATCACCACGGGGAACGATCGTTCGTAGTCGGGCCAGCCGGCGACCTTGCCGTCGACGACGAGGTTCCAGTTCAGCTCGTTGTTGTCCGACTTGAAGGAGTGCATAATTCCGACGGGCACGTCGAGCCGGCATCGCACTTCCAGTGGGACGCCTCCGTGAATCTCGAACTTCTCGCGCCGAAAGAGAGATTGGCGATGAACGCATCGCGTTTCGGTCCGCGTGTCGGTGCCCTGACGATAGCGGGCCGCTTCGGTGCCGACCATCGACAGTTCGAGCGAGTGGAGTCGCAGTCGACCCGCCTGGGACAGGAACAACTCGTACGTCCGGCCGGGATAGAGCGGATGGTTCGAGATTTCCAGCAGCGTCGGACCAACACCCGTGGTAATTAACAACTGGCGAAAAAGGACGAAGATCAAGAACAGGCCGACCAGCGCAAACGGGGTAACGACGAACGTCTCAATCCAGTTGGGCCGGCCCTCGAGAAATCCTTTGACGACGTCGACCAGGAAAACGGCCACAATCGTGTTCCAGAGAACGCAGACAACCAGCAGAACGATCAGCCCGAAAATGGCCGAACTGCTGATGGGCAGCCGAAACCGGAGCGTTGTACCCGGGCTGTTGGTCATGTCGGTGGGTGAAGGAACAGTGGGAAAAGCCTTTTGCGATTCTCCGTTGGAATCGCGTCCTCTCAGTGAGATTGGCCCGGCGCTGGCCGCGCGGCGCTCGGCCGATTTCCCCCAGTGCCAAGCGCGATAGAGAACCCCGCCGCCCCCGATGCAAATGAACGAGATGGGAATGATCAACAGCAGCCATATCCACCAACTGTAGCCGCGCACGAGAACCACCACCTGCGGATCAAGTGGATCATACCAACAGCGATATTGGCCGCCTACCTCGAATTGGTCGAGAGCCGCTTGTTGGGCCTGGCGGTCTTGTGAAGAAGCCCAGGCGATGTCAGAGGTCTTCGCGGAGAAGCGCTCTGCGTCGACTTGATATTCGATGGTGATCTCCGGGCGGTAGGCGGGCCCTTCGGTGCCGTTTTCCTCGACGAGTTCCTTGCCGCGGACGACACACGTGGTCTCGCCGAACTCGTTGTTGACCCGCCATTCGGGAATAACGAGGGTGGCGAGAATGGCGACAAGCCCGACACACCCTCCAAGAAGAAAGAGGCCGAAAAAGAGCGTCTCGCCGAGCCCGGCGAGCGTACCGGAGCCGGTGCGCCGGTGCCCTCGCTTCTTCTGATAGATGCGGAAGCTGCGACTCAATCTGCCTTCTCCGCCGAGGTTTCTCTCTGATTATCAAGAAACCCTGCTGCAGCGCAATAGAACCATCACCCCGCGCAACGCGCAGACTGAGAAATCAGGGCGTCGGCCTATTCCTGGCTAACCGCGCCGGCTTGCCGGGTGTCATTTGGGCTGGCGAGACTTGCGGTAGAAAGCGATCCCTTCCAACGCCTTGTAGACTTCTTCGAGTGTCTTTTCACCGAAATTGGAGATGCTCAGCAAATCGTCTCGGCTGCAATTCAATAAATCCTGGACGGTGAATATGCCCTTTTCTTCGAGGCAGTTCGTCGTGCGAACCGACAGACCAATCTCGGCCGTACTCATGTCCAGCTTTGTCCGAAGATCCTCAGCTTCATTGCCCTTCGTGTTGATCGGAATGCGTGTAACCGCCATGGGGTTCCCTCCCAAAGGTTTGAACTGCGTTCCTTGCCGATCCGAACCTTATCCGAACCTTAACTGTGGAGCAATATAGCAGATCTGCCCATTGTGAAGTAGGGGTACTCAACCGTTGTGCCGTGCGGGCCGGCCGCCGCTTTTCATCCGTCGTGGCGGGTCGCAGCCCGGGCCTTGGTGTACCCCTCCAGAGGGCATTCCCGTAGTGTAGCCATAGCCCCTATACTTGAAGCTCCTGTACGTGCGGCTTCCGTGGAGAAGCTTCAGGAAGGGTCGCTGGGGCATCGCCAAGGCGGAAGCGTTGCCCCAGACGGCCGAAGACTCGGGCTTTCCCGGCGCGCCGGGACTCAGCCACCCACTGTGCGAATCAGGGTCTTCTCCAGAGTCGGACGAGACCGTCTTCCCGACTGACCAACAAGGACACGCCATTGATACACCTGCTTGCGGACCTCACCCCTGCACAGTGCGATGCCGTTCGGCATGTCGAAGGCCCACTGTTGGTCTTGGCAGGGCCGGGCAGCGGCAAGACGCGCGTCGTGACGCATCGCATCGGGTATTTGCTCTCCGAGGGCGTTTCCGCTCGGGCAATCCTCGCCCTGACGTTCACCAACAAGGCGGCCGACGAGATGAAGGCCCGGCTGGCGCAGCTCGTGCCGGGCGAGTCGGTTTGGGTCAGCACCTTTCATCGTTTCTGTGCCCGGTTGCTGAGGAAATATGCACCGGCTGTGGGCATTGGCGAAAACTACACGATCTACGATACCGGGGATAGCCGCAGGACTCTGCGAAGAGTGCTCGCCGAGCAGCAGATCGATAGGGCGAGTGTCCCGCCCGAGAGGATCGCCTCGGCCATCAGTTGGGCGAAGAACAACCTGATTGGTCCCGACCAGTACGATGCCCGGTCCGGGAGCCTCGTTGGGATGGTTGTCCGGCAGGTCTATCCGGCCTATCAGAACCTCCTGGCCAAATGCAACGCCGTGGATTTTGACGATCTCTTGCTGCACACGGCCACGCTGCTACGCGAGAATCCCGAAATCCGACGCCAATTGGACCAGCGATATCGGTTCATCCTGGTCGACGAGTACCAGGACACGAATCTGGCCCAGTATGCGGTAATCCGGGCGATGTCGATCGATCATCCCAATCTGGCGGTCACCGGCGATCCGGATCAATCGATCTATGGCTGGCGCGGGGCGAGCCTGCGCAACATTCTCGATTTCGATCGAGACTTTCCCGGCGTGCGCGTGGTACGGCTGGAGCGCAACTATCGCAGCACCAAGCGGATTCTCGAGGTTGCCGGCCAGTTGATCTCGCACAACCAGCGGCGCAAGCCAAAGGATCTCTACACCGAAAACGACGAGGGCCCTCCCGTGCGGTTGATGCGTTACACCGACCACAAGGAAGAGGCGGCGGACATCGTTGCCCGGATCGCCGACCAGACAAACCGAGGTCGGCGCCGGGCTCGCGATTTCGCCGTCTTCTATCGCGTGAACGCCCTGTCGGTGGCTTTCGAGCGGGCGTTGCGCGAGCGGGGCATCCCGTTTCAAATGGTTCACGGCCTGGAGTTCTTCCAGCGTAAGGAGATCAAGGACCTGGTCGCCTATCTCCAGTTGGTGGCCAACCCGGCCGACGACATGGCGCTGCTGCGCGTGATCAACACGCCCACTCGGGGAATCGGCAAGACGACGCTCCGCCGGCTGGCCGATCATGCGGGCCGGCGCGGCCTGACGCTTCTGGAGGCGGCCCGGCAGAACCAGGCCGTCGAGTCGCTCTCGCGGCGCAGCGCCACGCTGCTGGCGAAATTCGTGGCCATGTTCGACCGGCTCTCCGCGCTGGCCGACGCACCGATCGAAGAGTTGCTCGGCCACGTGCTGGAGGAATCGGGCTTCCGGGCGCAGTGGGAACGGTCCGAGATGGAAGAGGATCAGCAGCGGCTGGCCAACATCGAGGAGCTGCTGTCGGTCGGACGTGATTTCGACGAGCGCTCTGCCGGCGGCGGGCACCTGGAGGAATTCCTCGAAGAGACGAGCCTGGTCAACGACACCGACGACTGGGAGGCCCAGACGGATCGTGTGACGCTCATGACCTTGCACGCCTCGAAGGGGCTCGAATTCCCGGTCGTCTTCATCGTGGCGGCCGAGGAGGGGCTGCTGCCGCACGAGCGAAGTCGCAACGATCCCGGCCAGCTCGAGGAAGAACGACGCTTACTGTTCGTCGGCATGACCCGCGCCGAAGGAGAGTTGCAGATCAGCCTGGCCCGATATCGCGACTACCGCGGTCAGCGGAAGCCGACGGTACCCAGCTCGTTTCTGATGGAGTTGCCGCGCGGCCGGATGGAAGTCCGGGGACTGGACGACGCGGTGGCCTTCGCGCCGAGTGGGCTGGAAGCGCCGCCGGAAGCAGCCTCCGCGCGGCCGGCCAGGGGCGACGGCGCGGGTCTTACGACGGCGGCCGAATTGGCCGGAGCAGTCGCGTCGGGGCCCGTCTCACCCGAGGTGTTCCATCAGGACATGCTCGTGCGTCATCCGCGATACGGCCTGGGACACATCATCGCCCTGAGCGGATCGGGCGACGCGCGGAAGGCCACGGTCGATTTCAGCTCGACGGCCGGACGGAAGAAGTTCGTCCTGAAGGCCAGCCCCTTGCGCCCGGTGGGACGCTAGTGCGAGTCTCTCACTACGGTGTGCCACTGCTTCTTGCGAGAGGGTGTCCGGGAATTCGACCCTCAGTAGTTGCGAATTCTATTGAGACTCGGCATTGTCATTCCGAGCGCAGCGAAGAATCTCGATGGCAGGTCATCCTGAGCACAGCGAAGGATCTGGATGACCTGCTGCGGTGTCAGCCAGCCAAACTTGGGACTACTGACCCTCGAAAACGACGTATTTCAGGCATTTGGGTCGCATGGCTCAATGTCGAAAAGCATGCTCACGGCAAGCGTGAGCATGGCACCCGAATTTCCGGACGGCCTCTCTTGCGAAGCAGTGGCACACTGTCCCAAAACCGGTGTCCCCTGGTGAGAAATACGGGCTAGCACACCGACGAGCGGGCCGCATAGGCGACGCCCTCGATTTCCACCAGCAACTCGGGGCGGCAGATGTCCGCCACGGCGTAGACGGCCGGCAACTGGCCGACTCGGCGACGGCAGATCGCGAGAACCTTCTCGTAGTCGGCCGCGTGTTTCACGTAGACACGAATGTGAGCCAGGTCGGCCAGGGTTGCGCCCGTGCCACGAATGCCGTGCCGGGCGAAGTTCTCCGGCCCGATGAGTGCCTCGATGTTGTCGAGTGTCTGGTGGGTTTGGCGCCCGAGGTGATCGGCGTGGCGGCTTTGGGCTTCGGTGATGCTTGCCGTGCCCGAGACGAAGACCGTGGCCGCGGCGTCGGTGACGACGGCCATCGCTCGGGAGAAGCGAGGACTGCTGGGGCTGTAACGCGAGTCATAGGCGGGCGCCGAGATCTGGTTGGGGTTTTCCAACGCAGTCACCAGCAGATCGTCGCGCTGGCTCACCAGGGCCATGCAACTCATCGCCAGGCCGTTGCCCCGGGCGCCGATGCCCGTGCTGGCCGGGTAGAAAGCGTGATCGGCTCCGAGTGTCCCGGCGTGGTTGCCCGGAAACGGCACGTCGGCGTAGAAATCGGCCCGGGCCCGATTCAATTCCTGATACCGCTGTCGGCTTCCTTCCGATCCGACGATGTCGCCGAGGTAGAGCCAGGTTCTGACGACCTGGGAGAAGCTGAACCCGGCGTCTTCGAGCATGCCGGCCATCCGGCTGAAGGCGGCCAGCGCCCCGGAGTGGAGCGAGCCGTTTTGATTTCCCGTCGTGACGTCACTGCAGTGACACCAGGCGACGCCGTTGTGGCGTGTTATGACCAGTTGATCCGAGCGGCGGTCGATTTGGACCGGCTCTCCCGATTGCCCGATGCCGAAGGCCTCGATGGCCACGAGCTTGTTCTGGCACGGCGCCTGCGGCACGTAGGTCGTGGCCGGCATCTGTCGGCCGTAGAACTCCTCGATCAGGCGGCGGCACTCACCGATGTGTTGGACATCGGAGACAAAGACCGCTTGCCGGACGATCGACCCGCGCGTGCCGCCCTCGTCCATCACGGCACGAACCGTGGCCAGGGCATCGCGCAGCTGTTCGGCCAGGTCCGTCCCCGCGCGCGGCAGCGCCGCGACGTAGACGTGCTGCACCCCCTGCGACTGAACCACGGAGCAGTCCGCGCTGCGATAGGACCGTTTTGGGATTTGGATCATGACGGGAACCTCGCTCCGTACCGGTCGGCGGCGTCAATGAGGCGCCACCGTTTCAAAGGATATCGCCGGCAACGCGCCCAGCGGTATGCGTCGTTTTTTGCCCTTTTGCTTTCCATCCCTACCCCCGACGACCCTTTCCAGGAAGATACTGACGATCAGGTTTCCCTTCAGGCCGGGTTTGACTTTTTCGGCGTTGGCTCGCAGCAGGATCTCCAGGCCGCCGCCGTCGGCCGATACGTTCTCGATGGCGATGCCTTCGGGCGGCTCGCTCAAGACGAACTGAAGTCGATCGAGGGGTAGCCTCCTCGGCGTGGCCATGCGAACCTGCGCCGTTTGGCCCACGGGAAGCCGGACGGGCTGCTCGCCGAGAAGCTCCAGCGGGCGCCGCGGCCGCCAGCCGCGAGCGGTGACCGCGACCATCCAGTCTTCCGCGGGCACAAGATGGTGATAGATGAACGCTTGTGTCATGTCTTCCGCGGGCTGGGCCGTCCGGCGTATTTCCCGTCCCCCGATCTTCGCGCGTCCCTCCAGACTCAGCTTGTAGGGTTCTTCCCGGGGTGCCGGCGCAGCGGTCAACGTGAGCCGCATTTTGTCCTGACCGCTGGGCACCCAGCCGCCGCTTAGGGTGAATCCCGGCGGCGCGTCCTTCAGCCGCAGCGCGATGTCGCCGGAGAAGCCGTCTTTGCGCAGGGCGTACACCGTGATCGGTACCGACTGGCCGGCGCGAGCATTGAGGCTGGACGGAACGACGCGCAACTCGAAGTCGGGCCGTTGCGCGCTGACGCGCAGACGATAGCCGTAGGCCGTGCCGCCCTTGTTCTGCGCATCGCCCAGGTGGAGATAGTAGACTTCCCTTTTCGGCAGCGCCAGCAGCAGTCGAGAGTCTGCGTGATGCGTGAGGAGGCCCGCTCCCTTGTCTTCGTAGTCGTCGTTGACCATCAGGTGGCGGCCGTCGGCGTCGGTCAGTTTGAGCACCGAATCGAGCGGGGAGTTCAGCCGGCGTGCTTCCACTTCCACGACAATCCGACCGCCGGCGCGGCCCGCAAAGCGGAAGACGTCCCAGTCGCCGGGCCGGTCGATGCGCCCGTTGACGATCAACGGAGGCTTGAGTTGCTGGGCGGTGGCCTGGTTGTTATTCGGCTCTTCTTCGAGGCATTCCGGCAGCGTGTCGACGGCAAACGGCACCCGGTTCGAGACGCGCTGCTGTTGGCCGAAGGGAATCGGATGCACGCCGGGCCCCTTGTCGTTGGTGCTGAGCGTTAGGCTTTCCCGCGGAAGATTCCAGCCGGTGAGCCGGACGGCCGTCTTCGTACCGTGGCGGCTGCCCATTGGAAAGGCACTGGTGACGAACGGGATTTCACCCAGCGTGACGCGGTAGACAAAATCTTCGCGTCCGCGATAGATGGCGTCCTTGATCTCCAGAACGTATCGGCCGTCGTTGGGGATTACGTAGGAGAGGACGGGATCGGGATGGAAACGGTAGTCGTCCGCATAGGCCACTTCCTTTCCGTCGGCGTCGTAAAGTGCGAGCGTGGCCTGAAACCAGCCGGGAACGGCGTCGGCCAGGTAGGGCATCAATGCCCGTGCTTTGGCGGCTACGACCAGGCGTTGGCCCTTGCGGGCCTTGAAGGAAAACCGGTCGACGTCCCCGGGCATGATCTGCCCGTTGAGAACCAGCGGCAACGAATCTTGGATGCCGGCGTCCGGCTCTTTGTTGTTCGGTTCGTTCTCGCAATACTCGGGCAGCCGGCCGACGTAAAACGAGAGCGGATTCGATAATCCCGCGGCAGTCAGAAGCCGCAGCTCCCGTCGACCGGGCTGGGCGTCCGCAGCGAGCTTGACTTGCAGCGTCACGGTCTCGGAGAGTTGAGGGTTGAGTTGCCGTTTGGGGTCGGCGCGTCGCCGTCGGAAGTCCAGGAAGGCTTTCAGATCTTCGTCACGGACACCCTTTTCTTTGGCGATCTCCACGATTCTCATGAAATCGCCGGGTCGGCGTCGCTTCTGCCCGTCCTTGCGCGATTCCTCCAATTGCTTCCGCGCTTCCTGGAACTTGTTTCTCACGTTGCTGATTTGTTTCGGCGAGAGCGGTTTGGTGTGCTTCACAAGCGTGGCTTCAACACCCTGTCCGGAGACGATCACCTTGGCCACGCCGTCGAGATACTGCCCGCCGACCGCAATCTGGAAGTCGGCTCCCTGCCGGCCGCCGGCCGGGTAGACATAGCCGATATGCGGATCGCGCTGCGCAAACCGTGCTCGCTGGGCCTGCGCGCCCGGCGCGGCGGCAAGCAGCAGCGCCAGACAGATGATCACCTGGCACTGGAGTAGTGGTGCCTCAGTCTTATTACTGTGGGTGCCACGGGCATCTTGCCCGTGTTGCTCTTCCAAGAGCACTGGCGAGACGCCAGTGGCACCCAGGGCTTGAAATGGATTCATCGCATACTCCGAGTCTACATGATTTCCTTTAGGCGTCCACCCGAGGCGACACCGTCGGCCGCCGAGGGCGTGACGCGGACGGTCAGGCCCTGCGGATGCGGCAAGGTTCCCTCAGGGTCGATGCCGAGCAGTTCGTACATGCTGCCGATCAGATCCCGGGGATAGACGGGCCGCTCTTTTACTTCTTCACCCTTGGCGTCCGACGCACCGACCACGCGGCCCCCCTTGAAGCCGCCGCCGGCCAGCACGGCCGAGAAGACCCGGCCGTAGTGTCCGCGCCCTCCGTTCCAGGGCGGTTCCCACTGGACCTTCGGCGTTCTGCCGAACTCGCCGCTCCACCAGACGATTGTGCTGTCCAACAGGCCATGATCCGACAGATCTTCCAGCAGCGTGGCCATGCCTTTGTCCATCTCGGGCAGTTTTCGGCGCATGGTCTGAAAATGCTGTTTGTGCGTGTCCCATCCTTTGTAGTTGATCGTGACGAAACGAACGCCGCGCTCGACCAGCCGGCGCGCCGCCAGGCAGGACTGGCCGAAAGTGTTGCGGCCGTACTTGTTTCTCAGCTCGTCTTTCTCTTGCGCCAGATCGAAAACCTTGCCGGCGTCGCCGAGGATGAGGTCATACGCTTGTTTCTCACACTGATCGAGCAGCTTTAGCTGGCGATTGCCCTTCATCGCGTGCTTGAGCGTATTGAGATTGTCGAGCAGATCGCGCCGGTTCTGTTGTCGTTGGTCGGAGATGCCCTCGGCGACGACGCCTTCGACGGCGAACCGCTGCTGGGCCGGGTTGCCGCCGGTGGCGAAGGGCTTGTAGCGAACGCCCAAGAACCCCGCTTCGGAGAACCGGCCCTGCGGCTGCGTCAAGACGATGTAGGGTGGAATGAGGCCTTTGTATCCGGCGCGATACCCTTTGAACAACGAGACCACGGCGCCGACGCACGGATAGACCTGCCCATCGCCCGAGCTGCGTCCGGTCTGGACCATGTAGGACGCCGTTTCATGGGCGTTCACCCCGTGGGTCATGCTGCGGATGATGGAATACTTATCGGCCTGTTTCGCCAGCAGGGGCAGGAGCTCACCGATCATGATGCCGTCGACATTGGTTGGAATCGACTTGGCCAATGGACCGCAGTAGTCGTAGCCGGCTGCCGGTTTCGGATCGAAGGTATCCAGGTGTGACGGACCACCCCACATCCAGATCTGGATCACCGCTTTGGCCTTTGCCGGTCGCGCGGCGGCGAAGGCGGGAAGGCCCAGCCGGTCGGCAAGCAGAAGGCCGGCCGCGCCGAGAA
>CAZWWC010000118.1:0-11019 GCA_964637625.1 uncultured Planctomycetaceae bacterium
CTTCCCTTTCTTGCACAAACATGTCTTCCGCTGGAGCTTCGCGCCAAGCTCTGCCGCCTTGAGGACCTCTTCTGGTTTCGGCGTTTGTGCTGCTTTCCGGCGACTTTGCGACTCGCAAAGGCTCTGCCGCGAAGTACCGTCGGCACGTCGAAAAAAACTTCTAAAGTCCCAGCGCCATACACGCCTTCGACTTAAGTCGACAACGCGCTTGCGCGCGACCTTTTCTTGAAAAGTTTCTTTTGACTTCGCCCGGTTATCGTGTATATGGAAAGTGCCGGAGTTCAACATCGCACAAGAATTACAACTTTGATGCACAATGAATTCACGTTTTCCGTCGTCACGATTCTTCTGGATGCTTTCGACCGCGATGCGGTCGGTTTGGTGTCGTCATGATGTCGGCGTGGACGGCCGCACGCAGCAGGACGGCGACGGCCACCAGCGTGGGGTTCCGGGACGGAAAACGTTTCGGTCCGAAGGCGCCCACGCGACCCTGCATCCGGCCGGTCCCATCCGGCCGCCTCCGACGTCATGAAACCTCGGGATGGTTGGCACGAGCGCGCCGGTGCCGGCGAGGCGAGCCGTGTCTGCCTGTTTTTCCTGGCTCTTATCAAAAGGAGGACCGTCTGCCGTAACTCTGGACTCTGTTCTGTTAACCCCCTTTTTCAAGAAGAAAGCAGTACGATTGTAAACCACGGGCAGAATTGCCACACTCGACGGCGCGTCTACCGCTTACGAACGTGAAGTGATACGAACGGCCCAACCCTTTCGAGCGTTTTTGTGATCGTGTCGCCGGGGGCCACCGACGCCAGGCTCGGTCCCCGGCCGGCCATGCCCGGATCTCGTAACGACACGTCTCCGAAAACCGAAGCAGCCGGTTGTGGCGGACCCAGCGTGCCGTGGCACGTTCCACGTTCCAAGCGGCAGACGCGTTTTGTCGTTCTTGCGGGTCCGGCGACGGTTCCGGACCAGCGCGGGCCCTTACCGAACCGCGACCGCCAGCGAGCGGCTCGCACCGCCCCAAGAACGGAACAACCGGGACCGCCGCTCGGGCAATCCCGGTTGGGTGTTTTTCGATATCGACAAGCGACGTTACGGAAACTGAGCAGCGGGTGTTGGCCGCTTCTCGGCCGACCGCTTTCTTACGGTCGCGGCTCGGTTTCTTGACGACCGGCCTATGGTCCAACGGCACGGGGACCGCTGGCGAGGAAATCGCGCGGCCCACGAACCGTGTAATAGGGATAGGTGATCGCGCCGGTCGGCGGGCCTGGGTTGACACAGCGCTGCGCGCGGATCCGATCCATCAGGCGGCACTCTTCCTCAGCGTAATCTTGGCAATACGGCTCATCGTACGTGCAGCACTCATCGCCGCAGCCGCAACGCTCACGACAGGCGCCGTAGTAGGAGCCGCCCGAATCATCGGCGTCGCAACTCTCGCAGGTTTCGGGGCAATCGCTGCACTGGCCGCACGAACCGTCGACCAGACACCGGCCGTGAGGCGACAGAAAGCCACCCGTGCGGCAGCAACCGCCCAGCCCGACCAAGACCACGACGACCATCAGAAAAGCAGAAGCGGATTTCATTATGGAGATTCCTTTCCACACGTGTTGGGTCCGCCGCTCGCGCCGGGTCCGCAGCCGGTTCGAGACGATCCCCCTTGAGAATGACATCGGCCGGGCAACCTGCGGAGTCCAGAAAATCGTCAAAACTGTTGTTTTCCGCACGACCCGCGCCACCCGACGCCACCCCCTACCCAAGGGGGGAGGTGCCGGTTACAATGCAATCCAGGCCCTGATTCCCACCTGCTGGACGACCGAAAGACACCCTGGTACGGTGAAGCATACCCGAGGCGGTTCGAAACAGCGCGTCGATGCCGACAGAATTCGCGGGTGCTCGCCAACGAGAAACACGCAACGCGGTCGCCGTTTCGAGCGAGAACCGGCACAGAGCCATGGTAGCGTCGATTCAGTACATCGAGCGAATCATCGACACCTACCAGCAGGCGGCCCAGGCCACTCGACAGACACCGGGCCGCCACCACGGTGTCGTCCAGCTCACGGCCGAACTGGCCGACGAGGTGATGGTCACGGGCGATTTGCACGGCCATCGCCAGAATTTCAACACGATTCGCCGCGTCGCCGATCTGGCCAGCCATCCACGCCGCCATCTGGTCCTCCAGGAAGTCTGCCACGGCGGACCGCACTACCCGGACAGCGGTGGGTGCATGTCGCACACCCTGCTCGAGGACGTGGCCAAGCTGAAGACCCAATTCCCCGCCCAGGTGCATTTCCTGCTGGGCAACCACGAATTGGCCGAATTGACCGAGTATCCGATCCAGAAGAACAAGCAGATGCTCAATCTGATGTTCCGGCTCGGACTCCAGCACACGTACGGCCCGGCCACCGAGAAAGTCCGCCAATCGTATCTGCCGTTTCTCGAAAGCTCTCCTTTGGCCGTTCGGCTGCCCGGCGGCATCTTCATCTCGCACAGCATTCCCGAAAACGTCGAAGCCAGCGACTTCGACAAGACCATTTTCACCCGCGAAATCCGATCACTCGAGCTCTACGAGCATTCCAGCATTTTCGCCCTGGTTTGGGGACGTGACTATCAGCCGGACAATGCGCGGGCATTCGCCGAAATGGTCGACGCGCGCGTGGTGATCAACGGTCACGAGCCATGTCCTGAGGGTTTCGATGTGCCGAACGACACGCAGATCATCCTCGACTGCTGTAGCGATCAGGGCCGCTACGTCATGCTGCCGGTCGGCCAGGAGCTCTCGCAAGATCAGATCGTCGAGCGGATTCAGAAACTGGGATGATTCCGACGGCGGGTCCCGCCGACGGGGATGCTCGGTGCTGATGCGGACAAGGACCAAGAAATCCACGTCTGGGCAAGCTGCGCAACGGCGGCCAACTGCATCGGTCTTGGTGATATCGCCCGAATCTGGTACAAGGGTCGTTTCGCCGGTGCCGGCTTCCTTCCACGCTAAGAATCAGCAAACCCCACCCAGGACCCATCAAGGATGAAGAACTTCGGTAGGGTCACTCGCCTCGCGCTGCGATATCGTCTCACGTTCGCGCTCTCGTTGATCACCGCGCTGGCGATCGGCGTGCTCTGGGGAGCCAACGTCGGGACGGTCTACCCGTTCATGAAGGTAGCCTTCCAGAACCAGTCGCTCGGTCCCTGGGTAGACGGCGAAATCGCCAATTCGCTGGAAGCCATCAAGCAGCAAACCGCCGAAATCGAACGGCTTCAGGTGGAGTTGCAACAAGCGCCGCCGGACGATCACCGGGCGATTCGCAACAAGATACGCCTGGCCGAAGATCGGATCGAGGCCGAGCAGAAGGCCATCTGGCGGTACCGTCTCGTGCGGCCCTACATTATCCGCTATCTGCCGCAGTCGCCCTTCGCCACCGTGGCGCTGCTCGTGGGGATTCTGCTTCTGGGCACGGTGCTGAAGGATCTGTTCCTCATTGCCAATACGATCCTGGTCGCGCGGCTTTCGCAGCTGGCCACGTTCGACCTGCGCAAGTTGTTCTATCGCCGCACGCTGCAGATGGATTTAGCCACCTTTCACAACGAGGGAACCAGCGACTTGATGAGCCGGTTTACCCACGATATGGACAGCCTGGCGGTGGGGCTGACGGCCCTGTTCGGCAAGCTGGTCCGCGAGCCGCTCAAGGCCGTCGTTTGCCTGATCTTAGCGGTTTGCATCTGCTGGCGATTGTTGATTCTTTCGTTGGTGGTCGCTCCGCTGGCCGCGCTTGCGATCCGTTGGTTGGCCAAGATGCTCAAGCGGGCAAACCGCCGCGCCATGGAGGGCATGGCCCAACTCTATGACCGTCTGGAGGAAACTTTCCGCGGCATCAAGCTGGTCAAGGCCTTCACCACCGAACGTTACGAACGATGGCGTTTCCACCAAAGCAGCAAAAAGTATTTCAAGAAGGCCATGCGCATCGCCCGCTACGATTCGCTTTCCCATCCAACGACGGAAATCATGGGCGTGTTGACGATCTGCCTGGCGTTGTTGGCCGGTGCCTATTTAGTCCTGTCCGAGGAGACCCATCTGCTGGGTATCCGCATGAGCGACAGGCCGTTGAGCCTGGCGCTGTTGCTGACCTTCTACGGCGCCCTGGCCGGCACGGCCGATCCGCTCCGCAAGTTGTCCGACGTCTTCACCCGGCTGCAGCGAGCCGCCGCGGCCAGCGACCGGATCTACACGATGCTCGATCGCGAGCCGAAGATCCGCGATCCCGAGAATCCCAAACCGCTGCCGCGACACCGGCGCGACCTGGTCTTCGACCACGTCGAGTTTGCCTATCACCCGGACGAACCGGTCTTGCAGGACATCAACTTGACGATCCGCGCCGGTGAGACGATCGCCCTGGTCGGCCCGAACGGATGCGGCAAGAGCACGCTGGCGAACCTGATTCCTCGACTGGCCGACCCTACTTCAGGGGAGGTCCACATTGACGGCATTTCACTCACCGAGGTGCGGCTGCGCGAGTTGCGGTCTCAGATCGGCCTGGTGTCTCAGGAGACGTTGCTTTTTGACGACACGGTGTTCGGCAATATTCGGTACGGCTCGCCGCATGCCACCGGGGAGGACGTGACCCGCGCGGCCCGGGCCGCCCACGCCCACGGGTTCATCGAAAGTAGTCTGCCCAACGGCTATCAGACGGTGGTCGGCGTCGGAGGCAGCCGGCTGAGCGGGGGGCAGCGCCAGCGGATTGCCTTGGCCCGAGCCATTCTCCACGACCCGGCCATTCTCATCCTCGACGAGGCGACCAGCCAGGTGGACCTGGAGAGCGAACGTCTGATTCAGAAAGTACTTGAGACCTTTATTCGCGATCGCACGGCGGTGATCATCACCCACCGTTTGGCCGTCCTGACACTGGCGGATCGGATCGTGGTGATGGAGGCCGGTCGGATACTCGACGTGGGCACGCACGAGGAACTGATCGGCCGGTGTGATCTCTATCGCCGGCTCCACAAAATCCAGTTCCTGGATCTTCGCCAGAGTGCCTAACGGGCGTCGGCACGGCGAATCCATCGCGAAAATGGAGATTGGCACACCATTTGCACCTATAGGTGGATGCGTGCCGATGGCACAGCACTCACCCCCCCCAGACGGTTCGGCGGCCCACTTCGGGTCGCCGAACCGGAACAGAGAAGAGGCCACCGAACTCTGCAACTGGGGCCGATCAGCGGAAGAGGTGCGTGTAGTAGCATACATGACGGACCGTCGTGATTCTCTAGTTTTGGTGTCTTCTAAGCGGAACAGAGAGCGTCCGGAGCCAGAGAAGTAGGCATCCCGACGGGTCGGAAGCACCGGCTTCCGAGTTGAAAAAGGCGGGTTGGGGATCTCTTGCCGATCAATCCCCAACTCGCCTGTTTTATTTTGCTACAGCAAATTTGAACACGTGTTGCGGGATCGAACACTCTCTATTCCCCCTTCTGGGCCCATGCCTCCGGGAAATCGAGTCTAGAAAACCTTTCTCTCGACGAGAGGAAAGGTTTTTCTTTGCCACGTCCGCTAGTCGCCGCAGCGGGCGCGCCCTCTGAGCAAGCCCGGCGCTGGGTGGCTGCGTGCTGGCGTTGCTCGCCGTAGCAGGCTACCATGACGACTTTGCGAGTGGTCGCCCGTTTTCGACGTCTGAGAAAACCCAGAAAGGCGTCAACCCCGTGCCTTACCGCCTTGGCACTGACGAAGCCGGCTACGGCCCGAATTTGGGCCCTTTGGTCGTCTCGGCCACGGTCTGGCACGTGCCCGAGGCGCTCGACGCGGGGCGGCTCTACGAGCATCTGGCCGCGGCGATCACACCGACGCCGCGGCTGGCTTCGGTCGATCGGGTAGCCATGGCCGACTCCAAGGCGCTCTACGGCTCGGGCAAGGACCTGCGGCACCTCCAGCGCGGCTTGCTCGCGGCGCTGAGGGTGCTCGGCCGGACGGTGGAAGACTGGCAGGGTGCCTGGGCAGCACTCGACGGACGCTCCCACGACGCCCGAGCGGCGTTGCCGTGGTATGCCAATTATCAATGTCGCCTGCCGACGGCCGCCGGCGCCGACGAGATCGACCGGCTGGCCGCCTCGTTGCGGAGAGCCTTCGACCGCACCGGTGTGCGCCTGGTCGAGCTGCAGAGCCGGGCCGTCTTTCCAGCCGAGTTCAACGAGCTCTGCAGGCAACACGATTCCAAAGGACTTGCTCTGTCCCACCTGACACTCGATCTTCTGGCCGACGTGTGCCGGCCGCTTGGCGACGAGCCAATCCACGTTCTCTGCGACAAACACGGTGGGCGCAACCGTTACGCACGGCTGCTGGCTGAGCATTTTCCCCCCTGGCTGATTGAGATTCATGGCGAGTCTCGCCAGCGCAGCACCTACCGGTTCGGGCCGACGGAGCGCCGCGTCGAGATCACGTTTGCGGCCCGTGCCGAAGCCCAGTTGCCGACCGCGCTGGCGTCGATGGCGTCAAAATACCTGCGTGAACTGGCCATGCACGCGCTGAACGCATTCTGGAGGGCTCGCGTCGAAGGCCTTCGAGCCACGGCCGGTTATCCCCTGGACGCCAAACGTTTCAAGGGCGAAATCGCCACCTGTCAAGAAGCCTTGGGAATCGAAGATCAAATGCTATGGCGAGCCAGGTGAAGAACAACCGGACCGCGGAAGGGGACAGTCCCGTGTTTTCGGCCTAGCGTTTTCCAGCAAACAGCGTCTGTTGACCGAAAAACGGGACAGTCCCCAAGGAGCAAATCCCATGATTCTCTACATCGTGCGTCACGCATGGGCGGGCCACTATGGTGATCCCGAGTGGCCCGATGATTTCCAGCGGCCGCTCTCGGCCGAGGGGCGAGAGCGTTTTGCCGCCATGGCCGACGTGCTCGTTGCGCGTGGGATGGTTCCCACGATGATTGCCACCAGTCCGCTGGTCCGCTGCCGGCAGACGGCCGACGGCCTGGCCGAGGCAAGGGGCTCCGAATCGCAGCTCGTCGAACTCGATGCGCTGCAGCCCGGCAGCGATCTCGAAGCGCTGGTCAAGTGGACGGTCGGGCAGGCGAAGGAGCATGAGGAGATAGCCTGGGTAGGCCACGCCCCGGACGTCGGCCGCATGACGGCCAGACTGATCGGCCAGGCCGCCTGGATCCGGCTGGCCAAGGGCGGCGTGGCCGCCATCCGTTTCGACGACGAGCCCGAGCCGGCAGCCGGCGAACTCCGCTGGCTGGTGACGGCCAAGATACTCGGCTGTTGAGCGAAGCCGTCTGTTCGCAGGTTCCAAACCGCTCTTGCGGCGGTCGGCCGAACCGGCTATAAGCCCACTCCTTATCTTGCAGCTATCGCTGGAACCCCCTCGCTTGGAGTGCCTCTGCCCATGTATCGCAGAACGCTGCTGATCGCTGTCCTTTTGGGCCTGGTCCTCGCTCCCCGGCCCGAGAAGCTTGCCCAGGCCGCCGTCAGGCTCGACGTGCCGACCATCAAACGGGCTTTGCAGGTCACCGAGAAGGAAAACCGGGGGTTCGTCGAGCGGGTCGTGGGCCTGATGAACAAAGGCAGGCTGTCGCGCAAGAGTGTTACGATCGCCTTCTGGAAAGCAACAAAACGCACCAGGCACAAATTTCAGTACTTCAAGGCGGCCATGATCTACCTGGCGGCCCGCGAAGGCGTCAAGCTGAAGTAGCGCCTAGCGGAACAGTACGCCGGCGTAGCCGACTACCCGACTCTTGTCCCCGGAGCGCTCGGCGCTGGTCGTGTATCCCACCAGCCGGTACTCCTCGAGCGAGCCCAACCGGCGGAGCGTCTCCATGACGACCACGGCCGGGACCACGCCGCACATGGTGATACGGTTGTCGCGGACCACGTCCAGGAGCCGCTTCGGATCGCGCGTACGGATCGCGTCCAGCGCCAGCCGGTCCAGCCGTCGGGTCTCCTCGTCGTTGGCATAGTGGTTCATGTCGGTCGAGACGATCAAGAGCGGCCGCTCGGGCAACCCTTTCAGAACCCCGGCCAATTGGTCGGCGAAACGCTCCAACGCGGACCACTCACCGCCGTGCATGGCTACGCCGACCACACGAGTCTCCGGCGCGAGTCGCGCAATGATCGGCAGCTGGACCTCGATGGCGTGTTCCGGCCGATGGGCCGCGCCGTCGGGCTCCAGGCCGTCGATCGCCGCGGCCAACTGCTCGGCCAGCTCGTGGTCCGACTCGACGTATCCGCCGGGCAGGACCCAACGTCGATGGGGCGCCACGGCCCAATCCACGCCCGCCGCGTTGTGCTTCGGGCAGAAGACGATCGCGCGGGAGGGGAACTCGATCCGGCTGAGCACGTCGGCGGCCAGGTTGCCCGAATAAACCCAACCGGCGTGCGGCACCATCGCGCCGGCCCAACGCTCGGTCTTGCACTGCTTGGGCAACATCGCTTCGAGCATGGTATCCATTTCACGAATATCGCCCGGATAGAACGTGCCGGCCACGGCGGCCGGTCGCGGGGTCTCGGGCGACGGGACGTTCGTGGCCACGACCCGAGCCGCGCCGGTGGCCACGGCCATGCTGACCACGCCGGCCTCGGTTCCCTTGGGCAGTTGAGCCAATTGGGTGGCTTCGGCCAACGAGGCCTCAATCGACTGGCTCGGATCGTACACGCAAGCCCAGCCCGACCGACTCAGGACAACGATCGCTCGCTGCTGCGGGTCCAATCCGGCCAGGTCCGGCGTCTGGGCGGTCCCATGCATGGCCGCATCCCAGAGGACCGAAAGGTTGACTTTCGCATCGACCAAGACGTCGGCGGGAACCTGCCGTGAGCGCAGCCCACCGGCCAACGCTTGCAGCAAGGAGAAGAGGGTCGACTGCAACGGCACGGCCGGCTGGACCGACAACCGATTGACGCCGATGGTTCCTTCGAGACCGGCCGGTTCGATGTTAAGCAACAGTCCGTGGACAGTGCCGTCGAACCCGCCGGACAGATAGTAGCTGGGCGTGGCACCTTGGACCATGGCGACCAGGTTCCGCCGGCAGAAATCGTTCAGTGCGACCAGCTGCTCGGAGGTCGGCCCGCCGGGCGGCGTCTGGCCGGCCCCCGGCGTGCCGGGGCCGGCCACCTGCTCGATCACCTCCTTCAAAGGGCCGCGGATCGCGTAGCCCTCGAACGTCATTAATTGCGTGGTATCGTCCTTCCAGGCCTCCGGCGGAAGTTGGGCCTTCAAACAGACCTGACGCAAGAACGCTTCCGCGTCCAGGCCGTGTTCTGTGGCCACGGCCGGAAGCAACAACCCGCGGGCCGCACCGCGCTGAATCTGCAGCCCATGCTTGCCGATTTGCACGGCGCCGATTCGATCCTCGCCTTGGGCTTCCACCGGCTGCAGGCTCCAGAGCAACCAGACCTCCATGTCGAGGTGCGCAAGTTCCGTCGGCGAAATGGGCGGGAATCGCGGGTCGTCCCGCGCCGCGCGAACGGCCGCGTGCTGGACCGCCTCGCCTAGCTGAACCGACGGGCCCAAGAAACCACAGCAACTGCGCAACTGCCCGCCGCGCTTCAGACTCACAAACGCGCCGAGCATCGACTGCGAAGCAATCGCGTCGTCCAGCGACACGGCGACGGCGCTCGGCGCGCCACGCACCGTGGCGGCAACGGTCGCCCCAGCCGCTCGGAACACCTCGGCTTCCTGGGTCTTGTCGAGCACAGGCTGCTCGGCCGCACTGCGCGGTTGATCGGTATTGGTGGAGTCCTGCTCGGCCATGGCTGATTCTCCCGTCTTGTCTGCCGCGGCAAAGTCGGCAATCCGCACCGGTTGGCGACGCGATCCCCAATCGCCGGGCTTCTGGTCGTAGCGGCCCGCCACCGCGGTCCCGCAATGCCCACAACGATCCCCTTTCAATGCATAGCGGCTCAACCGGTAACCGTCGCGCTCGATCAGAACCCCGCCGCAGCCCGGACAGTAGGTCGTCTGATGCTCCACGTCGGCCACGTTGCCCGTGTAAACGTACTTCAGCCCGGCGTCTCGGGCAATCTCGTAGGCGCCAACCAGCGTTCCGATCGGCGTGGGCTGCCGGTCCGTGAGGCGAAAATCGGGATGAAACGCCGAAAAATGGACCGGTACATCCGGTCCAAGCGTTTCGACCATCCAGCCGCACATCCGTTTGATATCCTCCGGCACGTCGTTTTCCCGCGGAATGATCAGATTGGTGATTTCCAGCCAGACGTCGGTTTCGTGAACCAGCCAGCGAAGCGTGTCGAGGACCGGTTCCAGCCGCCCGGCGCAGAGCCGTCGATAGAAGCTCTCGTCAAACGCTTTCAGGTCGACGTTGGCTGCGTCGATCCACTCGTAGAAGGCCGCCCGCGGCTTCGGCATCATGTAACCCGAGGTGACGGCGACGTTTTTCACGCCGGCCGCCCGAGCGGCCCGGGCCGTGTCGATCGCGTATTCGACCCAGACAATCGGATCGTTGTACGTGTAGGCGATGCTGCGGCAGCCGAGCTGCCGGGCTGCTTCGGCGACGGACTGCGGCGCGGCCTCCTCACAGAAACGATCCACTTCGCGCGATTTGGTGCTGGTCCAGTTCTGGCAGAAGCGGCAACCGAGGTTGCAGCCTGCCGTGCCGAACGAAAGAACGGCCGTGCCGGGATAGAACTGGTTGAGCGGTTTCTTTTCAACGGGATCGATGCAGAAACCGGTACTCCGGCCATAGGTGGTGGAGACTATCCGCCCGTCGCGATGTTCTCGAACGAAGCAGAAACCGCGGTCGTCGGGCCCCAAGACGCAGGCCCGCGGACACACATCGCACATCAACCGTCCCTGGTCGACTTCGTGCCACCAGCCGGCCGCTTTCGGCTCGCCCGGCTCGACGGTTTCCTCGGGCGGTGACTCCACTTGCTTGGCCATGACCGGTTTCCCCCGTGTTCGCCCCCCACCCAGGTAAGCATACCAGTTTGTCCAGCGATCGAACACGCCTGGGTGAGGGGGCTGCCCGCCGGATCCCCGCGGTCGACCGCCCACTGTTTCCCGTCTATCGTCGGGGGTAGAATGGTCCG
>CAZWWC010000119.1:0-6588 GCA_964637625.1 uncultured Planctomycetaceae bacterium
GGTGAACCGCATGTGCTCCAACGCCGCCAACGCCACCATGTCGAGGAACCGGCTGTTGCGTGGCCCGTTCATACGGCAACTTCTTGCAGCAAATGATCGATAATGTCTTCCGAGTTGACCGAGTCGCCCACCGCCCGATGGTTCACGATGATCCGGTGTCGCAAGATGGCTTTGGCGACGGTTTGAAGGTCTTCGAGAATCGGCGCCGTGCGGCCTTGCAGCAGGGCCCAGGCCTTGGACGCCAACACGAGGTTCTGCGATCCGCGAGGTCCCGCGCCCCAGGCGACGTAGTCCTTGACGTACTGGCTGGCCTGGCCGTTGTCGGGCCGGCCGGCCGTGCACATTTGGACCGCGCTGGTGGCCACGTTTTTCGGCACGGGCACGGCCAGCACCAGGTCGCGAAGCTGGAGGAACTGCCGGCGGTCGAGCGAGGCCTCCGGCAACGGCGGCGTCCCGGCAGTCGTGCGCATCACGATTTCCTCTTCCTGCTCCGTCGTGGGATAGCCGATGCGAATCTCCATCATAAAGCGGTCCAATTGAGCCTCGGGCAGCGGATACGTGCCTTCTTGCTCGATCGGGTTCTGCGTGGCAGCGACCAGAAACGGCTCTTCGAGCAGATAGGTCTGGCCGCCGACCGTGACGTGATGTTCGGCTATGGCTTCCAGCAAGGCCGACTGGGTCTTGGGCGCCGCGCGGTTGATCTCGTCGGCCAGGACCAGGTTGGCGAAGATGGGTCCCCGACGAAAGACCATCTCGGGCCCTTTCGAGTCGTGCCCGCGGCCGAGCAATTCATAGCCGGTCACGTCGGCCGGCATGAGATCGGGCGTGAACTGGATCCGCGAGAACTTCCAGTCGAACGCGGAGGCCAACGCCTTGATCATCAGTGTCTTGGCCAGCCCCGGCACGCCGACCAGAAGCGCGTGGGAACCGGTCAGGGCACAAATGAGCAGTTGGTCGATGACCGCGTTCTGCCCGACGACGACCTCGTGGAGACTTCTGCGAATGGTGCGGACCCGGTCGGCGAAAAGCTCGACCTGTTGCTGTGCCACTTCCGTAGCTTTGGAATCGACCGACATACGGCGCTCCTCCCTTGGTGGGTGTGTGTTTTGGAAGGGATCTCTTTGCTGATTATAGTTGGATTCGTCCGATGGGGACGATTCTTGGCGCATTGGGCTCATTGCGGATCACCCTCCGATGCTCTGTCTCCGGGGCACCTAACCCGCACATCCCAAACGAGGTATGTTGGGAAATCCTTGGACGATCGACGCGTGGCCGGAGCACTGTCGAGGCGACGTTCCGGGACCGCCTCTAAGATGCCCGATGGTTTCCAGCACTACCACCGGTCGCGACGCGACAATGCCAACCCATCAGCCACGCTTTTCCGATTAGGCGTCATCCTAGTTTGAATATATCAAAGATGCAAGTTTTTCCGCACATTCGGGGGGGAAACATGCTTCACGTCCACCAGCCAGGGGGGTAATCGAAAAGGCAACGCTCCGAGCAATCGCCGGAGACAGCTATACGGTCGATAGACGCCGCGCGGGTGCGGAAAGTTTCCCCGGCTTGGCGAGGGGCGATTGAGAAGTGTGGCCGGATTGACCCGGTTGTCAATACGCCCCCATCGTGTCATGTAACAACTGACCTCTCACGACCGCCGCTGTGCGCTACCACCCGCCGACGGCGGTCTCTCTTTGCGCCGTTGCCTAGCCCGCATGTCTCACGAGGTGACAACGGTTCATGACAGTGTGCCACTGCTTCGCGAGAAGCAGTGCTTCTGCAAGTCCGGGGCACTGCTTGCCTTCCGGCAAGCAGTGGCACACTCTGGTGAGAAATCCGGGCCAGCTCGTCGTTGCCCGCGATGAAGGTTGACGGATACGGCCGCGTCGTCATCGGGCGGGCCGCGATCGAAGAATGCCCCAGGTCACCAATACACTCAGCACGAGCACCATGGTGCTCGGCTCCGGCACGGCCGAGGCGCCGGACTCCTCGGCCGCGTCGTAACCCCAGTTGGCCGCCATGATCGCCGCGTCTTTCGGACCGACCAGACCGTCGCAATCGAAGTCGCCCATGGCCCACTTCGCATCGGCCTGGCCCCAGTTGTCGGCCAGGATGGCCGCATCGGCGGCGTCGACGGCGCCGTCACGGTTGGCGTCGCCGGGGATGTTACCCACGAACGTTTTCAGGAAGAAGATGCCGCCAGCCGATGCCATGTCATCCCAGTCGCTCCCGTCCCAACTGTAGTAGCTCACGCCGGCGGGACTGCCCGAGGAGCTGTCCACCGCCAGATAGTAACCCGACCCCACTCCTCCGGAAAAATGGAGAACCACGACGAATTCATCTTCGGCCCCCAGCAGGATGGGCGTATCGAGATCGACAAGATAGTAGCCCGGCCAGTCGTAGCTTCCCGTCTCGGTGCCCAACAATCCGCTCGGTCTGTTGCTTGACCAGGAGTCATAGACACTGACGTCGTACTGGATACCGTACTCGTCTGTCGCGAAGCCGACGGCCTTCAGGAAACAGACCCCGTCGCTCGTGAACCTCGCTGCTCCGTAGGAAGGCCCCCCCAACCAGCCGTTGGGCGAGTCGGTCTGGTTCTCGAAGACTTCGTTATACGTGCACGCGGCAGCCGTCTGGTACGAAGTGGCGTCCCACACCGCGACCGTGTCGTCATAGGAAAGCCAGAAGTAGCCGTCATCGCCCCACGACGTACCCCAAGAGTTCTTCACCAGCCAGGCGCCTGGACTGGTGCCTTCGATCTCCTTGTCGTCGTCCCAGCCCACCAGGCTGACGGCATGATTCGTGTACGTTCCACCTGAGTAATAATAGGTGTAGTTGTACGAGTCATAATAATAATCGTGCCAGTACATGCCCGTCACAACGGCACCCTGGGCCACGATCGTATTCTTGATGTCGTGAAATGTCGCAGGGTGATACGCGAAGTCTCGGTCTATCCACTGCTGGGCCGTCACCCAACATTGGGGCTGGTAGTCGTGACTGGCGTACAGATCTCCAGTGTTGCCTTCAGAATATTGAGATTCCAACACCGGGCCTCGGCCACGGGAGAAATAACTCAGTGCCGTGTGCCGACCACCGCCGGTAATTGGCTGAGCCACGTCATAACCATTGTAGAATCGTGACAGGTGAGCCTCCGAGTAGTCTGCTGAAGGTGAGTCGGGGTCCGACAGCAGTCCCCGTGTGAGCATGTTGCTTTCGATCGAGGACATCGTGGCATACGCCCAGCAGTTGCTGTAAGGATTTTGGTCTTTTACCGGCGTGACACGATCATAAGACCTGAGGTCGTAAGCATCGGCTTGTGCCCGAGCTGTCGCCAGCAGCGGGCTCACCGCCGCGGCAATGGCCACGAGGATCGGCCATGGTGGGCAACGCCTTTGACTACGGCGGTACATAGGCTGGGATCCGCGCGGGCCTCGGCCCGCGGGTCCACTGCAAATCCGGCACTGAATGGTTTCAATCATCATGGCTTACCTATCCTTTCAATGCTGGCGCAGCACAAACGAAAGATCGCCAATCTACTGGCGAATGATTGCCGGCGATGCGCAACGAAATCTCAGGCTTGCCCTATACAAGGAACCGATCAGGCTCCCTGACCGCCCGTATGGTAGCCTAGTATCACCTCGCCGTCTACTTCCCGGGGCGATTCTGCACGATGACGGCTCACTACCAACGATCGGCGGGCCGAGTGAGAATCTCGCTGAGAATGATCGCTTGCCGGACGTTCTTCACGTCGCGGAGCATCGCGGCGAAGCCGGCCGCGCCGGTGGCGGGAATGACGGGCACGGCGGCCGCAGGCTTCTTCTTCGGCTTGGCCTTCTGCGCGGTCTGGCCAGCCTGCCTGCCCAACCGATGGTCGAACTTCTCCTGCAGTCGCTGTTCGACCTTCTTGGTCGTCTGGCGTGTCCGCTTGCCCAACTGACTGGCGCGCTGGCGGAACTCGCTCGTGTCGAGGTCCTTGGCCACCTTGGCTTCGACCTGACCGCCGACCGGACGCGGTGCCGGCTCGACGAGTTCGGCTGCGACGGGTGGTTGGGCCGGGCGTGGTTGCACGCGCCTCGGTTGCACTGGCCGAGGCTGGGCAGGCCGGGGTGGCACTGGCGGACGGCCCGCCACCGGTTGGGGCTGCTGGGCCCCGCGGCCCTGGGCAGCGCGGCGGAGAAACTCGCCGATCTCGTCTTCCAGGTTGCCCACGCGCCGAGGCTGCACCGGCGGTGCGCCGCCGGCAGCGGGTCGACCCCCGGCTGCCGGTCGACCCCCGGCTGCCGGTCGACCACCCGCCGGTTGTTGTCCCCCAGCCGCCGCGCGGCGGGCCGCCCTCTCCGCCGCCGCCTTCTGCTCGCGCTGCTTGGACAAAATCTGACTGACCACCGAGATCACGCCGATGATGATGAAGATGGCAATGCCAATTAAGTCTCCCATGAGACCAGCCTATTGGATTGCGGGACCTTGGGCGATGGGAAGCGTCACGGGGTTCATGCGGCGGTTCCTCCGGGCGGTCTGGCGCCGGGCCGGGCGATCGCCGCGCGCATCTCCGTATCCGCCTGGATGTTGCGGAGCTTGTAGTAGTCCAAGATGCCGAGGCTGCCTTCGCGGAACGCCTGGGCGATGGCCTTGGGCACTTCGGCTTCGGCCTGGACCACCTTGGCCCGACTCTCCTCGATCTGAGCGATCATCTCTTGCTCTTCGGCCACGGCCATCGCGCGGCGACCTTCGGCCTTGGCCCGGGCGACGCGCAAGTCGGCCTCGGCCTGCTCGCCCTGTAGTACGGCGCCGATGTTGTCGCCGACGTCCACGTCGGCGATGTCGATCGAGACGATTTCAAAGGCCGTTTGCGAATCGAGACGCCGACCCAACACCATCTTGGAAATCTGGTCGGGATTCTCCAGCACGTCGCCGTGCGTGGCGGCCGAGCCGATCGCGCTGACGATCCCTTCGCCGACCCGCGCAATGATCGTCTCTTCCGTGGCACCACCGATCAACTGGGCCAGGTTGGCGCGGACCGTGACTCGGGCGCGAACCTTGAGCTGAATGCCGTTCTGGGCGATGCCGTCGAGCGAATCACGGCCGGATCCGCGCGCCGGGCAATCGATCACTTTGGGATAGACGCTCGTCTGAACGGCTTCCAAGCAGTTTCGGCCGGCCAGGTCGATGGCCGTGGCCAGCTTGAAATCGAGCTCGACGATTTTGGCCTTCGAGGCGGCCACCAGCGCGCGGATCACCAGCGGCACGTTGCCGCCGGCCAGGTAATGGGCCTCCAGCGCCTTGGACGTGATGCCCGTCTCTTCACCCAGCCCGGCCTGCACGGCCATGATCTTGCTGCGGACGATCACGCGAGCATCGACCTTGCGAAACGTCATTCCCAACAGATCCAGGATGCCGATCCCGGCGCCCGTGGTGACCGACTGGATCCAGAGGCGGAAGTACCGGGCGACAATGGCCAGAACGACCAGTGCCAGAAGAACGGCTATCAGGATACCGGCAATCCAGAGGATATTTCCGATATCACCCGCGTCTTGATCTTGAGCGAAGAGCAACATGGTACGATCCTTCGAGATACGTAAAGGTGATCCGTGATGTTGACGTGAAAAAAGTAGGGTGGGCACCGCCCACCACCGTTCTCTCAGACGATCTGGGCCACCGCTTCGCTATGGCCCAGGCACCCTGCTTCCATGGTTCTGGGTTTAGCGGCCCAGGGCCGAAATGTCAAGCCGAGGACTGGTTCTCCTCGCCAAACGGATCGAGGTCGATCGGCTGCGAGAGGGGATCGTCGGGCCTGGGCTGCTCGGGCATCTCGGCGTCGTCGAGCGGTCGGACAACGACTCGGTTTCCGTGGACTTCGATCACCCGAACCAACTGGCCCGGCTCGATCGCCATACCCTGGCTGACGCAGTCAATCGTCTGGCCGTCAATTTTGACAACGCCGGCAGGCAGCATCTTGCTTTTTGCCTTACCTACCTTACCTACCAGGTCTTTCAAGCTTCGCATCCTCTCGTCGTCGGGCAGCACGTCGTCGCTGCTGGGCGCGTGGAGGATGATTCTTCGGCCGACGGCCGTATCGGGCAACCATTGCAGCGCCACGACGATCACGATCGGTACACCAACGATGGCGGTCAGCAGGACACCGATGCCCATGCCTGTGCTGCTTTGAAACCCGAGGATCACCGCGCCGACGATGGAGCAGAAGGAAAGGAACCCGAGAATTCCTCCCGAGGGGAAAAACACCTCGAGAATCACCAGTCCCAGGCCGACTATCAGAAGCAGCAGCGCTAGTACCCACAAACCCATTTTGTTTCCTCGAATGGTTTTCGGCGTTGCAATAGGCGTTAGAGACTATCTCAAAATACCTTTTGGCCTTTGTCTGTCATCCTGAGCGAAGCGAAGGATCTCTTTGGCACTGGAAGATTTGAGATGCTTCGCTTCGCTCAGGATGACAACCATGAACTGGGTTTCGAGATAGTTTCTTAGTGGTTTGAAGGGGACAGTCCCATTTTCGCTCCGGCTGCGCCTGCGCGAAAATCGGGACAGTCCCCGGTGTCAACCAGTCCCCGGTGTCAATCCTCCTTATCGATGGGC
>CAZWWC010000119.1:6688-10992 GCA_964637625.1 uncultured Planctomycetaceae bacterium
GGGACAGTCCCCGGTGTCAACCAGTCCCCGGTGTCAATCCTCCTTATCGATGGGCTCCACCATGACACGGTTGCCGTGGATCTCCACTACCGTAATACGCGTGCCCGGCTCGATCAACTCTCCGTCGGCGATGACGTCGACCAGTTGGTCTCCGAAGCGGGCCTTGCCGCTGGGGGTCAACTGGGTGGTGGTAACGCCCTGTTGCCCGACCAATTCCTCGAAATGGACGAGTGATTCGCTGTGTTGAATGAATTCTTTTTCTTCTCCCGCAGGGGGTGCGAGCATGAGCCGGTTCAACAGCGGCGCGCGCGGGAGCCAACGGTTCAGCATGGCCCCGAGAACGACCACGCCCAATCCCGCACCGGCCACAATGGTCAACGAGATTTGGAACTGGTGGAGTTGGTACGTGTTGCGCGGCAGGATGAACGTCTGGGTGGCCAGCACCAGGGAAGCCAAAACCAACGCGCCTCCGCCGATGCCGAAGATGCCGAAGCCGGGCAGGACGAATACCTCCAAGACCAGGAAACCCACGCCGGCCAGAAAGAGGATCACTTCGAGCCAGGCCGCATTGTCTCCGATGAACTGTGCCCAGAAAAATATCAGGAAGCAGACGGCGGCCAGGAAGCCACCCAAGCCCACGCCCGGCGTGTGCAACTCGGCATACAAGGCCGCGCCGCCGACCATCAGAAGCAGCGTGGCCACGGCAGGTGAGGCGAGTACTCGGATCAACGAATCGGCCCAGTTCGGCGCGGCCAGCGACGGATCGTCCTCCAACCCGTAGATCTCCTTGAAGCCCGTAAAGTTCTCAACCGTGTGGTTGGCCAGGTGGTACTTGACCGCTTGGGGACCCTTGACCTCGAACAGTTGACCCGGACGGGTCACCGGCTGGCCCTTTTTCCATTCTTTCTTGTCGGGTTGCTCGTCGAGTTCTTCCTCGCAGAAATACTCCGTCAGGTCGGGCATGTCGAGGCGCGTACAGTCGTATACGTTCAAGTTCGGGTCGATCATGGCCGCCGGCAAGGACCAGGATCGGGATTTCTGCTTGGCGCGCTGGCGGATGCCCTGCGAGGCCTGTTCGACCTCGGACGCCGACATGACGTACTCGCCGGGACCGCCGAGCACGGCGTCGGGCAACATCACAATCTGGTCGCAGCCAAGCGCCACCATCGCGGCGTCGCCTCGGGCCGCCTCGTCGATGTAGGCCACGGTGCGGACTTCGTTGGCGGGGAGATCGGCCAGGAAGTTGGCCAGGGTCGCGCTGTCTTCCGGAGATCCGCCCGCACTGTCGATCCAAAGACAAATGAAATTCGCCGAATCCCGCTGGACGGCATTTCCGATCAGTCGCTTGATTTCGTCGACCTTCTCAAACGTGACCGGTCCCTCCAGATCGACGCGAACGGCCTTCCATTTGTCGGCCAACAAGACGGCTTCTTCGACGTCCTTGGCGGGCAACCCAAGCCCCTCTCCGCACGCCTCGCGAAGGTCTTTGGCCAGATAGCTGGCAACCCCGAGCCGTCGGGCCTCGGTGCCGGTGAACTGGCCCGGCTCGCCCGCCCGAATCACCACCTTCTGGCTGGCCACCGTGTGATCCTCCTTCAGCTTTTCGAGACCCTCGGGCGTGACGAACTCGCGGCCCACCTCGATTTCCGCTTCGAGGACCTCCCACGCCGGATCGAGCATGCCGAGGGCCAACTCGGCCGGCACGGTCCGGCGGCGCTGGGCAATATCGCGATAAGCGGTCCGCATCACCTCGTCGATGGGCTCACTGTCGATGCCCGCCGAACCGATCCGCGCATCCGGCGCCATGATGATCTGCTCGCAGGCCATCGCCACCAGTACGGCATGGCCCTGGATCGAGCCCGGGACGTAAGCCACCGTGGTCGCTCCGGAGAGCTTGTCGCTTGAAAGATATCGGGCCAGTGCCAAAGACGCTTCAAATTGGCTCCCTCGACCGAAGTCCTCCTGGCCCGGCGGAACTTCGAGCACGAAGATCAGCACGGGCTGGGCCTCTCGCTTCTGGGCTTCTGCCTTTGCCTGGATCACGAAGCGCTTGGCGAGCTGTTCGCTGCTGGCGACGATCGGCAGTTGCAGCTTGAGTACACGCCCAATGCGGTCGACTGCCCCTTCCCGTGCATCGCCTCGCCCGGCGGGCTCGCCGGCGGCCGGTGCCACAGGGCACAGTAGCAACAACAGAAGGCAAAACCTAGTCGACACTGGCCAGACCCTGCCACCACGGTGTGCCACTGCTTGCCCAGCGGGCAAGCAGTGCTTGGTCGAGAGGATACGGCACTGCTTCTCGCGAAGCAGTGGCACACAGCATCCCCGAATCACGGCAACTGGGGCACCGCGCAGCTCGCCGTGAGCGACCCTCGAATCGAGCTTTCCAACAAAGTCCAGCACAGTCTCACGTCCTGGTTTTCAGTGTCATGCCGCGGGATCGGTCGGCCACCACCCGAGGGCTATTCGCGGTCGGAAGACCTTTCTTATCGGGACGAGGTGCTTCCCACCCGATTGATCAGGTAGTGAATTATAGTAGCGCAAGCCGCAGGGCGTCAATTCCGGCCGGTCAGCAGCGAAAACGAAGGCACACCTAAGGTTAGCTCTTTTGGGCGTAGCATGCCGTCGCTACCCGTCGATTTCAAACGCGGCTTCGATTTCGACCGCCGCGCGAAGCGGCAGTGAGCCGACGCCCAGAGCGCTGCGGGCACCGATGCCTGCCTCCGGGCCGAAGACGTCGGCCAACAGCCCGCTGGCCCCGTTGACGACGGCCGGTTGCTCGGTGAAATCCGCCGTGCAGTTGACCATGCCAAGGACTTTGACCACGCGGCGGACCCTATTCAAGCTGCCCAGTTCGGCCTTCAACGTCGCGAGTATACCGAGGCCGGCCAACACGGCCGCCTGCTGGGCCTGTTCGACGTCGAGATCATCACCGACCCGACCGGTCACCAGCTCGCCGTCGGGCGTCATGGGCAAGTGGCCCGAGGTGTAGGCCAGGTTGTCCACGATGACCAGCGGCCGGTAGAGTCCCTTGGGCTTGGCCGCAGCCGGCATCGCCAGACCGAGCCCGGCAAGCTTCGCGGCGAGTCGTTCTTCGGCGCTCATGCGATGTTCTCCCACGGAGGTGGTTGGCGAGGCTGGCCATCGAGGCCATCCCGGCGCGCCGGAACCCGAATCGAACAAGCAGCCGGTGCCGCCCTGCTCGGCGATCATGGTTGCTTGACGGGTTTCTTAGCCGGCCTCCTGACCTTCTTGCCATAGAGTCTGACATCATCCCACTGGGCCGTGTCGTCGAACGAGCCGATTCCGATCTGACCCCAGGTGAACGTCTTGTCGTTGGCAATCATCTTCGGCTTCTTCATGTCGTCGAAGTAAAGTTCGATCGTGCCGTCTTTCACGCGGCGAACCACCCTCACGTTGTGCCATTGATCGTCCCAGGGGATGCCCGGCGGCTTGTTCTTCGTGATCATGCGTCGCGGTGCGTCACGGACGATCATGATCTGGCTCGAATGTGGGTCGGGCCGCAGGCCGAGGTGAACGTAGTAGAAGTTGGCCGGGTCCTGGTAATGGAAGAAGATGCACACGTCGCGATGGGCGCCCGCCTTGGTGGCCGTGTTCTTCACGCGAGCCGTGAGCACGAAGTCGCCGACCAGAACGTCTTTGAGCAGGGTGATGTTCAACGGACTGCGATGCGGCGGCTTATACTTGCTCTTTTTCTTCCATTGCTCGTAGACCCTGCCCGAGTCGGTCTTCACGATCCTCCACGCCTTCGCGTCGGTCGGTTGCCAGCGGCCGGCTCCTTTTTCGAAATTCTCGGCCAATAGCAACGGCAGGCCGTTGGTTTTGTCGGCGGCCGGCGTGCCGCAGAGCATTGCCATGCACACGGCGGTAAAGAAGGATTGCATCATGAGAGTGTCCTACGGTGGCAAGTCCTTCAGGTTGGCGACGGCAACGGCGGCCAAGGCCGCCCGCTAAACGACCGAGGCGTGCTCTTCCCCGCGGTTTGCGCAATCAGTCGATTACTTTGTTTAGCGGATACTCGACGATCCCACGTGCGCCGGCTGCCTTCAGCCGTGGGATAATCTGTCGCACGACCGATTCCTCGAGGATCGTATTCACGTCGCACCAATCCTGGTCGCTCAGGTTCGAGACGGTCGGCTTCTGCAGCGCCGGCAACAGGGAGATAACCTTCTGGAGACTCGCTCGCGGGACGTTCATCATCAGCCCCACCTTGCCCTCGGCGGCCATCGCACCGCGAAGCATCAGCGCCATGTCGTCGATGATTTGCCGCTTGGCCGGCTCGGCGT
>CAZWWC010000120.1:0-10906 GCA_964637625.1 uncultured Planctomycetaceae bacterium
CGGCCGACTGCCCACGCAATCCGGCCGGTTGGGCCGACCCTCGACCACCCACGCGTTAACAGAGCCGCGACCGTCAGGGAGCGGTCAAGCGAAAGAGGAGAATCATGAAACGCTCAAGCTGCGTCACGATCGTCGCCATCTGCTTGCTTTTCTGCTGCAGCTCGGCGACCGCCGCCGCGCCCTACCGGTTTCGCGTGCCCAAGGCCGAGATGAGCGTGTTCGTCCAGAAGGACGCCTCGGTACGGGTCGTCTACGACATCACGTTCCAGAACGAATTCGGCGCCCACGGAATCGACATCGTCGACATCGGCACGTTCCACAAGGGCTATGACCTGGGCAACGTGAAGGCGTCGTGCAAGGGATTCTCTTTGACGAACATTAAACCGTCGACCGAAATCGACACGGGCTTCGAGATCCACATGGGTCCGGCAAAGATACCACCGGGTGGCTCGGGCACGCTACACGTCGAGTACACCATGCCCGACATGGTCTACCAGGACACGACGCGCAAGGACTACGCCTCGCTGCAGGTCTCGCCGACCTGGTTCGGTTCGGAATACATCCGCGGCCAGACTGAGTTGAAGGTCGTTATTCAACTACCCAAGCACATCAAGCCCGAGGAGGTCCGCTGGCAGGACGTGAAGTTCGATCGGAAAGCCGTGGCCGATGATACGACGGCCGTGGCCTGGTATCGGCCCAACATCCGATTAGACCGCGAGCATAGGTTCGGCGTGTCGTTCCCCAGGCGGGACATGCAACGGGTCATAAAGATGACGAAACTCGGTCTGCTGCTGAAGTGGTTCCGTGAGTCGACCAAGGCCCGGGTTTTGGTCGGGCTGATTGTCGTCGGCCTTTGGACCCATGTCTTCTTCCGCTTCACCGGCGGCACCGGCTTCTCGGTCTACGTCGTCTTCACCGCCTTCATGGTCTGGGTCTTCTTCATCAGCCCCGAGGTCGAACTGCTGTGCGTACCCGTCGTCGCGGGCTTGCTCTTCTGGAACGAATGGGCACTGCGGCGGCGCAAGGCGCACTACATGCCGCCGATCGCCGAGGTCGAGGGGGGCGGCATCAAGCGTGGGCTGACTGCGCCGGAGGCGGCCTTGTTGCTCGAGTTGCCTTTGTCGAAGGTACTCACCCTGGTCATCTTCGGCATGCTCCGCAAAGGCATCCTCCGCCAGACCGAAGCCGACCCGCTGTGCGTGGCCGTCAACGAACCTTTCCTCGTCGACGTCAGTCTACTGCCGACCACCGAGCCCGAGCGGGCCAAACTCTATCGGAAGATCGCTCACAAGACGGGCGTCGCCGTACACAAGTACGAGCACCCGTTCCTCTACCTGATCCAGCTCAATTCCCCCAAGCCGCTCAAGGACATCAAGTTCAGCGCGGCGATGAGACAACTCATCACGCACGTCGTCGGCCGGATGAAGGGCTTCGACCTCTCGGAGACCCAGGACTACTACCGGTCGATCATCCACCGGGCCCTCCAGCAGGCCAAGTCGATGGGCGACGTGCCCATGCGCGAAAAGGTGATCGACCGCAGCTTCGAGTGGATCCTGATGGACGACGACTACCCGACCGTGTTCACCGGCCGAACCTATTGGCCCATCTGGTGTCGGGGCCAGACCTACATGGGTCCCGCCCAGGCCGGCGGCTCGGTGGCCAGCGCCGCCGGTTCGGCGACCAACGTCGGTGGGAAGACCTCTTTTGGCGACGTGGCCGCGTCGTTCGCCGGGTGGACCGAAAACACGATGGGCAGCATGGCCTCGTCGATCTCGCCCGAGGGATTGGGCATCGCCAAACCCACGGGTGGGTTTCTCAATCTCAGCGGCGCCGATAGCCTCACCGGCCAGATCCTCTCCTCACTGTCCGAGGGCAGCGGTGGCGGAGGAGGCGGGGGTTTCAGCGGCTGTGCCTGCGCCGGCTGCGCGTGCGCCTGTGCCTGCGCCGGCGGCGGACGGTAGGGGGGGCCGACCAGACCCTGCAACGGGCGATAACATTTGAAACCGGCGTCCAAAACTGATACAATACTGGGAACGGTGCGCCGATAGCAGAAACTGTTGTCTTGCCGGTGGCCCGGGGGTGCGTTGCGCGGAACCCACTGCTTTCCCACCATTTCCGCTTCCTGCACTTCCTCCTTCCCGCCTCAGATAACAAGGGAGACCGATGATGAAACGGTTCGAGACTCTCTCATTGTGTGCGTGTTGCCCCGTGACTCGGCGACGATTCCTTGCCGCGGGCTGCGCGGCCTGTACCGGGGCGACGGGTCTGTTGGCGGCCGGCAGTCCGGCCCGGGCGGCCACCGAGACGGACAAGACGCGGATCCGGATCATCTATGCCCTGAACGCCCCAGTAGCACCTGGCCCGTGCTGGCCCAACGTGGGCTTCGATTTTCGGCCTGTCATGGCTCGGATCGAAGCCAAGCTCAAGAAGGATTGTCCCGGCTTTGAGCTTGTTACCTCGATGGCCACAGATCCGAAGCAGGCCAAGAAGATAATTGATGAAGACCAATCGCAGGCAATCGACGGTTATCTCGTTTATCAGATGAACAACTGGAACCGCGTGGTCCAGACCATCGCCGAAAGCGGCAAGCCGACGCTCTATGCCGATTTCCTGTACGGCGGCAGCGGTGGAGTGCTCATCAGCACGGCCGGACTGTTACGCAAGAAGCAGCCCAACTTCGGCTTCGTCGCCTCGTCGGACTTGGACGACGTGGTAGCGGCTGTGAAGTGTTTCGAGTTGGTCAAGCGAGGTGGCTCAGTCGAGCAGTTTGCGGCGGCCACCGAGCGGGTACGCAAAGAGCGGACACCCGCGCCGGGTGACCTCTCCTGCAAGCCGGATGAACTGAAAACACTCGATCCGAAAGACTGCCTCGCCGCAATGAATGGAGCCAAGCTGCTGACGGTGGGAAGAAGCTGGCCGAAGATCGGACCGGCGATCACGAAGGAAATGGGAATCGAAATCGTTCCCGTACCTTATGCCGAGCTAAACGCGGCCTGGAAAGCGGCCGACAAGGACCAGTCGAGCGAGATCGCCGATCGCTGGCAGAAGACGGCCACGAAGATCGAGAATGTCTCGCGAGAAACGCTTGAGCAATCGGCCGCCATGTACCTGGCCGAAAAGGCCGTTCTCAAGAAGCACGGCGCAAGGGCGATGACGATTAATTGCCTCGGCGGGTTTTACGGCGGGCACATCCACGCCTATCCGTGCCTGGGCTTCCACGAGTTGAACAACGCGGGCCTGATCGGCGGGTGCGAGTGCGACGTGCGGTCGGCATCGACGATGGTGGCCATGACGGCCCTGACCCAGGGACGCCCCGGGTTCATCTCCGATCCGGTCATCGACACCTCGAAGCGGCAGATCATCTACGCCCATTGCGTGGCGTCGAACAAGGTCTTCGGGCCGCAGGGCCCGACCAACCCCTTCCAAATCCTCACGCACAGCGAAGACCGCCAGGGTGCTGCCGTTCGCTCGCTGTTTCCGCTGGGCTACATGACGACCTCGGTCGAGTTCGGCCCGGAAAAGAAGACGATTCTCGTCCATCAAGGCAAAGCGATGGCCGACGTGGACGATGATCGGGCGTGTCGCACGAAGCTGGCGGTCGAGCCGGTCGGCGACATCGAGAAGCTCTTTCGGGAGTGGGATCGGTGGAGTTGGCACCGGGTGACCTACTTTGGCGACCTGAAAGAGCCCGTCTACGCCCTGGCCGACGCGCTAGGATGGAAGGTGCTGGAGGAGGCGTAGTTGGGCCACCCAGACCGTTTACCACAAAACAAAACCAGCCTTCTTTAACGCGTTTCGACAGAGTTGCGGTGCAGAACCAGTGAATCCCCCCCGTTTTGGTTCCCTCCTCCTTCTTCCTTCCTCACAAAAAAGGAGACCGACGATGAAGCGATTCGAGACTCTCTCAGCTTGCGCTTGTTGCCCCGTGAGTCGGCGGCAATTCCTGGCGGCCGGGTGTGCAGTCTGTGCCGGGGCAAACGGTTTGTTGGCGGCCATCAGCCCGGCGCGAGCGGCCACTGAGACGAACAAGACGCGGATCCGGCTCATCTACGCTCTGTACGCCCCAAAGCAACCCCGCCCGGACTGGCCGAACGTCGGGTTCGATTTTCGGCCTGTCATGGCTCGGATCGAAGCCAAGTTGAAGAGGGACTGCCCGAACTTCGAGTTCGTCACCTCGATGGCCAATGGTCGGAAGCAGACTGAGAAGATTCTCGATCAGGACAAGTCGTCTCCGGTGGACGGTTATCTCGTCTATCAGATGAACTGCTGGAACCGCGTGGTGCAGCCCGTCTTGGCCACCGGCAAGCCGACGCTTTATGCCGACTTCCAATATGGCGGCAGCGGTGGATTCCTCGTTTACACGGCCCGACTATTGCGAAAGAAGCAGCCGAACCTCGGCTTCGTCGCCTCGTCGGACTTGGACGATCTGGTCGCGGCCGTGAAGTGTTTCGCGTTGGTCAAGCGGGGCGGCTCGGTCGAGCAGTTCGTGGCGGCCACCGCGCAGGCACGTAAAGGGCGGACGCCCGCGCCGGGTGATCTCTCCTGCAAGCCGGATGCATTAGAAACGCTCGACCCGAAAGATTGCCTCGCCGCAATGAAGAGGGCCAAGCTGCTGACGGTGGGAAGAAGCCGGCCGAAAATCGGACCGGCCATCACAAGGGAAATGGGAATCGAGCTCGTTCCCGTACCTTATGCCGAGCTCAACGCGGCCTGGGAGGCGGCCGACAAAGATCGATCTCGTGAAATCGCCGATCATTGGCAGAAAACGGCCATGAAGATCGAGAATGTCTCCCGAAAAACGCTCGAACAATCGGCTGCCATGTACCTGGCCCAAAAGGCGGTCCTCAAAAACCACGGTGCAAAGGCGATAACGGTTAACTGCCTCGGTGGGTTCTACGGCGGGCACATCCACGCCTATCCGTGCCTGGGCTTCCACGAGTTGAACAACGAGGGTCTGATCGGTGGGTGCGAATGCGACATACGGTCCGCCTCGACGATGATGGCCATGACGGCCATGACCCGGGGACGGCCCGGCTTCATCTCCGATCCGGTCATCGACACCGCCTCGCGGCAGATCATCTACGCCCATTGCGTGGCGTCGAACAAGGTCTTCGGGCCGGAAGGCGCGACAAATCCCTTCGAGATTCTTACCCATTCGGAAGACCGCAACGGCGCCGCCGTCCGCTCGCTGTTTCCGTTGGGCTACATGACGACCACCGTCGAGTTCGGCCCGGAAAGAAAGACGATTCTCTTCCATCAAGGCAAAGCGATGGCCGACGTGGACGATGATCGGGCGTGTCGCACCAAGCTGGCGGTCGAGCTGGTCGGCGACATCGAAAAGCTCTTCGGCCAATGGGATCGGTGGAAATGGCACCGGGTGACCTACTACGGCGACCTGAAGGAGCCCGTCTACGCACTGGCCGACGCGCTGGGATGGAAGGTGCTGGAGGAGGCGTAGCCGGGCTGAGCTATCGCTCTTGCGTTCGCCGGCAGTCGGCGCAGACGCCCGTGACGAACATCCGGTGGCCGCTCACCTCGAAATCGTGCGGCAGGGCCGCTTCGCGGACGATCCGCTCCAACTGGCTGCTGTGGAATTCGATCAGCTTGTTGCAGACTTCGCAGTGCAGGTGATCGTGGCGCGGATAACCGTATTGATGCTCGTAGACGCTGCGCCCCGAAAGCATCATCTTCCGGATCAGGCCCGCCTCGGTCAGCTCACCCAGCGTACGGTAGACGGTCGGCCGGCTCAATTCGCGCTGGCTGATCAGCTCCTGTAGGTGTTCCATCAGCTCGTCGGCGTCGAAGTGATCGTGATGGCTGAAGACCGTCTCGACGATGAGTTGCCGCTGCCGGGTCATCCGCTTGCCCTTGGCCTGAAGAAACTGCGCAAACCGCTCCCGCGGCGATAGCGGAACTTTCACGGTGCGTAGCGAGTAGTCCTTCGTCATTCCAGGGATCCACACGCACAATGGGAAAAGGCCTGGTTCGGTAGTGGTTTATCAAGCTTCAGCCGAAGGGTGCCACGGGCATCTTGCCCGTGCTTGTAGACCAGTACTGGCGCCCGCGCCAGTGGCACCCAATATTCGACGGCAATGAAGCGCCACACGGGCCGACAAGCGGCCGGTGCCACTTTACCGATCATTCCAGTGCGACAAATGCCTAACCGATTTCGTCGAGAAGTCGGTCCAGCGCGATTTCGAGCTTCTCAGGCGTCTCATAGGTTCCGGCGGCGATCTGCTGCCGGATGGCGTCGACCCGATCCTGACGGATGTCGGGTGCCTGCTTCGCCTGTTCCACCAGTCGAGCTGCGTCGGAAATCTGAAGCTCATCCTGAATGGGACCCGAAGACGTCGTTACCTCGGGCTTCGCCACGCGAGATGAGTGTGGTGGGCCAACCGGCTGAGGGCCGTGCAGATGAGACGGGCCGTGGATATGCATCCTCTTGTTTCTCCCAAGGATCGCAGCGGGCCGAGACGAGCCGGGGCGAGTGCCCGGCTTCCTTCACGCCTCGCAATAGTACTTCACGGTTTCTACGCTATCTTCCATTTGCGGCCAAGGAGCGCCGCATGAGTTCATCGTGACTAGTCCCTTAAGGGGCGTAAGCAAACACGGCCCATTCGGATCATCGACCGCCCGGCGACTTCGATTCAAACAATCCCCCGCCGCCCGAGTCGTATCAAAACTCGCCTCTTAAGGACCTGTAACGCCTGTGACAATCTCGGGCAAGAGTGACAACGTTGCCAATCATATTCAAGGTGGCCGTCGCAACACGCGTGCGTCCTGGAAAACCATCACACGATGGTTGCTCTCGGTCGACCTTGTCGACAAACGGCAACACCAAGCCAGGGTCGTGGCAAAACATCTGTCGCCACTCGCCCATTGTCTCACCAATCGGTCGGTCATCCAAGTCACAAAATCCGACAGGTTGACCAATCGGCTACTATACGCATCTTCAGTCGAAAGGGTTCGTCGGCCGAAGGCGTCGGATTATAGGGAATGGCCCGAAGCCGGACAATATCGACGTCGGCCACCAATTTCGCCGCAGCCAAGCCGGTCCCACCGTGGACGAGTGAAAAGCCGCAATGTCGCGACTGAAAACCCCCATTTCCCCGAGAATGCCACCTGGGAGTATCGCGATTACCCCCACACGCCCAGGCGCCCGCGATTTTCGTGAGAATTCACCGGAACTCATGGGCGGCCGTGTGGTTTATGAAGGTGGCTGGCTCTGCCAGAAAACTGCGCGCAGCGGCGCGCCGTTGTCACAATCTCCCCATTCTTTTTCCGTATTAGGAGACAAGGAACCATGCGTCGACTACTCCCCATTTGTGCGATTGCCCTGGCAATTGCGATCCTGCCATCGCTCGTGATGGCGGAAGAGGACCGGCAACCGCCGATGAAGCGGCCCGGCCCCGAACGTTTCTTCCAACGTCTGGACGCCGACAAGGACGGCCAGATTGGCCTGGACGAAGTCCCCGAACCGATGAAGGAACGTTTCGCCAACCTGATCAAACGTGCCGACAAGGACGGCGACGGCAAAGTCTCGCTCGACGAGATGAAGGCGGCCCGACGGGCCTTTGCCCAGCGAGGCAAACGCGATCATCACAAGGGTCACGAGGGATTCGGCCGCGACGGCAAACGCGATCATCACCAGGGTCACGAGAGATTCGACCGCGACGGCAAACGCGGCTCGAAAGATCGTCCCGCGCGACCCAAGGGCAAGATGCCCAGGCCCGAGGAAATCTTCGAACGCCTCGACAAGGATGGCGATGGCCGGTTGAGCTTGGAGGAATTCAAGCAGGGCATGAGAAGACTGCAGGCCAGGATGCAGCAGCGGCGAGCCGGCCCCGGCCAAGCCCCAAAGCGAGGTCCCGGCAAGGGGCATCCCGGCATGCGGCGACCCGGCAAGGATGGACCGAAGCATCTGGCGATGCGTCACCCCGGCATGCGCGGTCCCGGCGACGGTGGTCCCGGCCATTTCGCGATGCGCGCTGTCGGCAAGGGTGGTCCCGGCATGCGAGGGCCCGCAATGCTCGCCAAGCCTGGTCCTGGTATGAGGGGCGCAAATCGTGAAGCGTTGTATCATCTCGCCCAATACCATCTGGCCATGTATCAGTATCATGGCGGGAAGATGCATCCCGGCCTTCAAGCCGCAGGGATGCCCGGCAAGCGTGGTCCCGCTTGTCCAGTCATGGGACCCGGTGGGAAGCGTGGGCCTCATCTGCGTGGCCCCGGCAAGGGCGGCCCAGCGCATCTCGCCATGCGCGGCGGTCCCGGGATGCCCGGCCCCGGCATGTGGGGACCCGGCAAAGCGGGCCCGGGCAAGTGTCCCTTGATGAAGCCCGGCAAGAGGCCCGGCATGCGCAAGCCCGGCATGTGGGGACCCGGCCGAGGCGGCCCCCGACGCCCACACTTCGCCATGATCGGCCGGATCATGACGGCGGCCAACAAGATCTTCGACAAGGTCGACGCCAACAAGGACGGCAAAGTCTGCGCCGATGAAGCCGCCGCGGCACACAAGAAGCACTTTGCGCGCGTGCTTAAGAAAGTCGACAAAGACGGCGATGAGGCGATCAGCAAGAACGAAGCCAAGGTGGCCCTCGTCTCCTTGGTCAAGCGGTTCCATGCGGCTCGTGCCGCCGGTGCCATGGGGCCCGGCAAGTGGCACGGCATGAAAGGCAAGAAGCCGGGCAAGGTCGACCGCAAGAAGATCAAGGCCGCCATGGAGGCCCGCTTCAAGAAGGCCGACAAAAATGGCGACGGCAAGCTCAGTCGTGATGAAGCACCGCCGCGACTGGCCAAGCGTTTCAGCAAGATCGACACGGACGCCGACGGCCAGTTAAGCAGGGAAGAATTGAAGGCAGCCTTTAAGGCCCATCGCAAGGACGCGGCAAGGAAAGGTTGCCCAAAGGGAAAGAAGAAGGACAAGAAGAAAGACTGAGCCGAATGTGCGGAAACCAGTCGCGCGCGGAGAGGGCGAACGGTTGCGGACAACCTGAGCGAGTAGTCATCCAGGTGTAGCCGTGTCATAACATTCCGGCAACATGTCTACTGCTATAACAACAGCAACCCAAGTTGGTTGAAAAACCGACGTCGCGTTGCACCGGTCGCTCGGTTTTTGCGGCGGTTTCCATAAACAAAAAACTGTCCTTTTAGGCCGGGTGAAAAATCCGACCTGTCGAGGCCCGCCGTAATCCTAGAATTGCGGCGGGTTTCTGTTGCGCGCCTCGTCAACCGCAGCCAATTCGTTGTCCTGCGCAGGCAACTTGGCCGTATAATAAAGCCGGTATGCCAAGCCCCAAGCGGGTCGGGCACCTCGTCATACTACTCGTCTTATTTCGGAACAGTCGTCGTTTGTGGAGGGTCGCTCGGGTGACCCTTTCTGAGTACTACTTGTGCGAACCTGAACCGAAGAAGCGCGTCTAACGTAGGGAGGGCATTGAGACAACGGGCCAGAGTCTGGCCGGACCTTAGTGAGGTCCGCGACAACAATTCGCGTTGGGCAAGTTACGGAGGGGCCGTGTGCGAGAGGAGGTCGACATGAACAGCGACAGATTCGGCCGACAAGATGATTGGGACGACCTGGATCATCGTCCCTCGGCGGTTCAATGCAAGATCCGCCCCTTCGCGCAGTTCAGTCGGTGGCTCGACGGAGAGCTGGCCAAATTGGAACGTCGTTGGTCGCACCTTGCCGCAAAGACGCGGCAGCCGTCGGATCGGCCATTCTACCCGTCACAGCCACGCTGAAGAGTCGTCTGAAAACGAAGCATGACACGAGTCAGGATTGCCAACGGCACCGATCCCGCGAACAAGGCGACGGTTGCACCTTGCCTTGAAGTGGTGAAGGTCTTGTCCTCCATTGCCGGCGCGGTCCCGCTTCTCTTTGACCGCTGCTGAAGTTGGCTCGGCCGTCTCCGCCGGGCCCACACCGGTTTGCTTTGCCACCCACCAATTGCCCGGCCCTCATTGCGGTTTGCATCGAGGCGGCCAACCTGCTATGATTTGCCTCACGCGGCTGTTTCTCTCCCACCTTGGCAGGAGACCTCGCCGATGGAAGACCGCCCGACGGTGATCTACGTGGCCGGCTCGGTGCAGCAGGCCTACATGCTCAAGAATCTGCTGGCCGAGCAGGGAATCGAGGCAATCGTGACCAACGAGACACTGGAGAAAGGCTCCGGCGTGGACTACGTCGGTTGGGCCACGTTGGCTCGCGTGGTGGTCGACGAGGCCGACGCCCCGTTGGCCCGAGCGATCGCCCTGGAGCACGACCGCCAGGGTGCCGAGATGGCCCAAGAGCAGCAGCCGTCCGACGACGCGCTTGTCCAAGCCGAGGCCGTGCCCGAGTCGTGGCCCCGATGTCCCGAATGCGGCGCGCCGCGCGTGACGCGCTGCCCGATCTGCAAAACCACGGGCACGGAATTTCCGCTTGCCGACGACCAGTACGTCTGGGGCATGGGCCTGGACGAGCTGCCCGACGGGAAGCACTCGTGTTCCTGCGGCGGCCACACGTGCGGCCCACAGGCACCAGCGGACCAAGAGGAAGAACCGGCCGGATCGTCGGCCGAACCCCCTGACGATGAGCACTCGCCGGAGCATCTTGTGCTGATGTGTCCGACCTGCAGCGAGCCGTTTGTGCCTGAGTTCCCGCGACGGTGTACTTGGTGCGATCACGAGTTCGACGAGGGGTTCGAGCCGGAGGAGATCGTCCAGCCGTTGCCTCAGGCCGACAGCCGGGTCGTGGCAATTGTCGTCGGGCTGTTGATTCTGGCGGCCGTCATCGTGGCCTATTTCTGGTTCGTGGTGTGATCGGGTGCCACTGCTGGCTTGCCCAGCAGTGCCGTAGTAGTGCGTCTGCCCTCAAGTGTCAGGCACGAGTTGGGTGCCATGGGCGGCTTGCCCGCCCTTGCCG
>CAZWWC010000121.1:0-10876 GCA_964637625.1 uncultured Planctomycetaceae bacterium
CTACAATTCCATCGTCTGAAAGGCCCGAAGGCCCACCCAGAGCGGAACCACGGTGGCCAAGATTCCCAAGACGGCGCTGCCGATCGCTCCGCCCCAGAGCCAGAGGTGGAGCCACCGGAGCACGCCCGGCCGATCGGCCAGGAACTCGGCGGCGCTTTGGTGCTGGGCCAGGACGTAGAGGTGCCACGGCATCGCGGCCAGCATGACGATCAGCACGATATAAAGGGCACTGACCACCAGATTCAGCGTACCGCCGAAACCGGCCGCGATCCGCGGGGGTGAATCTTCGCGGGTATTGGGCATCTTGGCCCCCAACCCGACGGCGATGCCTGAAAGCCCCAGGCAAAGCAACAGACAGGTCCACTGGTGGCTCAGTTGCAGCAATGCGGGAATGCCCAGCATCACGTCGCTGATCAGAACCAGGATCGCACAGGGAACCAGCGAGCCGCCCACGGCGAAGGCGAGCTTGCTCCAGAGAATCGTGTCGCGGCGCAACCCCAGCAGCCCGAGCATCCAGAGGCGTCGGCCTTCGAGGCTGATCATCGGGAAGACGTGCCGCGTGGTCAACGTCGAGAGAATCAGCCCGACCACCGTCAGATTGACGAAGCTCATCATGTTGACCCAGCCGACCGTGTGCGACTGGGAGCCGAACCGCCGGATATTGAGGAAATAGAACCCCAACAGCGCGAAGAAGAGCAAGAACTGCGACCACTGGCTCGCGTCGCGCCGAAACAGCCGAAAGTCCTTCAGCAACATCAGACGCACCGTCAAGGGAAAGGGCACGCACCGAACCATGAGCCGGTCGAGCCAGATCGGCTTCATCTTCTTTCGGGCCGTGCCCACGGCATGCAATTGGCTATAGGCGGTTCGATAGTATCGACCGGCGATGTAGATCGCCAACTGGCGGAGCAACAGCGCGTTGGAAATCAGGACGCTTAGAAACAGGACACTATGATTCCAACCGTGCAGCGCCGCTTCGAGCAAGCCGGAACTGAGCCACCAACTCGGCAACAATTGCTGTCCACTGAATTGAAGACGATTGATAGTCTGCTGGATCCATGACGGCGTGAGCAGCTTGCCTTCCGGACCGGCCATCAACGACCAGCCGATCCAAACGGCCGCGATCAAGGCCGTCACCGCCGCCACGGTCAACACGTGGTGGCGACGGCGCGGAAGGAAGTAGACGACGGCCAGACAGACCAACGCGCCGATGCCGGTGGGGATGTAGGCGAAAGCGACCAGATACGGCAGCAACATGACGAAGTAATACCACGGAGCGTGCTGGACGAGCCCATAGGCCAACAGCATGGGGCTTCCCAACAGCAGAAACGCCCAACTGCTGAAGAAGACCGTGTCCTGAAACTTGTGAAGAAAGACTCGTTCGATTCGCGCAGGCAAGCTGAGCAACAAGGTGAGATCACGAGCCCGAAACAGAAACCCGTATACCAGAATGGCCGACGAAAAGACGAGCATGACCATCAGCGCCGTGAAGAACATGGCAAACACGCCTTCGACCACCGTGTCATAAGTGGTCGCATGATGAATGGTCACCTTGAGAAAACGAAAACCGTCGATAAACAGCCAGAACATGCCGAGCCAGAGCAGCAGGCTCAGCGAGCCGATCAGACTGAGACGCAGCCGGGAATGCGCCAGCGCCTGGCGCACTTGGGTGCCGGCAATCCGCAATCGCAACTGCCAGAAAGCGCATCCTTCTTTGTCGGGCCCGGGCAGCCGCGCGACGCAATCGGCGCCGCGTGACACTTCGTAGCCGCCCGAGCGGGGCGCACGCTCCACGGTCCCGGCTGAATGGTCAGTCACAAGGAGTATCCTCCCGCTCCGCGCGCCCGGCGGCACTCGCACCGGACTCGGACTCCTCGGCCTGCCCGCCCGCGACGGTCTCGGTGATCCGCATGAACAAGTCTTCGAGAGACAAGTTCTCCGACCTGAGTTCGTGGGCAACCTCATCGCGCGTGCCGAGGAACCGCAGCCGTCCTTGGTGGACAATGCCGATCCGCTCAGCAATCTCCTCGGCAACGGCCAACGTGTGCGTCGACATGAACACCGTTGTCCCGGAAGCCGCGCGCCGCCGCAGGATGTTCTTGAGCAATCGCACGCTTCGCGGGTCGAGCCCGACGGTCGGTTCGTCGACAACCAGCACGGCCGGATCGTGCAACAGCGCGGCCGCAAACGTCAGACGTTGCTGCATACCGTGTGAATACGTCTCGATCAGTGCGTCGATGAACTCGCCGAGTCGAAAATCCTCAGTTTGCCGGTGGATCCTCTCCGACGTTTCCGGCGGATCGAGACCCCGCATTCGCCCGACGAACTCGAGAAACTCACGGCCGGACAGTTTATCGTAAAGACAAGGTGCGTCGGGCACGTAGCCCAGCAGGCTGGCCGCCGCTCGGGCCTCGGCGACCATGTCGTGGCCGCCGACACGCACGCTGCCCGAGGTAGGCTGCAGGAGTCCCACGACCATTTTGATCGTGGTCGTCTTGCCGGCGCCATTGGGCCCCAGGAACGCGAAAATCTCGCCGCGGGCCACCGTCATGGTGAGCTGGTCAACGGCGATTTTTCGTCCGTAGAGGCGACTCACGTTGTCCAGCTCGATCATCTTCGCCTATGCTCTTGCAGGTTGCGGTGTTGGATTGAATGTCGTGCCACGGCACGTGCTTGATAAGATGTCGCTATTTCGCGGGCTCACCTTGCCCGCCGTTGCTGTGGCCGCGAGTTCGTGCAGAATCAACGGTGGGCAAGGTGAGCCCGCTACACGACGCTCTCCGACCTGTTATTGCGTCCCGGTCAGCTTGTGCTTGTCGGCCAGTGCTGCGGCTTCCGTCTCTCCCATTCGTACAAATCTCATCTTGGAATTCAGGATGCTGACCTCCTGCGCCAAGACGGTACCGTCGGGCCGTACCCAGAGGCAACCGCGAGGTTCTCTTGCCGTACTGAGCTGAAATCCCGGTTTGCTATGATACTCGACCCGCCACGCCGGCAGCATGTCGCCACGCCAGAAAAACCGGTCGAGCTCGACGACCTTCGCTTGAAGCACCTCGACAGGGCTGCTTGCGTAGCCCAACGGACTGCATACCTCGACGGTCCACGTTTGGCCTTTGTGCAGTCCCGGCAATTGGGTCTGCGGAGAAAACGTCTCGCCGCGGAGCGCCTTGATGTTGATGGGTATTTCCCTTTGATCGCTTAGCTCCCGAGACTGCACCGAGATCGCCATTTTCGTCCCCTTGACCTCGCCCGTCATGCAGACCGCTTCTCCCAACGACCCAAAGTGAACGGTCGACTGGACGCGCGAAAGCTGACCGTCGGCATCGACGCTGAGCGTGGTTCGGGCGTCAGCCTTGATCCAGGCGGGAGGCGCCTCGAGCGTATCGAGCAGCGCCCGCAGCCAACCGGGCGTCATCTCGCCGATCGGCAGCCGCGCAAAATGGACTCGACTCCGGATCTCGGTGAACCCCCGGGGCAAGGGTCGGGTAAGGCTCAGCGCCCAACCCACCGCCTGGTTGTTCCAGCACAGGTGCCAGCCGACCAGCGGCTCCTTCTGTCGGGCGGCCAAGATGTTCTGGCGGTCGGGCGGCTCTCCGACGAGCAGAGACGGCAGCATCCTCGCCTTGACGAGCCATGTCATCGTAGCCAGCCAAAGGACGATCACCGTGAAATTGGCCCAACGGCTGTACATCCCAATCCTCCCCGACCCCAGGCATCTGCCTCCCTAAAGGACCTCGCGCTCGACGCCATGCGACATTATACCGTATTTGTTGAATCAGGCTCAATCGAGTCGGAAATGGGACTTTCCCGGCGTCTTTTCCAGGTTGACCCGCCTCTCTCACCACCCCAACCACCCCCCAACGACAACGCGCCACACGAAAAACCGAGCTTGCACGGAATCGTCAATCCACCGATGATACGCGTTTCGGAAGGTGCCGTCTCGCTGCACTCGCCCTGGCACTGTTTTTCCATCTGGCAACTCGGAGTTTCGGAGAACCCTATGCAAACCGCGCAACGTTTCCTCGGATCGTGTTGCGCTCTGGTCATCCTGCTGGCGACCGTTGCGTTGGTGGGCTGTGGTCAGAGCGCCGAAGACGGCCAAGACAACACCGACCGCTCCGTCGGCGGCGAGAATGCATCGCTCGCCAAGGGACAGACCGACTCATCCCAAGCCGACCGGCGCAGGCATCCCGTCGTGAAGATCGAAACCTCGCTGGGCGATATCGTGGTCAAGCTCGATGCCGAGAAAGCCCAGTTGACTGTGAACAACTTCCTGCAATATGTCCACCAGCGGCACTACGACGGTACGATCTTCCGTGACGTGGCGCCGGAATACGCCATCGTCGGCGGTGCTTATACCAAGGATCTGGCGAAGAAGCCAACCGGGATCCCCGTGTACAACGAAGCCCGCAACGGCCTCACGAACCTTCCCGGCACCATCGCCATGGCCCGAGAACCAGACATGATCGATAGCGCCACCAGTGGCTTCTTCATCAACCTGGCCAAGAACGCACACATGGACCATCGGGACGATACGCCCGAGGGTTATGGCTATTGTGTCTTCGGCCGGGTGGTCGAAGGCATGGAAGTCGCCAAGCGGATAGGCAACGCCGAGGTGCATAAAGCCGCGGGAAAGGATGGATCGCCGTTTGAACGGGTCCCCGTCGAGCCGGTGGTGATCAAGTCGATCCGCGTCGTCCGGTAGTGCCGGATCTGTCGCCCATTCTAGCCCGCGTGTCTCACCAAGCGACAACAGTTCATGACAGTGTGCCACTGCTTCGCAAGAAGCAGTGCTTCTGCAAGTCCGGGTCACTGCTTGCCTTCCGGCAAGCAGTGGCACACCATAGTGAGAAAGCAAGCTCGTTTTACAGGCACCTGGGCCACCGCTTCGCTATGGCCCAGGCACCCGATTGGCAGGTTTTCTACAGAGCAGACCTATCCCCTGTTCTGCTCCCTATGGGCCCTTCTGCCCCCGCTGTTTCTTCTTGGCTGCGCCTCCGGTGGCTTTCGTGTAAGACTCTTCGAGGCGGTCCAGAAGCATCTCGACCGTATAGATGCGTCCCGTCGTCTTGGTGAAGTCCTTCCCTCCAGGGTCCTTCGACAGCATCTTGCTCAGGTTCTTTCCGTAGGGAGTGGTCGTCATGTATTCAATCATCAGATAGCCGTCGGGTCCACGAATCAGATTCCGGACGTTTTGACGACCTCGCGGCAAACGACTGAGTCGCTCCAGCCGGTCGAAACCTTGTGGAACCTCGGCCAGTTGTTTGGCGAATTTCATGCCGGCCGACGTGCGAAGCTGCGTGACGAGATAACTATTGTCCGGCAGAACCGCATCGAGAATCGCCTTCTGATCCGCAACGCGCCATCCGATGCGATCCAAGCGACGCAAGACCTGCTCGACCTGACTTCGAGAGATGATTACGCCCGACTGTTTTTTCGGCAATTGATCGAAGTATTGACGCACGGTTTTCTTCACCTCGTCGAATGTCGGCAGTGTCGGAGAGCCGCGGCTCGCGGCCAGCGCGGCGCTTGCGCAAAGCAGGAGGCATGTAGCGACTCCCAACCAATGCTCGATCGATCTTCGACACGTTTTCCACAGCATGGTAATCTCCTCCCAGTCCGAACGAACCCAGCCAGACGGGAATGCGCACGGCTGGGTGCCTGTTGGCGCCCGGGCCGTTTGGTTCGAAATCAGCACGCAAGCGTGATCGCTCTGCAAACTCTACGTTACCCTGTACTTCCAGGCAGAGTGTGCATGTAATACCCCCTGATCGGATGTCTTACCCCACGAGGGATTCCCCCCAGCGGCATCCTCGCGTGGCCGTACACTGCGCACGTTGTGCATTTATTGCAGACATTCTGACGCGTGCTCTTGCATCCCGCCGAAAAGTCCGTATTCAACGACCCAAAATGGAGCAGTCTGCGGGGTGGGCACGCGGCCAGACACCGTTTTGGGCTATGCCGTGTATAACAAGAAACCGGCAATCGCAGCCGGGGGGATGTCGTTGCACGAACAGCGTCCCTCCCATAAAATGGGTACTCCGGTTGATAGATATTCTCGTTGGGGCCGATGTGTTCACCGGCAAAGTTGAAGCCTACTCTTCTTCAGGATAAGGACACGTCGGCGCGCTGTTCCCCTCTGTGATCGCTATCAGATCTACTCGGTGAAAGGAGGTACCACTCATGTCGAGAAACGTCTTTTTCGTCCGCGACTGTCCGACGTGCGGCCGCCGCCTGCACATCCGCGTGGAGTATCTCGGCAAGAAGGTGGTTTGTCCGCATTGCGGCGCAATGCTCGACGCGGTTGATCTGGCTGCCGGTGATTTGCCCGTGACCGAAACGTCCCGGTCTCTCATGCAACGCGTCGACAAACTGTTGGAAACCACGTCCGACGAGACGGCCGACTACGCTCGTCTACCGCATCCGCGATAGCCGGGCAAGATCTTCGAAAAAGCCGGGATAGGTCTTCGCCGTGCAGTCGGGATTGTCGATCACCACGCCCGCCACGCGCAGTCCGACCAGCGCCAGGCTCATTGCCATGCGATGATCGTCGTACGTGTCGAGGGTGGCGCCGTGGGCGCGGCCGGGCTCGATGCGTAGCCAATCGGCGCCTTCTTCAACCTCAGCCCCGAGCTTACGCAACTCCGTGGCCAGTGCCGAGAGCCGATCGGTCTCTTTGTGCCGAATGTGGCCCACGTTGCGAATCAACGTCACTCCCTCGGCAAACAGGGCCACCGCCGAGAGCGTTTGCACCGTGTCGCTAATGGCATTCATGTCGACGTCGATGCCGTGCAACGGCCGACCGGTCACCGTGATCCGATCCGCGCCGTACTCGACCTGGCACCCCATCGCCGCAAGGCAATCGCAGAAGGTCACGTCGCCCTGCAGACTCGCGCGCGAGAGCCCCTCGACGGTGACCCGACCCCCGGCAATCGCCGCGGCGGCAAAAAAGTAGCTGGCCGCCGAAGCGTCCGGCTCGATGGCATATTGCCGCGCCTTGTACGACCGTGGAGCCGGCACGAGGAATCGCTCCGCGCCGGCGCGCTCGACCGTCACGCCGAAGGAGCCCATCACGGCCAGCGTCATCTCGACGTACGGTTTCGAGACCAACTCGCCGGCGACGACCAATTCGATCGGTCCGCGGGCGCCGGGAGCGGCCATCAACAGCCCGCTTAGATACTGGCTCGAAATCTCGCCCGAGATGCTTGCCGCTGCGCCCGAGAGTCCCCCGGCATGAACCACAACCGGTGGGCAACCGGTTCCCAACTCGCAGACCGCCCTGGCGCCAAGCTGGCCCAAGGCGTCCAGGAGCGGTTGGATCGGTCGCTGGCGCATGCGTGCCGTTCCGTCCAACCGAAACGTACCCTCGCCCAGCGAGACCATCGCGGTCAGGAAACGGACCGTCGTGCCGCTGTTGGCCACGTAGAGATCGGCTTCGGCCAGCGGCGGCCGACCGGCGCAACCGACCACACGCACGCTTCGGCCAGGCCAATCCGCCGAGACCTCCAGCCCGAGTTGCGCAATCGCCGCGAGCATGACCCGCGTGTCTTCACTGTCCAGCACGCCGGTAAGCGTCGAGGCCCCGTCGGCCAACGCCGCGCAGACCAGCGCGCGATTGGTGATGCTCTTCGATCCCGGCGGGCGAATCGCGCCGTCCATCGGCCCGGTCGGTTTGATTTCGATCGTATCGCTCATGGGAACATCTTACCCCATATCCTTCCACACGTCACCGGCCATACACCTTGCGGCCTTCGACGAACGTGGCCACGCATCGGTAGTCTTCATCGAGGACCGCGAGATTGGCCGTCTTCCCGACTTCGAGGCTCCCCAGGCGATCGTCGACGCCCATGGCCCGAGCCGGATTGGTCGAGGTGAACCTGGCCGCCAGCACCGGATCGACACCACATTGCCGGATCAGATTCGCCAAGACCCGGTCCATCGTCATGATGCTGCCGACCAGCGTCCCGTCGGAAACCAGTCGGGCCGAACCGTCGCGCGTCGAAAACATTCGGCCGTCGACCATCGAGTACTCGCCCGGCGCCAGCGCGGCGCCCTGCAGGCTATCGGTGATCGCGATGAATCGGTCCGGACCAAAACGCTCGATCGCCAGTCGCACGTGCTCCGGGGCGACGTGGACCATGTCACAGACCACCTCCGCGTCGAGTCGATCGCTCCGCAGGATCGCATCCAGGAGGCCTCGCTTCCAAGGCCACCGGGAGTCCTTCCCGTCACGCTCGAACCCGTTGAACAGGTGGCACACCTGGCTCAAGCCGGCACGGACCGCCTGGTCCAACTCCTGTCGCGTGGCCCGGCTGTGCCCGATCGAAACGACCACGTCACCGCGGCGCAACAACCGGATCAGCCCCAATCCGCCGGGCAGCTCCGGCGCGACCGTCATCATTTTGATCGCCTTGCCGACCTCCTCGAGGTAGCGCCGGCACTCGTCCAAATCAACCGGGCGCAGGAAGGCTTCGTCCATGCCGCCCTTGGCCGCCGGATTGACGAAGGGACCCTCGAAGTGCGCGCCGAGAATCGACGCCGCATCCGCGCCGGCCTCGCGCTGGGCCGCCACCACGTGACGCCCAAATGCAAGATACCGCTCGGTCGAAAGCGAAGCCGCCGCGGGCAGAAAACCGGTCGTGCCAAAGCGCGGCTGCATTCCGGCAATCCCCACCAGATCTTCCGTCTCCAACGTGTCATGCCCACCCAGGCCGTGCATGTGCACGTCGATAAAGCCGGGCAGAATCAGACACGCATCGAAATCGTGCTCGGCCGGCCCCGTCGCGCCTGGCTCGATTCGGGCAATGCGGCCCTCATCGACCTCCAGTGACCCGTCGACGATTCCCTGGGCCAGAACCAGTCTTCCCCGGATCGCGGTCATACTTGCTCGCTGCCGTCTTCCATACTTGCCGCACCGGCTCAAATAGGGATAATCAGTTAGGACAAGCCATTATAGAATATCGCGGCCAATCCGAAAACGACGGTTCCGACGCAAGCAGAACCAGGTGAACCATGAGCTCGTCGACCATCTCCTACGATTTCCTCGCGCCGGGGCAAATCGTCTTCGGCTGGGGCCGGCGGCGAGAGATCGGCCGACACGCCTGCCGCCTGGGCCGACGTGCCTGGATCGTTTGTGGTTCGAGCACGGTCGCCCAGCAGGGCGTTTTGAACGAAATCCGCGGCTCGCTTTACGACGAGATGATCGAGTCGGTCGAACTGACTCGCTTATCCCACGAGCCCGAAGTGACCGACGTGGACGCGGCGGCCGAACAATTGACCGAGCAGGGTACGGCCGAAGGTGATTTTCTGCTGGCCGTCGGCGGCGGTGCGGCGATCGATCTGGCCAAGGCCGTCGCCGCCATGGCCACGAACCTTCAGAGCAGCACGGTCCGTGACTATCTCGAAGGCGTGGGCCGCGGCCTGACGCTCGACAATGATCCGCTGCCGATCGTGGCCATGCCGACCACCGCCGGCGCCGGGGCCGAGGCGACCAGGAACGCCGTGATATCATGCTATGATCCACCATTCAAAAAAAGTCTTCGCGACAATCGGCTCATGCCGCGGCTGGCCCTGGTCGATCCCGAAGTGACCGTCACCGTGCCGCCGGCGATCACGGCGGCCAGCGGCATGGACGCCATCACGCAACTGCTGGAGAGTTATCTTTCGAGCAAGGCCCGGCCCATCCCGCAGGCCCTGGCCATGCAAGGCCTGCGCCTGGCCACACCGTCGATCGCCGAGGCGGTCCGCGAGCCGACCTCGCGCACCGCCCGAGAGCGAATGGCCCACGCCGCGCTGCTCTCAGGCATGGCACTGGCCAACTCGGGGCTGGGCATGGCCCACGGCGTGGCGCCGGCGTTGGGCGTCCACTGCCGCGTGCCGCACGGCGTGGCCTGCGCGGTGATGCTGCCGGCGGCACTTCGCGTGAACCGCCTGGCGCGACAGAAAGAGCTGGCGCATATTGCCCGGCGGTTGTTCAAGGTCGACCACACGCTTTCCGACCAGAGCGCGGTCGGCCGGCTCATCGAGCGGATCGAGACGCTTTGTCGCGAGATCGGCATTCCCGGCCGATTGTCGGAGTTGGGCGTCCGGGCCGAGCAGATTCCCGCGATCGTAGCCAGCTCGCGCGGCAGCAGCATGAGCGGCAACCCCGTCGAAATGACCGACGAACACCTGACCGAGGTCCTCGAGGCCATGTTGTAGATCAGGCCGTGCCCCACATCGGGTGCCACTGCTGGCTTGCCCAGCAGTGTGTAGGATGGGCATCGCGCAGTGGAATCGTTGATCGCTACACAAGTTCCTGGTGGGGCGGTTCCCGCCCCACCCTACTGCTACATTTCTGCTTGTCACGTTAGTGTAATCAATAAGAGGCTTCCAGAATGAAGGAGACAAAGCATGCCCAACGGTAGGCCGGGAGATCACCCGCTGACAGACATTCTCCACCATCACATCGCAGTCTATAGCAAAGAGATCGATGATCTGATTCGGAAGATCAGCAGGCTTTGCAGCACACGTGAACTCGACCAGTGGTGGGAGGAAGAGATTGCACGGCTGTCGGATCTTGACCTGATATTGGAGAAATCCAGAACACGCTACGAAGCACTCGCAAAGCGGGCCACGAATAGTGGAGCGCAAATTGAATAAAGGCTCGCCGGGTGCCACTGCTGGACTTCGACGAACTGAGTCGAGTCGCCGGGTGCCACTGCTGGCTTGCCCAGCAGTGTGTAGGGTGGGCACCGCCCACCAAAATCGTTGATGCGAACACAGGTTCTTGGTGGACGGCGCCCACCCTACTTGCTATCATTGTCAGGCGGAGCCCGACCTACTAGTCCTTAAACAAGCGAACACCGATGGGTAGTTTGTGTCGTTTCCTTGATTT
>CAZWWC010000122.1:0-10852 GCA_964637625.1 uncultured Planctomycetaceae bacterium
GGCAAATTGAAGCTCGCGCGCTCAACAAGCTGCGCCGGGCGGCGCAGGAAGAGAAAATCGAGATTCCCGGGCTGAACTGAGATCGCGCGAACCGTTCACGTCAACTGCCGTGCCCGCCCAGCGACGCAGAAATGCAGAAATGAAAATGAAGAGGAGAAAAAAACGGGTCCGGAAGCATTGCCTGCCGGAGCTTCGCCCACTTGCTGGAGAGCAGCCTTGACCCCTTTTTCGTTCCGTTCGTCCCTATCATCCAGCGATCATCGCTGAGAGCTTTCCGACTCGCCTCGACTGAAGGATCGCAACAGGCCGACCTGCGATTTACGTTGCACGACTCTTGGCCTCTTCTCCAAACGATCTAACACGGTGGATCTCAGCATAAAGGCTCTGCACAAACTCGTCGAATCTCGGTTCGGACACCCCGAGATCCGTCGAGGCAAACCGTACGAAGAACTGGTTGTTGCAGCTCCGCACCTCCATTCCGACAATTCGGGTCGCCAGCAACAAGACAAGCACCGCAGCAGCGACCAAGGCCAATACACCGCCCAGGACGACTATCCCCAGGAATTCGTCCGGCCCGTCGAATACACTCACGAAACCAAATGCGCAGAGCTGTGCCAATATGAATCCGGCGAAAATCGCCACGATGAACAAGAGCCAATTGGGGCGATACCTCTTTTCGACGGAATCGATGCCGCCCAAGGGCATCGAGACATTGCGATTGCGAGAAATCCGCAACGCGTAATAGAAAATCAGGGGAGGAAACAACACTACCAGCACCCAGTAAACCGGAGAAAACACGCGAGTTGCTGTGTAGAGAACTCGGTGGGTCGTAAGCGTGACTCGCGTGATCCCTCGCTGCACAATGAATAGGTGCTGATGATGGATCGTCAACTCGTCGAGCAGTTCTTCGTTGGGAAGCAAAGGGAATACGTGTTCCTTTTCCTTGCCCAGGAACATATCTCCCAAGTTGATGGCCTGAACAAAGCTAGCAGGCGTCTCTCGGCGCGCGCCGCGATCAACGCTCTCATTCAAGAACTCGAACTGCCCACCGGTCTGCGGCATAGGCGGCGTTCCAGGAGGTAACGGTGAGGTCGCCCTTGCCTGGGCCTTCGCAACGCGCACTGGCGGGGTTTGCACTTCGACCGGACGCGGAGGAAGGAGCGACTCCGGCTGTTGGGGAACCGTCACCGGCTGGCTGCAGCCGGGACAAGAAACCGTCCTTCCCAACGCCTTCTCGGTCACGTTCAGCGTTTTCTTGCAGTGCGGGCAGTCCATCTTGAAAGCCATTGGCCGACTCCTCGGTTAACTCTTCCGCGGAACAAACACGACCCGGAGCATGGGCACGCGGCAAGTTGGCTGATCCAACAAGAAATACCCCCTTCGCCAGTAGTGTCGGTACACAACACCGGTTGCCCCGCCACACAACGCCGAGCCGTGAGATTCACCCCGCCTGATTCGGAAAATGACGGCGACTGTGCGGGAGGGGATCCTCCGCGAAAGACACACCCTGCGGATCCCACGCTATAAACAAGCCACCGCGTTCCAGCTATTTTGACGGGAACACCCCCCAAAAGTACAGTAGCTAGTTGCTGATTATCGCAGACGAGAAATTGCCTGTCAACTCAACAACCCCAGTAGGGGGAGCTATTCGCCGCGATGGCTCGCTCTGCAGCGGGGCTGTCCTGCGCCGTAGAAGACCTCGATGTGTCCGGTACCCGGTGTCCGAGTGCACGGCGAAGGTCGGTTCCTCGCGCCCTGGGCCATGGCGCAGCGGAGGCCCAGTCACCTTCAAAGCTCCGGCGCCGGCCAGGTGTTCGGAGGTCCGGTTTTGCTGAGGGGCCAGCCGATGAATATTTTCCTTTATCCCCCTTGCATGGCCTGGGAGCTTGGTTATATTAAGTGATTCGCGTATTGGGCGTGCGACTGGCTAGCGTAGCTCAACCGGCAGAGCGGCTGATTTGTAATCAGCAGGTTGTGGGTTCGAGTCCCTCCGCTAGCTCGTAACGGAACCCCCATTGACTATTCGGGGCCTCGCCGGAACGAATAACGGATAGGTGACGGTCGGTTTGGCGAGGTCGGCCCGGCCAGCGCCGGCATGAAACCACGGACTACGAAAGCCATTTTGTGGGGGGTTTCCCGAGCGGTCAAAGGGGTCAGACTGTAAATCTGATGGCAGTGCCTTCGCAGGTTCGAATCCTGCACCCCCCATTGGTTCCCGCCGGTGCCGACTGCGTTGTGGTTTCGCGATAGGGACTTAGGACAACAGTGACGGGCCTTCCGACGGACGACAACGGGGTGCGGGTGTAGCTCAATGGTAGAGCCACAGCCTTCCAAGCTGAAGACGAGGGTTCGATTCCCTTCACCCGCTTGGCTGCTGTAGCTCAGTTGGTAGAGCGCGTCCTTGGTAAGGACGAGGTCATGGGTCCGAGTCCCATCAGCAGCTCTTATGGAGTTTTTTAATACATAGACGTTTTTGTCCGGAACAGCAAGCTCTGGTCGATCGCCGTTGCCGGCGCGTCAAGCTTAAAACCCAATTGCCCGACGGCAACCGTCGTTTTCGGTCCCCATTTCACTAACTACAACTATCCGTTCGATTTAGCTTAGGGAGTTAGCATGGCCAAGGAAGTATTTCAACGAACCAAGCCCCACGTCAACGTGGGCACCATTGGCCACATTGACCATGGCAAGACTACCTTGACCGGCGCCATTTTGGCCGTCCAGGAGCTCAAAGGGCTTGCTAAGTTCAAGTCGTACGCCGACATCGCCAAGGGCGGTACGGTCCGCGACGCAACCAAGACCCTGACGATCGCCGTGGCCCATGTGGAGTACCAGACCGAAAAGCGCCACTACGCCCACATCGACTGTCCCGGCCACGCCGATTTCATCAAGAACATGATTACGGGCGCGGCTCAGATGGACGGGGCTATTCTGGTGGTCTCCGCCGCCGATGGTCCGATGCCCCAAACACGTGAGCACGTTCTCTTGGCTCGTCAGGTGAACGTTCCGCGTCTGGTAGTCTTCCTCAACAAGACCGACCTGGTCGACGATCCCGAACTGCTGGAATTGGTCGAGCTTGAGGTACGGGAGCTGTTGACCGAGTACGGTTTTCCGGGCGATGAGATTCCCGTGGTTCACGGCGATTCGCTCGCGGCATACAACAATCCCAAGGATCCAGAGAAGACCAAGTGTATCGTCGACTTGCTGGATGCCATCGATGAGTATATCCCCGAGCCGATTCGCGAGATCGACAAACCGTTCCTGATGGCCGTCGAAGACGTGTTCACGATTGAAGGCCGGGGGACCGTGGCCACGGGCCGCATCGAGCGCGGCGTGATCAAGACGGGCGAGGAAGTAGAGATCGTCGGCCTTTCGGAGGAACCGCGCAAGACAACCTGCACCGGCGTCGAGATGTTCAACAAGACGTTGGATCACGGCCAGGCAGGCGATAACGTCGGATGCCTGTTGCGTGGCATCAAGCGCGACGAGGTCGAGCGAGGGCAGGTCTTGGCCAAGCCCGGCTCGATTACACCGCATACCCAGTTCGAAGCCGAGGTCTATGTCTTGTCCAAGGACGAAGGCGGGCGTCACACGCCGTTCTTCAGCGGTTATCGCCCCCAGTTCTATTTCCGTACCACGGACGTAACGGGCACGGCAAACCTGCTGGGCGATGCGGAGATGTGCATGCCCGGCGACAATGTCAAGCTGGCCATCGAGTTGATTTCGCCGATTGCCATGGATGCAAACGTCCGTTTTGCTATCCGAGAGGGTGGTCGCACGGTCGGCTCCGGCGTGGTTACCAAGATTATCAAGTAGTCGCCCGCTGCGGTCGGCTACGTAGTCTCAAACACCCCAACGGGCTTTGGGGCATCCCCGCAATAGCGTGCAAAGTAACTAAGGGTGCAGGGGTGTAGCTCAACTGGTAGAGCACTGGTCTCCAAAACCAGCGGTTGAGAGTTCGAGTCCCTCCGCCCCTGCCATTTTGATTCGTTTTTCGATGGCCTAGAAATCGTTGTAATCGAGAATCGGCATCACCGCTCCGGAATACCCGAGATCCAGTTGAAACGCAGGAATCGTCTTCGGTGAACGCATTCTTCCAAGAGCTTCTGCGTGCTGGCATCTACAAGAGAAGCCAGGGCCGTATTTGTCGGCAGGTCACCTTCGCCATGATGGCGATCGTGATCACGCTAGGCCTGTTTTCGCTCAGTCAGACTCTTATCCATTGGGGACAAGGATGGCAATACGGACTGCCTGGCGCGCTGCTTCTGGCGAGTTGGTGGTGCGCGTACCGGTTGGTCAACGTGCCTGCGTTTGCCGACTTCCTCATCGCGGTGGAAGCGGAGATGAACAAGGTCTCCTGGCCCAGCCGGCATGAGTTGATCCGAGGTTCGGCGGTCGTGCTGATCACCATCATTTTTCTCGCGATCGTCTTGTTTGGGTTCGACACGCTGTGGAAATTGTTCTTCACCAAAGTTTTGCGAATCATGGGATAAGGTGCTTCCAGGATGCGTGATCCGGTGGCGTCGCCGGGCATCGTTTTTCGGTTTTATTGACGCTTGCGTATTGAAATGAACGGAGGGCGACCAACGGGAGCCCGGCTTCAAGGCATTCGGCTATGACGGACCGTTCAATGACAATGCAAACATCAATAGGGGGAAGTCAGGCGTGGCCGACGAGTTGAAAAACCCGATCGACGAATCACCCGAGGCACCCGGCCAGGCCCCAGAAGGCGAACCGACGGCCAGAAGCCCGGAAGAAATCGTTTCGTCTTCGCCGGTCGAGCAGGAGTCTCCGGTGCCCCGGCAAGGCCAGGGCAACACGGTGCCCGGCGAGATCGTCGAGCCGTCGACGCCGGCCGAGGATGCCGCGATGCCCGGCCAGATCGCTGAGCCCTCAGCCCCGGCCGAGAGTCCTGCTCCGCCAGTCGCCGAGGACATAGAATCGGCACGCGAGCCGGACAAACCGGCTGAAGAGCAGGTTGAGGCACCGGCCGAACTGCCGGCGGAAGCATCGGTTGAAGCGCCGGTTGAAGCATCGGTTGAAGCGCCGGTTGAAGCGCCGGTTGAAGCACCGGCTGAAGCATCGGTTGAAGAGCCGGCTGAAGCACCGGTTGAAGCGCCGACTGAAGCACCGGTTGAAGCACCGGTTGAAGCGCCGGTTGAAGCGCCGACTGAAGCAGCGGTTGAAGCACCGGTTGAAGCGCCGGCTGGACCCCCGGCTGAGACGCCGGCTGAAGCACCGGCCGAGGTGCCCGATGAGCCGCCGACACTCGGCGAGGAGGTGGCCCAGGACACAAAGGAAGCGGCCCAGGAGCCTGCCGTCGAAATCAAGTCGGAGAACATGCAATGGTACATCCTCAAGGTCCAGAGCAACCGTGAGGACTCCATCCGAGAAGCCCTGCAACGCCGCGTGAAGATCGCCGGATTGGAGCCGTTTTTCGGGGACGTCATCATTCCGACCGAGAAGGTCACGGAGGTCAAAGGCGGCCGCAAACGCGTGATGAAGCGAAAGCTCTATCCGGGTTACCTGGTCGTGCAGATGGAAATCACCGACGATACGTGGTTCCTCGTCCGGGAGACGCCCGGCATCGGTGATTTCACCGGTGCAGCCGGCCGACCCACGCCTATGTTGCCGCACGAAGTGGCGCGGATCGTCTCGACACAGGAAGAAAAGGCAGACGTCGCACCCAAATTGAAAATCGGTTTCAAGCTGGGAGACCGGGTGAAGATCAACGAAGGTACGTTTGAGAACTTTGAAGGTGAGGTGGAAACGATCGATGAAGCCGGCGGTCGGGTAACCGTGATGATCAACATCTTCGGACGCAGCACGCCGGTGGAACTCGAGTACTGGCAGGTCGAGTCACTGTAGGCTCCACACGGGATGACCGTGCCTGATGTGTACTAGCAATCCTTAGTCGGTTTAGAAAAGTCCGATCGTGGCCACCGGCCGCGCGCAAGCAGTCATGGCAAAACAACTCGCAGGCAGAGTCAAGTTTCAGGTTCCCGGCGGACAAGCCACCCCGGCTCCTCCAGTCGGGACGGCGCTGGGACGCTTTGGCATCAACCTCGGACAGTTCGTTCAGCAGTTTAACGAACGGACCAAGGATGCCGGCGGAATACCGATTCCCGTCGTCGTCCAGGTGTACAATGACCGAAGTTTCGAGTTCGTGACCAAAAGCCCTCCCGCGGCAGCGCTGCTGAAGAAGGCGGCCGGCATTGCCAAAGGCTCGGGCGTGCCCAACAAAGAAAAGGTCGGCAAGGTCTCGATGAACCAGATCGACGAAATCGTCAAAACGAAAATGCAGGATCTCAATGCCCGAAACACCGAACAGGCTCGCCGGCTGATCGAGGGGACTGCGCGAAGCATGGGTCTGGAAGTCGAGGACTGACCATGGTGAAGCAATCCAAACGATATCGCGAGATGGCCGAGAAGATACCCGACACAACGCCCGTCCCATTGCCCGAGGCGGTCGCATTGCTCAAGCAGTTCGATACGACCAAGTTTGACCAGACCGTCGAGATCCATCTTCGGTTGGGCGTCGACTCGAAGCAGGCGGATCAAATCGTTCGCGGATCGATTGTCTTGCCACACGGCATTGGTCGTTCGCTCCGGGTCATCGTGTTCGCCAAGGGAGATAAGCTGGACGAGGCCAAGGAGGCCGGCGCTGACGAGGTGGGGGGACCCGAATTGGCCGAAAAAATCAAAGAAGGTTGGACCGATTTCGACGTCTGCATTGCTTCGCCCGACATGATGGGCGTGGTGGGGCCGCTGGGCCGAATTCTCGGTCCGCGGGGGCTGATGCCTTCGCCGCGAGCCGGCACGGTCACGCCCGAGGTAGGAACCACCATCAAGGAGTATAAGGCCGGTAAGGTTGAGTTCCGCAACGATTCCGGCGGAAACGTGCATGCGGTCGTCGGCAAATTGAGTTTCGAGGCACCACGGCTGGTCGACAATATTCAAGCGTTTATCGACCACGTCGTCGCCATAAAGCCGGCTGCCGTCCGAGGCCAATACATTAAGGGGATTGCGATCACCGCCACGATGAGTCCTAGCATTCGCGTGGCTGCCTAGGGCGGTCCAGTCCGACGAACGATAAGAACGGTTAGAATCATCGAAGCACATGACCAGCAGAGCGCCGGCCGTGAACCCGGGCGCCCCTCATGAGTAAATACGTCAAGAACCTGATTACCGAAGATTTGCGCGGTCGACTGGAGGGGGTCGAGGATGCGTTGCTGGTCAACGTGGTCGGCTTGGATGCCAACGCGAACAACCGGCTCCGAGGCGAGCTTGAGGCGAAGAACATCAACGTGCTGGTGGTCAGGAATAGTCTGGCCCGGCACGCGACGGCCGGATCCCCCTTGGCACCCATGTTCGAGGGCTTGACCGGCACGGCCGCCATTTGCTGGGGAGGCGAAGACGTCGTCAGCCTGGCCAAAGAAATCACGCAGCTGGTCGAGAGCGACGATTATAAGGCGTTCCAGACGCGCGGCGGCGTCATGGACGGCGATGCACTAACCGCCTCGCAAGTGACCTCCATCAGCAAGTGGCCCAATCGTCAGGAACAGCTCAGCATCCTGGTCGGTCAGATTCTGGGGCCGGGCGCGACGCTGGCTGCGCAATTGACCGCACCGGGTGGTGCCCTGGCCAGTCAAATCAAACAGAAAGCCGAGGACGAGGTCGCCTCGGAAAACTAATAAGGAAAACTACTGATCAGACATGTGCCGGTGTGGCCAGCTCGACTCCGAACCGTCACGTGTCGCCATGACTCCAAAGATGAGAAAGGACGAATAGCCCGATGTCGACAGACGAAGCAGTCCGCGAGTTTTCCGCGGCGACGAAGAAACTAGGTGACACGATTGCCGATCTGACGCTCAAAGACGCAAAGGAACTCAGCGATTACCTCGAGGAAACCCACGGGATCAAGGCCGCCTCGGGCGGTGCGGTCATGATGGCTGCCGCGCCGGCCGCCGACGGCGGTGGTGCCGGTGCTGTCGAGGAACAGGCCGAGTTTGACGTCACTCTCGAGGGATTCGGTGATAAGAAAATCGGCGTCATCAAAGTGGTGCGTGCGGCGACCGGACTCGGCCTTAAGGAAGCCAAGGATCTGGTCGATGGCGTTCCGGCCAAGGTCAAGGAAGGGCTCAGCAAGGAAGAGGCCGAAAAACTCAAGCTCGAATTGGAAGAGGCCGGTGCCACCGTCTCGCTCAAATAATGGCTGGTTGATCGGCCGGCGAACACCACGGAACCATTGTATTCTCACCCAAATACGCCTTCGCCAAGGCGAATAGGTATTGTGCCTGCGCAGCTCTTGCTGAACCAAATAGGGATCCTGGAGCGCTAGTCAGTTCTGGAGGTGCCGGCGGCTGTGCGCCAGTCGGCCGGCCACCTTCGCCGTTTGGCATCTCACGCGAGTACCCTACAGGAGGATGACTCCTTATGGCCACCACAGCTCAACGACGTCTCCGCCCCACCGAGGTGCGTCGCTTCGGTAGCCTTCGACCTCCCCACATCATTCCCGACCTCACCGCAATACAAACACGTAGTTACGATCGGTTTCTGCAATACGACGTCGCAGCCGAAAAACGTGAGGAGATCGGCATCGAAAGCGTATTGCGAGAGATCTTTCCGATCGAGAGCTACGACAAGTCATTGCGCCTGGAGTACCTCCGCTACGAGTTGGGAAAACCCCGATACGAACCGGACGAATGTCGCCAGTTGCGGCTGACGTACGGCCGGCCGTTCAAGGTCTGGCTCCGGCTCACCCGAGAGCAACCCGTCGAAGAAGAAGTCTACCTCGGCGATATCCCCATCATGTTGGGAGGCGGTGAATTCATTATCAACGGGGCGGAACGCGTTGTCGTCAGCCAGTTGCACCGCAGCCCGGGCATCGACTTCGTTCTCGACGTGGAAGGCACCGAGCGACGTCTCCATAGTTGTCGCATCATACCGGAACGAGGCAGTTGGATCGAACTGAACGTCACCCGAAAGGAAAGTCTCTCGGTCCGCATTGACCAAAGTGGCAAGTTCTCGGCGATGACACTGCTGCGGGCGATGGACCCGCAGTACAGCCAGAACGAGGACATGCTCCGCGTTTTCTACGAGACATCGGTCGAAAAGATCGTCGACGGACGCAGTACCTCCAAGATCGAAGGCAAGTTGGCCGTCAAGGACATCGTCTATCCGAGCGAGAGCGCGCGCGCCGGCGAGATCATCGTCGAGTGCGGCCAGAAGATCAGCAAGGGAGCGGCGGAAATCATTTGCACCTCGGGCCTCAAAGAGGTCGAGGTCATGTCGCCCCAGAGGAACCCGCTCCTGCTCAACGCGTTGGCCGACGATGGAACGGCCAGCCACGAGGAAGCACTGCTTCGAATCTATCAGCGGCTGCGTCCCGGCAACCCGCCACAACTGGAAAAGGCCAAAGCGCTCTTCCACGAAAAATTCTACGACACGAACCGTTACCGACTCGGCCGCGTTGGGCGGTTCCGCATCAATCGCAAATTGGGGCTGAGCGTGCCGGAGGAGGAGATGACCCTTCGGGCGGAAGACCTGATTGCCGCAATGAAGTACCTGTTGAGGTTGCGAAGCGACGATCCGGAGGCCGAAGTGGACGATATCGACCACCTCGGCAACCGCCGCCTGCGAACGATCGACGAGTTGGCGTGCGACGAACTCCGCAAAGGGTTCCTCAAGTTGCGCCGGACCGTCCAGGAGCGGATGAGCCTGAAGGATATCGAGGACATGACGCCCCGCAGCCTGGTCAACCCCAAAAGCATCTCGGCCGCCATCGAGTACTTCTTCGGCCGCGGCGAGCTCTCCCAGGTCGTCGACCAAACCAATCCGCTGTCGATGCTTACCCACGAGCGACGCCTCTCGGCGCTGGGACCGGGTGGCTTGAACCGAAAACGCGCCGGCTTCGAAGTGCGCGACGTGCACATCTCGCACTACGGACGCATTTGTCCGATTGAAACGCCCGAAGGTACCAACATCGGGCTGATTTCCAGCCTGGCGATCTACGCCGGCGTGGACGACTACGGCTTCCTGGTCACACCCTATCGCAAGGTCCGCGGCGGCCGTCTGACTGACGAGATCGAGTGGCTTCGCGCCGACCAGGAACATGAAGTCTTTCTCGCGCCCGGAGATGTCCCGATCGAAAAGGGCCGCATTGCGGAAGAAACGATCGTCGCTCGGCACCATGGCGATCTGATGATGGTCCCATCAAGCCAAATTCAATACATCGACGTGTCGCCCAACCAGATGATCGGCGTCTCGGCCGGGTTGATTCCATTCCTGGAACACGACGACGCCAACCGTGCCTTGATGGGCTCGAATATGCAGCGCCAAGCCGTCCCGCTGTTGGTGACCGAACCGCCCTTGGTCGGCACCGGTATGGAAAAAGATACGGCCACGAACTCGAGCATGCTCGTTCGCGCTCGTCGCTCGGGCACCGTGGGCTACGTCGACGCAGGCCGCATCGAAATCGGCAGCGACGTCTATCCGATGCGCAAATTCGTCGGGCTCAACGAACGTACCTGCCAGAACCAAAAGCCGATCATCGGCTTGGGTCAGAAGGTCGAGAAGGGGCAGGTGATCGCCGACGGCGCGGGAACCTATCAGGGCGAGTTGGCCTTGGGACGTAACATCCTGGTCGCTTTCATGGCCTGGGATGGGTTCAATTTCGAGGACGCCATCATCATCAGCGAGGAACTTGTCGAGAGCGATACCTATACGTCGATTCATATCGAAGAATTCGACATCGAAATCCGAGAAACCAAGCTGGGACGCGAAGAGTTCACGCGTGATATCCCCAACGTCAGCGAAAAGGCACTCCGCAATCTCGACGAGGGCGGCATTGTCC
>CAZWWC010000123.1:0-10798 GCA_964637625.1 uncultured Planctomycetaceae bacterium
GCGCTGCCCGAGGCGCCGACCGAACTGGCCAAGCTGGCCCACCTGATGCGCTACGCCGAGCGCGACGCGCTGCTGGCCGACTACCGGAGCTATCGTGAAGAAAACCGGCGGCGGTTCGACGCGATCTTCGACGAGGCCGGCACGTAGGTCAGGCTGTGCCTGACAATATTACGAGTCATAGGCCGGGCTGTAACCCGGCGAGATTCGCCTGAATTGGGAATCAAAGAATCACCACGAAGTGACGAAGAACACGAAGGGAGGCGCTTAAAACCTTGGGGAGTAGCAAAATGAGGGCACTTGTAGTACTAGCGACAGTCGTTGCATTGACACTCGTCAGTGGGGCAGGCAGCCAGTGCTCTGCCGACGAGGGAAGACCACTGATTTATTGCCTGGGTGCGTCTCCCGATGGAAGGCAACTCGCTTTTGGCTTTCCAACGGCAGCATCCTATCGGGATAGTGACCGACGTATTGGCGTTATTGACCTGGAAACCCGAGGAATAAAGTTCTTGCGTACTCCCAAAGGAATGTCGGGACCGACGATTCACATTCCGGTATCGTGGTCGCCGGATAGTAAGCGTCTGGCGTTTGGATTTCTGAAGGCTCCCGCGAAGGTGCCCCCGGGGTATTGGAGAGAAAAGATAGAAGACGCGGTAGCAGGCCGCATCAAGGAGCCCCTTTCCTCCTTCCAACTCTGGCTGGGTACAGCGGAAACGGGCCGCACAAAAAAACTGTTGGGGAGCGATATGGCGATATGGCAATTCCCGAGATTCTCCCGCGATGGTAAAAAACTGCTCGCGTACGATGCGTCCAGGAGCAACATTGCCTTGATTGAAGTCAGCTCGGGCGAGCATCGCTTTCTCATGCCGGCGATCTCACACAATCTTGCGGGCGTGAATCGAGCCGGTTTCGACTGGGATCGCAGCGGAAGTGCTGCCTACGTCTCGGTGGGATATCACTTGGAAAAAAAGACTGAACAATCCGGTATTTGGCGAGTGAATTTAAAAAACAACAGCAGAAAGCGTCTCAGCACGGGGGTAGGAGCCTATACTCTCTCTGTGTCTCCGAGTGGCCAATGGCTCGCCTACACCATCTGTGTGCGAAACCAAGAAACACAAAACGTCAGTTGGATCATACACATAGCCTCGCTGCCTGACTTTAAGGTCCGAACGATCAGCAAACGCGGCACCGACCGGTTCGTTGCGTGGCCAAAGCAGAAGGATCGCCTGGCCTTCTGTGAGAAAGGTCAAATTGCCGTTTGGTCTCCTTCTACAAACAAGATCGTGCGGATACCTGTTCCGGAGGGACAGCCCGAATCACTGTCTTGGATCGGTTCAACAGATGCGATCGCCTATTCGATAGACCATCGGGAGATCTGGATTTTGGACGTCACCTCGGGCAAGCATAATCGCCTACTGAGCGCGTCCGACTATGTCGAAAACAAGCGAAACACCAAAGAGAAGGAGTCTCTTCCGGAAAAGGCCGATAGAACCCTGGACGACCAAACGAAGAACGATCGCCCATAATGATCTTTGTGTGCTTCGTGCCCTTTGTGGCGAGACTGAAATCGGGACGTGCCACCGTCAGGCACAGCCTGACCTACAGAGCTTCCGGTGGGCGATGCCCACCCTACAAGGTCGTCACCGTGGTTGGCTCGGGCGAGTCCCTTCGGTCGATTGCTTCAGGCCGGCTTCGAGCGCCTGGATCCGCGCAAGCAATTTCTCGCGCTCTTCCTGCCAACGCCGACGGTCGTGCAACAGGCGAAGGAGGAAGTAACGGGCCTGACAGATCAGCCGCGCGTTGGCCGAGACCCAGTCGGGATCGTTCACCGAGCCCGTCGCCGCCAGGCTGACGATGTGGCGGCCGTCGGGCAACGTGGCCACGACCGCACCCTCGCCGGCGGCGACGTCGTCGACCACCAGCGGGCCGGGATCCACCGACTCGCAGAGCTTCTCGATGCATTCAAGTTCCTTCTCGCCCAGCGGAGCGAGCCGGTCAAGCAAGAGTGAATCGGAGCAGGCGATCTCTTCCTGCGCGAATCGACGACAATCGTCATTCCACATGCTCATGGTCAGTGCCTCCTAATGCTCGTCCTCGACAGCGGTAGCGCGCCGGGGGCCGCGTGTTTGCCGTCCATGAGAGCACGCGCATCTCGCACGCACCGACGCGCGACGTCGAACGAGAACCGTTAAAAAAGAAAAGACGCATGACCGAACGAACATTAATATTGTAGCAGGTTGGGGTGCCGTCTTCTACAATACCCCCCAAGAAAAGAAACACTTCGACCACACGAAAGAGGGAATTTCAAGCCGCCTGGCACCTACCGGAGGTGGGATATGCCGTCTGTAGCAATGCGGCCGGCTTGCCCCCCCTCGAAGACACTGAACTCAACCCAAACCGGCATGTGCTGGGCCACCATCGACGCCTCGTCGATGTTCAGATTGAGTCGCCTCACCAGATCGACCACCCCGCTGCGCCCGGTCAGTTCGGTCGTCGCGCGACGATTGAAAAGAATATTGTCGACCAACCGGGTCCCTCGCGTCGTGCTGACGGTGTTCGAGACGGCCCAACCCAAGTGCGGAATCCGACCGAGCTGACCGACACGACGATTGTCGGTCTCGAAATCGCCCAGCATGATGATGTCATCCTCGCCGGGCTGGCTGGCCTGAGCCGCAAGATAGACGTCGTCCAACAGGTCCAGTTCCATATCGGCCGCCTCCGGGTCGACGTGCACGTTGATCAGAAGGAAGGTGAACGCCTCGTCGGTGGCCACGCCGCGGGCGCGGAACAACGCGGTCAGAGGCGGATGGCGGAGCCGCCCGGCCGGATCCTCCACCGACTGGACGGTCGAGCGATCGATCTCGACACGGCCCGCATCGAACAGCAGCGCGCTGTGCGACTGGATGGGCTCGGTGCCGGCTTCGGGACCGACGGCGAAATCGTAGTTTCCACCGGCCGCATTGACGTGCCGGACCAGGTCGCGCACCACGCCCTGGTTCGACGCGCGGATGCCTTGGACGGCCACGACGTCGAAATCGCGGATGAGCGTGGCCAGATGGGTCGCGATCAGCGGACTGGCGAGTTTGTTTCGATCCAGCGGCCCCAGATTGAACGTCGCCAGCCGGAGGGTCTTGCGATCCGGTTCGGTCAGCGGCGGACTGGACGGCCCGGCAAGCAGCGCCGACGCTGCTTCGCGCCGGCTAATCATGATGCAGCCTTCCTGGCGGCTGACTTCATATTGGGTCAGGACGTAGTACGTGCCGCCGGCCGCGGCACACACGATCGCCAGTGAGATCAGCTTCCACACAACGGCCTCCCTAGGGAAACTCGTCCCGTCGGTTCCGCTATCGGTATGGTCGAGGGCACGCCACCTGGGCCACGACTCGAACAAGAACCCGTATTACATGTCGGTCGGCCGAGGCCGGGTTCATCAGGTCGGTCCGCCCAACCACCCGATCAACCCCAGGCGGCACAATCGGACCAACCATTACTTCGGGGGGAAACAACTTGCCCGGGCCCTAAGTCGGCCTGTATACTGAAAGAGGAAAGAGGGCTGCCTGGGGTATCATGCTCACGCTTGTCATGAGCATGGCTTCACGCGTTCAGGCATGGCCACGTCCCGGCGCGCCGGGATGGCCATGGCACCCGACTCATGGGAGAACCCGACATGGCGCGTCCGGTCGGCTATGGCTGTCTGGCAAGCCTGCTCTTACTCTGCTCGGCGGCGGCCCTCGGCGAGGTATTCGAGCTCGACGGCGGTGGTCGGGTCATCGGCCGGCTGCTCAATCCGAACGAGTCGCCGCGACAAAGCTACGTCATCGAGACGCTCTCCGGTGGTCAGATCACGCTCGCCGCAGATCAGGTCGTCAAGCGAACCGCGCTGGGTCGAAGGGAAACAGAATACGAGAAGCTCCGTGCCGCCTGTCCCGATACGATCGACGGCCACTGGAAACTGGCCAAGTGGTGCCGCGACAACTATCTCTCGCCCCAGCGCAAGGTCCATCTGAATCGCATCCTCCAATTGGATCCCGACCATAAGCGCGCCCGGGCGGCGCTCGGCTATAGTCGAATCGACGGCCGGTGGATGACCCGGGCGGCGTTGATGAAAAGCCAAGGCCTCCGGCTGTACCAAGGCCGCTGGCGCACCGAGCAGGAAATCAAGGTCATCGAGCGAACGCGCAAGCAGAAGAAGGCCAGGAACCGATGGTACGGCATGCTGAAACGCTACAGCGGCTGGCTCGACGACAAGAAACACGAACAGGGCAGACGAGCCATCCTGGCCATCCGTGACCCGTCGGCGGTCGAGGCACTAGACCATTTTCTGGCGAAAGACCGTCGCCGGGCGGCCCAGGCACTTTATATCGAGGCACTGGCGCGCATCAACACACCCGATGCGGTGAAAGCCTTGGCCATTTGCGCCATTGAAGACGACGACGAGGAGGTGCGCCTCCTGTGTCTGGACCACCTCAAGAAAGAGAAACGCCCTGAGGTGGTCGCCTATTTTATCCGTATGCTGGGCGACAAGGACAACGTGATCGTCAATCGAGCGGCCGTCGCGCTGGCCCACATGAAGGACAAGTCGGCCACGGGGCCACTGATCGAGGCGCTCGTGACGCAACACAAGTATAAGGTGACCTCGGGCAAGCCGGGTGAAATCGGCATCGGGTTTGGCCCTGGATCTTCGGGGCTTTCGGTCGGTTCGCGCACACGAATCGTTTGGATCACCAAGAAGAACCAAGCCGTGCTCGACGCGCTGGTCTCCTTGACCGGCGGGGTCAACTTCGGTTTCGACGCGGCCGCCTGGAGGCGCTGGTACGCCCAACGGAACAAGCAAGCCCCGCCGGACGCGCGGCGCGATGCGTAGGCCGGGTTATAACCCGGCAATACCCTCCGCCAACACGCCGCAAACTCGCCGGGTCACTCCTAGAGCCTATCCCTGAACCTTCTCCGGCGACGCATGTCATCCTGAGCGCAGCGAAGGATCTGGTGGACATTCAGGGGATTGAGATGCTTCGCTTCGCTCAGCATGACGAGTGCAGCCGGGTTCTGGGATAGGCTCTTAACGCCGAGCGGGCTCCGCAGCTAACAGCCTACTGCTTACTGCACGGCCGCGGCTCGGCGCGCCAGGAAACGCGACGGCTTGACGGCCGCCTGGGCGACGCGGTCCTCCAGGTTGGGTCGGAACACGGTCAGCAACAGCAACGGCAGGAACCAGGCCATGTGGTAGACGCCCGGGCCCGGATCGTACCAGAAGGTGACGCCGAGCATGATGGCGGCCGAGCAACTCAGAAGCGTGCCCAGGTTCTTCTGCGGCGGCCACAGGACCATGGCGAAGCAGCCGGTGAGGAAAACGACGACGACGGGAATGCGGTAAACCTCTTCATGATGGGACCAGAACCCGGCGGTTGTCTGGAGCATCCATGCACTGCTGCCGAACATCGTTTGAACGTGCCCGACCAGCGACGTGGCGTCCGACGAGATGAGGATCAACGTCAGGATGAGAAACACCACCGCGCCGGCCACCCCGGCCAGAAAACGGACCAGTCCGCGCCGCCAATAGAAGCTGCACCAAAGCGGCAAAAGGAACAGTGGATAGCCGATCAACCCTCCGGCCAGGCCAAGAAACACGCCGGCCAGCGCCGGTCGGCGATAGGCCTCCACGGCCCACACCAAAAACGCGGCGGGCACCACGTGATCGACGCGGGAGGTCATCTGGGACGCGTAGGGTAACAGCAAATAAAGCGCCGCGACGGCCATACCGGTGTGCAGATTGTCGAAATGGCGATAGCCGATCAGGACGATCCCGATCACGATCGCCAGGTGTCCCAGAATGACGCTGGCGCGCGTGGCCACCGCGCGGACCAGCGCGCGGCGGGGTAAGCGGACGCCCTCGGCCTGAGCGTCCTTCACGAGCGCCTCGTTCGAGAACGTCGCAAACACGTGAAACAACGGATAGCCCGGCCCGTGCTGCGCCGGAAGCTCGTCGACTGCCATTTCTCTGGCGAGAATCTTATCCATGCGTTCGGCGACCTTATGATCGCTCTCACTCAACGGGGTCATGACGACATTGGCCACCAAGAATACCAACAGGACCACGCCGGTGAACATCAGACCGTCGACCGACAGGTTCGGTTCCAGCAGCGGCCGGCGGACCATCATCGGATCGGCCAGAAGCCGAACGAGATAGCCCACCCCCACCACCGTCAACCAGATATAGCCCAAGTGCTCCAAGTCTTTCAGGTGTTCCGGGTCTTCACCGCCGACAACGACACTCCGGGCGACCAGCAGAAGGCCCGGGGCAAAAGCGATCAGCCCAACCAGATCCAAGTTGCGCACGCTCCAGAAACGGCGAAACTTGAAGTAGATCCCGATCGTCATCAATGACGAAATGTAGACCCACGTGGTCGGGTCGAGCTCGTATTCAAAGAGAACTCGATGCATCGAACTGGGCACGCTGGAGGATTGCGAGCCGCCGGGCGGCTATGGCTGATGCCTGCAAAGGGAATGGACGAGGCCGACCTTCGAAGAAGTGGATTGCTCGGCGGGGCGGTTGGCCGCCTCGATCGTCATCCACGCGAACATCCCTAATCGCACGATCTTGCCGTGCAGCCCCATCATGATATCCTACTGGCTTCGCTTTGCAAGCCCCCCCACTCTTGTCGTCGGAGCGAAATGCTCAAGATTCGCCTTCGTCCCGGAGTCGCATTCTGGCCTGGTCGGCCCAGGGGCTCTCCGGCGCCAAGCGGAGAAAGGCCTGCCAGTGGTCGCGGGCCTCTTCGGAGCGGCCCAACCGGTCGAGCGTCTTAGCCAGGTGATAATGGGCATCGGGATAGTCAGCGTGAAAGGCCAGCGCGCCCTCCAGCGCGGCGGCCGCCAGATCGAGCCGGCCCGCCTCGGCCAAGACGCACCCCAAGTTGGCTCGGGCCTCGACGTAGTCTTCGTCCAGCTCGATGGCCATGTAGTAGCGTTCCGTTGCGGCGCCAACCTCGCCCAACCGATAGAGCAGTTCGGCCAGTTGGAAACACAGCTCGGGCGTGGGTCCACCGGCGGCCATGGCCGCCCGATAACTCTCGGCGGCTTCGGTCAATTGTCCGGCTTCTTCCAACTCGGCCCCCAGCGCCGCCAGTCGCTGTGGGGACTGGACCACTTCAGCCTGATCGGCAGCGTCACCCGGCTCGACGCCCTTGCAAGTGGACAGGACTCCTTCGGTGGTGGACACCGGGGGCTGTTCCGATTCGGTGGAGTCGAAATCGAACCGCAACTGGCCGCCCGGCTCGACAAGGCCGTCGCCTTGGCGCAACAGAATTTGCTTGCCTTCGATGATGACCGACAATTGGGCCAAGGGGCGTTCGACGTCCGGCAGAAGTCCCCGCAGGGTCTCCAGCTTTCGCTCGATCGCACGGGGTGAGACGCCGGCCGAAAGTAATTCGGCCAGCCGCCGCGCGGTGGCCACCTCGCGAAAGTCGAAGTAGGGCAGCCGACGGACCTCGCGGACCGGCCGGATCAGCCCGCGACGGTGCCAGCGCCGCACAATGGCCACCGGAACGCCCAGCAACTCGGCCAGCATGGCGGGCGTGTAGAGGCGCTGGACCTGCTCGTCGGCTTCGACCAGGCCCAACCGTTGCCAAAGTTGGGTCTCGGTCACCAGCTCGATCCGACCGCGCCGGATCGCGTGGTAGGTTTCCGGATCGAGATCTTCCTCAAGGTTGGCCTCGTCGACCAACGGGAGCCCCTGCTCGCCCAGCACGATCAGATCGACTGAGCAATGGGGCTTTTCGCTGACGGTGGCTCCCCGGCTGCGCAGGTGCCGGGCAACCTCGCGCTTGGCCATGCTGGCAAACCGGCCCACCAGCGCTACCCGTTTGCCCTGGAGCACGGCGGCAGAATCCGTACTGGAAGAAGACACATCGGACATCATCGCCCCAGTGTGGCGCGGCGGGGCGGGTCTGTCAATGCGTGGGCCGGGCAGCCTGAACTCAAATGTCCTGGTCCTGATCCTTCAGTGTCGGATACGGCCCCGTTTTCGAACCGGTTTCCGGAGCCGTCAGCGAAGGACCACCGGTCTCGGTCGTCGATTTAGTCGACTCTTCGACCGCATCGGATGAGGGCTGCTGCGACGAGGAATCCAACTCCGGCTTCTCGTCGGCCGCATCGCTCTTCTTGGGCGGCGCGAGCGTGGGCTTCTGCTCGACGGGAGGCGCCTCGGTCGTCACGTTGGTCGATTGCCAGACGCCCATAGGCACGCCGCACGGATCCAACGGCACTCGGCAGCACACGACCCGCGGCGTGCAACAGGTGTAGCTCACCGGGATCCGCTTCTCGACCAGGCGCGGGACCTGAACCGTCTCTTGCACGGCCACGGTGCGGCAGACCCGAACCGGAATCTGCTCGACCCGATCCTCGTAGACCATCCGGCAGGTCGTCACCGGGATTCTGCGAACGCGTCTCTCGCTCACCATCCGGCAGACCTGGACCGGGACGTGGCGCTCGACGCGCTCGGTAATCGGACGCAGCACCGTGTAAGGCACTCGGCGGACCTGTCGCTCGGCCACCATGCGGCAGGTCTCGACCGGCACCTTGCGACAGACACGCTCGGTCTGGTAGCAGACGGTTTCGACGGGCACCTGCCGCTGGACGGTCTGCGGAACGAACGTGGTTTGAGGAATCTGTTGGGCAACAAGATTGGGTTGCCAAACGCGCTGGACTTCGTATCGGCCCGTCGGCGTCCAATACAGCCCGGGACGCTGATAGACGATGTAGCCGGTCGCCGGATCGACCGAGGTCGTGCCCGGCTGCCAGCGGAGTCGGTTGCGCGGCCAGCTAGGCTTGAAAACCGTCTGGCTCGCGTAGCAACCCTGGTCGACGTATTGCGTCCGGTAGGAGGTGACCGGCTGCATCACCGTGTAGGCTTCGGTGCGATAGGTAATCTGCCGCACGGGGCGCTGGACCGCGTACCATTCTTCGCGCTCGGAAGTCTCCCAGACCGGACGCCAGACCGTGTAGTGCTCCTCTCGCTCGGCGGTCTCCTGGACGTAACGCACACGGTTGTAGCTGCAATCGCGCATTTGCGTTTCCCAGACCGCGCGCTGGACCGTGTAGTGTTCCTCGCGATAGCTCGTCTCCGTCACGGGCCGAGTCACCCGATAGTGACGCTCTCGCACCTCGGTTTCCCAGACCGGACGGTAGGACGTGACTTGCCGGGTCTCGTACTGCGTTTCGTACACAACCCGATAGGCCGTCACCGGGTGCTGGTCGTAGACCGTCTGGTAGACCAGGCGGTAGGTCCGCCCATCGGCACACGGCAGACAGGCCGCCGACGGCGACCAGACCTCGGCGGAGGCAGGCACCGCCGATCCCGGCGCGCCGGGAACGATCATCAAGATTCCCATGGCAAACGCCAACAGATTTCTTACCGGCATGTGCATCGCAGATCACCTCGCCGGCTCCGGAGGCCGGCTCTGAAAAAGCACCTGAAAACTTGCCCATCGCCCGTGCGCACCAACCGCGCCGCGGCGCCGAAAAATAGAGACTACTCCAAGGCAGTTTGGCTCATTTCTTGCCGCAAGGCAAATGGCTTCTGGCACGAGACCTGAAAGAATTGTACGTTAACCCAACTCGGACAAGGGCTTAAAAATTTCAAGAATTCTTCAAGTTCCTGGGCCCGACGACCGACGGCACAATCTTCCTCGAACCCCCAAGCCACGCCAAGAAAACAACTTCCGGCGCAACTTTGCCTAACCGTCAAAGACACACCTTCATGAGCGGGGTACTTGAATCACGTGGCTGGCTCGTTTAGGCTGCACAACCTGCCCAAACTTTGCGGGCTTCTTGTGGCTGCCGCCATGATAGCACTGCAAGCACCCCTATTTCATGCGAGGACTGACGATGAATGGAATCCCCGTCTTGCTGGCCCAGGGCGACTGCATTGCCCGGGCGTGGGAAAACTCGCTCCTGGAACTCTACCGGGCGGGCCGCGACGTCTTGACCCAGTACGACAAATCGGGCGACCCACTCAGTAGAGACGCCACGATGATGCTCGTGGTCCACGAGCCGTTGGCCGAGCCGATGATCCATCGCGATCTGCCGGGCGGATTCGAGGAACTGCAGGAATACGTCATGGAGGTCTGCGAAGGAATCAAGGACCATTGCGTCCGCGACCCCGACAACCCCGACGACACGCGCTGGGAATACACCTATCACCAACGGCTTTTCGGCTACGAGGTGCCCACGCGCGGAGCGATCGACCAGATCGAGGGCCTTTGCCGGCAATTGGCCGAGGCGCCGCACACCCGGCGTGCCCAGGCCGTCACGTGGAAGGTCTGGGAAGATCGAGAGTGCTACGATCCGGCGTGCCTGCAAAGCGTTTGGTGCCGGATCACCGAAGACGCCGGCCGCGAAGTGCTCAGCATGAACGTCCGCTTCCGCAGCAACGACGCCTACAAGGCGGCGCTGATGAACATCTTCGCCCTGGTCCAGCTCCAGCAGAACATCGCCCGGCGCGTCTCGGAACTCTCGGGCCGTCCGATCGCATTGGGCCGCTACTGCCACATGGCCGACAGCTACCACATCTACGGCTCGAACCTGGCGGAATTCGAAGGCCGGTTTCTCGGCGCCGTCGAGAAGCGATCGTTCGAGGAGCGAACGATTTGCTACAAAGACGTCCGCGAGATGATGGAGCAAGCACGGCCCGGCATCCTCGAAAAGGCCCGGCGCATGGGGCGGTGACAACAGGTAGGGTGTGTGCTTGCACCACTGCTGTAAACATCATGGCGGCCGGGTCGCCACGCGTTTTTGCTTAGCT
>CAZWWC010000124.1:0-10789 GCA_964637625.1 uncultured Planctomycetaceae bacterium
TGCCCGCGACGGTTGTAGCCCATCGGCCAAGCGCCGCGAAGAAGGATTCGGTGGTTGTCCACTGAGCCCGGCCCACCAGGGATGGGAAGGGCGAAGCTCCTGCCGAGCCGATGGGTCCCTCTGGCTCGGAATCCGCGTTGTCTTCAGCACTGCTGGGCAAGCTCGGGGTGTCCGCAAATTCAGGGTGGCATGCTCTCGCTTGCGTGAGCATGTTTCTTCGACCTCGGAGCATGGCCACGCAAGCGAGGCCATGCCACCCGGTCGCACCCGGCGATTCATGGCCCTCGCGGCTTGCAGATCCGCCGTGGTGAAGTACAATCGTTATAAGCACTGGGAACCACAGGCCTTCGGGCCGGCGCCGGTGTGTTTTTCGTCGGGGTCCCCCCCGGGGACGTTTCCAAGATCGGCTTGGAACCAGCGAACTGCCTTCAGTGTCCACACTTGGAACCTATCCCAGAACCTTCTCCGACGCTGCCTGTCATCCTGAGCGCAGCGAAGGATCTGGTTGACACTCAAGGGATTGAGATGCTTCGCTTCGCTCAGCATGACGAGTTGAGCCGGGTTCTGGGATAGGCTCTCGGTGTGGGATCCATTGTTTCATTGTCGGCGGTCCTCCGGGCCAAGGTTGCCCGGCGGGTGCGCTGAATCAATCAAGCAGAGAAGGAGAACAACCATGTATGCTGCCAGTTGGTTCGGGATCGGCCCGATGCTGATCATGTTGGTTTTGGGTGGGGCAGGCGTGCCGGTGGGGATACCGCCGGGTCCGGAAGATCCCATGATGGCCAAAGTGGCTCCGCGGGAGTGCCTCTTCTACACGAGTTGGGCGGGCATGGCCAAGCCCGACCCGGCCAGCGGGAACCACACCGAGCGACTGCTGGCCGAGCCCGAGATCCAGCAGTTGTTCGCCGCGGTCAAGCGGCAGATCCAGGCGGCCATGACCAAGGCCACCGACCGGCCGGGACCGCAGACCGAGCGGATGGCCATGGTCCAGCAGGGATTGGTCTGGGGCGAGATGCTGTTGTGCAGGCCGGCCGCCATTTTCGTTTCCAGTGTGAAGGTCAATGCCCAGGGCGGCCCGCCGGATATTCGGGCCGGCGCCGTGTTTGCCGTGGGTGACGACGTGACCAAGCTGAAGACGACGCTTGAAATGTACCAGAAGCTGCTTCCGCCGCAGTCCGTCAAACCGGTCGAGATCGACGGAGCCACCTGGCAGCGTATCCAGGTCGACCCCAAGGCGCCGAGCGTCACCTGGGGTGTCAAAGGACCCTATCTGATCGTCGGCATCGGCGAGGGTTCCGTCGAGGGGATTCTTCAGCGTGCCAAAGGGCCCGCACCAGCGTGGCTTGCCGAGTTGCGCTCGCAGTTGACGGTCGACCGAGTGGCCACGATCACCTACGTCAACATACAGTCGATCGTCAAGGAGTTCGCTCCCTTGGGTGGAGCTCGGGCGATAGCCGCGATCGACGCCGCCGGACTGACCGGCGTGACGTCGTTGTCTTCGGTCACCGGTCTGGACGAGGCCGGCTACGTCAGCCGGACGCTGATCGGCCTGAACGGCGCTCCGACCGGCATCTTCAGCTTCGCGACCGCCAAACCGCTCTCGGCCGAGGACCTCAAGGCGATCCCGGCCGATGCCACGCTCGCGATGGCCGCCAAGCTCGACGCCGACGCGCTGCTGGAGACGATTCTCACGTTCATCACCACCGTCGAGCCGCGTGCCGAGAGGGACATAACGCAAGGGTTCGAGGGAATGCGTCGCGAGTTGGGTATCGATCTTCGGGCCGACGTTCTTGCGCCCCTGGGCGACACGTGGCGGATTTACAACTCGCCGTCCGAGGGCGGCCTGGTCTTCACCGGCTTGACCGCCGTGGTCGAGGTCGACAACATGGCGAGACTGGCTGCGACCAACCAGCAGTTGATTATTCTGGCCCAAACCATGATGGGCCCGCGCGACAGCCCACGCACGCCGCGGATCGAGCAGTTCGAGTTCGCCGGGCGAGAGGTCTACTATTTCGACGCCCGCGACGACGACTTTCCGCTGGCGCCCGCCTGGTGCCTGACGGATAAGCAGTTGATCGTGGCGCCGTTCCCGCAAAACATCAAGGCCTACCTGTCGCGCAGCGCGACCGTCAAGTCGCTCGCCTCGGTGCCCGAGGTAGCCGCGGTGATGAAGTCTCCCGATCGGCCGCTGCTGTTGTGCTACCACGACACGCCGAAGCTGTTCGAGTTGATCTATCCGATCGTACCGTTTTTCGCCCAGGCGCTCTGCAGCCAAATGCAGCGCCAGGGGATCGACGTCACGGTCGACATTCTGCCCTCGGCCCCGGCCATCGGCAAGCACCTGCGGCCGGGCGTAACGACGCTGCGCCGCACGAAAGCCGGCATCGAGTTTACATCGCACCAGACGCTGCCCGGCGGCAGCATCGGCGCCACCGCGCCCGCGGCCGTCGCACTGCTGTTGCCTGCCGTTCATTCCGCCCGCGGCGCCGCGAGACGGATGCAGTCGATGAACAACATGAAGCAAATCGCCATTGCGATGTTCAATTACGAGAGTGCCCACGGGAGTTATCCGCCGGCCTACTCGACCGACAAGAAAGGCAAGCCGCTGCTGAGTTGGCGCGTTCAAATGCTGCCGTATATCGAAGACGCCAACCTCTACGAGGAGTTTCACCTCGACGAGCCCTGGGACAGCGAGCACAACAAGAAGCTCATTGCGAAGATGCCGTCGACCTATCGCTCGCCCAAGAGCCGCGCCGCGCCGGGATACACCAACTACTTGACCGTGCGTGGCAAGGACACGGCATTCCCGGGCAGCGAGAAGATCAGACTCGCCGACATCACCGACGGCACGTCCAACACGATCATGGTGGTCGAGGCGAGCGACGCCAAGGCGGTTCCCTGGACGAAGCCGGACGACTTCGAGTACGACAAGCGGAATCCGTCGGCCGGACTCGTCGGGCTTCGGCGCGGTGGGTTCTTGGCGGGAATGTGCGACGGCGCGGTGCATTTCATACCCAGTTGGGTTGACGCCAGAGTGCTGGCGGCGTACTTCACCCGCCGCGGCGCCGAGGTGGTTCCACGCCCTGGTGAGCTGCGATCAGGGAAGGCTCGTCCCATGGTCGTTGATGCACCCAGGGCCGACGTTCCGCCACTTCCCGAGCAGGCCAAGACACTCGAAGAGCTCGTCGAGAAGGAACTCGAACAGCGGAAACGCCGCAAAGAGGCTCCACAACGCTAGAGCGGACCGCATGACCGTGCAGCTTACGACCGTCCCTCGTATGCTCCAGGGAACCCAAGGGCTCTGAACGTCGCTGGCATCCACGAGTGGGCGCACGAGGATTCGAACCTCGGACCTCGTCCTGATCAATTAGAGCGCATTTCAGATTACTGTAGCGGGTGCCACGGGCATCTTGCCCGTGCCGCTGCTCACTGAGCACTGGCGAAACGCCAGTGGCACCCTGTGACAGCCGCTACATCTTCGCGATCTCCGCTCTAGTCCAGACCAAACGCCAAAAAGCCTGTTTTTCCACGGGTTCTTCACATTCTGTGCTCATCGGTATCGTTTGCAGGCTGTTGCAGGAAGACCTTTTTCTTCTGGGGGTCTTGCGGTAGTCGGCTTTTGGAATCCGGTAGTCTACCGGATTCGGCCGGCGAGAATGTCACGCTGGACAGCGCATGCCAGAATTGGGAATTCGAGAGAAGTCGGAGTCAACGACTCATCGGCCTCGTCGCACGAGTAGCATCGACACACCGATGAGCAGTGTCACAAGCACGCCCGGCTCGGGGACGGCACTGGATTCGCCGGTTTGTTCGGTTCCATAGCCCCAATGGGCCGCCAGGATCGCGGCATCCCACGGGCCGATCACACCGTCGCCGTCGAAATCGCCGGTTGACCAGTGACCACTCTGTCCCCAGTGGGCAGCGAGAGTGGCAGCATCTTCTTGGTCGACACGGTTGTCGCCGTTGGCGTCGCCGGGGATCGGAATCGTTCCTACGGTCAGCAGCGTATAGCCGTACAGATCGCCTTCGTTCAGATAGCTCAGCGTGTAATCGGCGCCGTAGGTCGCGCCGGTGATGTCGGCCCAGTCGGCGATGGAATCGTCCCAGTAGCGAATCGCGTCCGTTCCGTCGACCAGGTCCAAGAAACTGACCAACGAGTCATCGGCATCGCCGAACAACGCCAACATTCCACCGGTGGACATATTGACGAAGCCATCGCCGTTGCCATTGTAGTCGATGGCCAGAGTCCCGGCAACCGCCGTGAGCCCGCCGTTGGTAATCGTCAGGCTGCCGGAACCGAAACGGCCGGCCCAAAGGTCTTCGCTGACCGTCAACATCGCACCGGCACCGCTGACCCTTGCTGCACCGGAAGAGGAAGCAGTAGAGCCTATGTGTCCCCAGGTACTAGTGACCAAGCCGCCGTCGATGATCGCAAGTGTTCCGTTGCCAGAGAAGCCGACATAGAGTAACCCGCCAATGTTCCACGTGGAGCCGGCACCACTGACCATGACTTCACCGTTGGAACCGCCACTGCTTCCAACAGAGCCGTAGAAACTGGCGACCGTGCCACCGTCGGTGATTGCCAACGTACCGTTGCCTATTCCGCCGACTTTAAGACGCTCGAGGCCTGTCCAGCTGGATTCGGTTCCGGTCACGGTCACTTCGCCCATCGAGTCCTCATGAGTGCCGATTTGGCCGTAGACGTCGCCGTTGCCGACAACCGCACCACCGTTGGTGATCGTGAGCGTTCCCTTGCCGCGGTACCCGACATGCAAGTAGCCACTGTGGTTCCAAGCCGAGCCGGCGCCGTCGACCGACGCCACTCCGGTGGAATGTGAAGAAGTGCCAATGAAGCCAAGCGTGGAGTTGACCGAAATGCCATTTCGGATGGTGAGCGAGCCGTTTCCTTCCCATCCTGCCCCCAAAGCGCCATTACTGCCTGGGGCACTGGCCAGATCTAGGTTCACCACAATGTTCTGGCCGGGCTCACTGTTAAACGTGAATGCTTGAGTAAGGCTTGCTGCCGTGTCCAACACGAGATCGACGTCGCTCACCAGGCCGCGGGCATTGATCGTGCCGGTACCGGTCAATTGGGCTGGGGACGCACCCAATGACCCGGTTGTCAGTGGTTCGGCGTCGGGGCCGAAGTCGATCTTTCCCGTGGACTGCCACTCCAGGCCGACATACGTCGTGCCGTCGACCGTGACCTCGCCGCCATTGGTAATTCTGAGGGTTCCATCGCCGTGGTACCCGACATAGAGGTTGCCGCTGTTTACCCACGACGTACCGGCCCCGTCCACTGTGACCAGGCCCGTCGAGTCGTAGTGTTGACCGAGGTAGCCCGTGGTACTGGTGACAGTGCCGCCGTCGGAGATGGAAACGACTCCGCTGCCGGATCGCCCGACGATGAGATCACTCTTGGTGGTCCACGTCGAGTAAGCGCCCTCAATGTTGACCGTGCCCGTCGAGCCGGAGTAATAGCCAAGGTAACTGTTGTTGTTGATCAGGGAGGCATCGTCGGTTATATCAAGCGTTGCCTCGCCATAGTAACCTGCATAGAGGAAGCCGCTATGGTACCACAACGAGTTGCTTCCCGTGACGATCACCTCGCCCATGGAATTGGGGTGGTAGCCGATCCAGCCGTAACTTGACGGGACTTGGATGCCGTTTTGAATGGTGAGTGAGCCGTTTCCCAGATAGCCCACGCCAAGTTCACCCATGTTGCTCATTCCGCTCGCATCGAGGTCTATGGTGACATCTTGCCCGGGCTCACTGTTGAATCTGAGCGTCTGTAACAAGTCCTCGGTGGTGCTGAAGGTCAAATCAACGTCACTCACTAATCCGCACGTGCTGACCGAGCCCACCCCTGCCAATTGTGCCGGCGCCACGAACAACGACTCGGTCGTCAAGGTTCCGCCACCGGGGCCGAAGACGATTGTGCCTGTCGAAGATGCAGTCAGCGCCACATGGGTTTTGTCGTCAACCGTAACAGCCGCACCGTCACCAATCGTGAGCGTCGCATCACCTTCGACGCCCACGTAAAGACGATAGCTGTTGGTCCATGTCGAGGTAGCACCGGTAACGGTCACCTGGCCGGTCACGCCGGGGTTGTACGCGATGTAGCCAGATCTGGAGGCAAGACCGCTACCGCCGTTGACCTCTAGCGTGCCATCGGCTGTCTTGCCGATATAACCAGTTATGGAACTGGTCCAAGTGGTTGGGTCGGACGGATCGATGTCACCCGTCCAAGTGATCGCCGCGTGGGCCGTTTTGGGTTGACCCAGAAGACCGAGGGCTGCGAAGAGCATGAGCGGAATTATCGATGAGCGTTTCATGGTTGTCCTCTCTGGGCTTAGCTTGCCAACCGTCTACGCCGTCAAACATGCTGCCTATCTTAACACTTCTATTGCGGCACAATCAACGATACCCGATGTAGGGAGTGTTGCGGTGGAATCGAGCGATACTTGCGGCGTACCACTATCGGGTTGTCCGTAGGGTTCAAAAACTGTGCGCACATGCGTAGGGCTGGCATACCGGTCTGCAATCGGTCGGCCCTAGACATCTGCCTCCCTTTCCCCGGAATCCGGTGGTTACCGGGTTTGTTGGGAAGAACAGCCCGCGCTACCCATGCGCCGGCAGGTATCCTATTGGGCCTTGCATGGCCAATGAACCCAGGGCGACCAACGGGAGCCCGGTTTCCAGGCATTCCACGACAACCAACCGTTCAATGACAATGCAAACATCAATAAACGCAGGATTCGGCGGGATTTGAAGAGAAGTGGGCGGACGAGGATTCGAACCTCGGACCTCGTCCTTATCAGTCAATCCAGACGACCCACCAACATCAGGGGGCGTTGCTCTTGGGGGGTCGCATGGTATCATCAAAACAGTGGTAGGTTGGTCTTGAAACCGACAGCGGCCGATGATGCCCGAGTCTCATCAAAGCGACGAAAACACGTCCTTAGACGAGGTGCTGGCCGACTACAGGGCTCGGATTGAACGGGGCGATCGCATCAGCCCGGCCGAGTTCATCGCGCAGCATCCTCGGCACGCCGAGCCACTGCGCGCCTATTTCGAGCGGGCCGCCGTCGCGGGGCAGGTGATCGATTGTGCCGACCGCTCCGGCACGTCACCGCTGGACGAAACCTGTTGCTTTTCACCCCCGGCCGGTGATCGGTGTATTGGCGATTATCAGTTGCGGGAGGAAATCGGTCGGGGTGGAATGGGCGTCGTCTACAAGGCCTTTCACAGGCGGCTCAAAAAGGTCGTGGCACTGAAGGTCCTTCCGCGCCAGCAATTGGGCGACAGCCAAGCCGTGGCCCGATTCGAACGCGAGATGGAGGCCGCCGGCCGACTCGAACACCCGAACGTGGCCCGGGCGACCGATGCCGGTGAGTTTGAAGGAAACCACTACCTGGTCATGGAGTACATTGAAGGGGTCGATGTCGCAACGTTGGCCAAGCGGTGGCACAAATTGCCGGTAGCCGAGGCGTGCGAGTTGATCCGCCAGGCGGCCGTCGGTCTTCAGGCGGCCCACGAGCATGGGCTGGTCCATCGCGACATCAAGCCCGCCAACCTGATGCTCACTTCTCGTGGCCAAGTAAAGATTCTTGACATGGGTCTGGCCCGTCTTCACACGGGCGACTCGTTGAGCCAAGAGCTCACCGCCACCGGACAAGTGCTCGGCACGGTCGACTACATGGCGCCCGAGCAGGCCTCCGATATGCGTTCGGTCGACATTCGGTCCGACGTCTATAGTCTCGGTTGCTCGCTCTATCGTTTGCTGGCCGGCCGGAACCCCTTTTCGGGCCAACAGTACACGACACTGCTGAGCAAGGTACTGGCTCATGCCAAGGACCCCGTGCCGCCCATACAGAAGCTCGTGTCGACGATCCCGGGCAAGTTGGCCAAGATACTGGATCGGATGTTGGCCAAGCGACCGGACGACCGGTTCGCCACGCCCGGCGAAGTGGCCAAAGCGCTGGCGCCGTTTGCCGCTGGCAACGATCTTCGTCGTCTGCTGCGCCGCCCCGTACGAAGAGAAGATCGAAGCCAGTCGGCGGCACCGACCGAGGCGTCCTATTCCATACCGGTCGACGACACCGTCACCAGCGACAAAACGAAGCCGACCGCTGGGCCACGGCCGGCTGGATTCTTCGGCAAGCGGCGAACTCGAATTACCGCGGCCGTGCTTCTTGCAGTTTTTGGTTTCCTCGGTCTCTGCGGAGTCCTCTACATCGTCACCGACCGTGGCACCCTGGAAATCAAGACACACGATCCGGATGTCAAAGTAGTCGTCCTGGATGGCGGGAAGCAAGTAAAGATCGTCGACCGCAAGACGGGCGACCGGGTCAAGCTGCGCTCGGGCAAGTACGAGCTGAAGCTCTCGGGCGGAAAGAAAGGGTTGCGATTGAGCACGGACCGATTCGTACTCACTCGTGGCGAAAAGGTGATCGTCGAGGTTTCTCCCGCAGTTCTGCCTACGGAGACGGCCGTCCCTCGCACGCTGGAGAAATCCGCGATGCTCAAGACGGTCAAGCCGGTTAATCTCCGGGAGTTGAATACATCTTTGGCCGACGCATGTCCGCGCCCCTCGAACAACCCACACGAACTCATTTTTGCCCGGGGGGAGAATTGGAGGAAGCTCGACCTGATGATCACCCGTCGATCGAGTGACGATGGTCCTTGGGAAGACCCACTTCCGATCCGCGAGTTGAACACAACCTCGTCGGAAATTCACTCAACGATTCGCTTCGACGGCCTTGAGATTATCTTCGCATCGAATCGTCCCGGAGGAAAAGGAGGTTTTGATCTGTGGCGTGCCACACGATCGTCGGTCGCCGCGCCCTGGTCGAAGCCGGAGCTGGTGAGCGAACTCTGTTCGGCCGCCGGGGACACGGCCCCGTTTCTCGGTCCGGACGGGTTGGTGCTCTACTTCACTTCCAGTTGCCCCGCCCCTTCGGGCGGAGGTCAGGACGATCTCTACGTAGCTCGCCGCAAGGATCTCGACAATCCGTTTGGCCGGCCCGAATTCCTGGCTGAATTGAACTCGACCGAGTATGACGGTGTCCCTTGTCTATCGGCCGATCGGTTAACGCTCTACTTCGGCTCTAACCGGGGAGGCAAGAGGAATATGGACATTTGGTACGCCACGCGCGAAACGCCGAACTCGCCCTGGTCGGCTCCGGCTCGCGTTCCAGGCATCAACAGCCCGCAGTACGATGTCTCCCCCTTCGAGAGTCGTGACGGTCACACCTTCTACTTCGAATCGAGACGTCCCGGGGGAGCGGGAATGTCGGACCTGTGGGTCGTCCATCCCTGGCAGCGACCGCCGAGGCTCCCCGCTGGCACGTTTGCGCCGGCCACGAGCCGCACGCCTCGTCTGGCCGAGTGGGAAAACCTCAGATACGGCATGTTGATTCATTTCGGGATGAGCACGTTCTCCGGCAATGAGGGCGGGGCTTCGCCGTCAACCCGATATGCGCCCACAAACCTAGATGTAAAGCAATGGATTCGCGTAGCCAAGCAGTCGGGCATGAATTACGCCGTACTGAATGTCAAGCATTACTCCGGTCACTGCCTCTGGGACAGCAAGTACACCGACTACGACGTGGCCACCAGCTCGGATCCGACGGACGTCGTTGCCCAGTTCATGGAGGCCTGTGGCAACAAAGGGATCAAGCCGGGTCTGTACCAAACCGTCATGGACCGCCATTATGAGGGTGAGGACGCCCATCGGGGCACCCCCATCTCGAACGAGCACTTCGAACGACTCAAAGCACAGGTGGCCGAACTGCATACCAGGTATCCCGATGTCTACGAGCAGTGGTTTGTCCTCGACAACCGACTGAACACTCAGCAAGAGAAGGGACTCTATCAACTCGTGAAGCGACACAATCCACACTGCCTGGTGAGCATGTTCGACTTCGATCGGATGGCTTGGCCGACTGACATTCGCCCGCTTCGAAGGATGCCTTCTGACGCGGCGGGTCGTGATCCGAACGTCGTGCGCCAAGGGACAACGTACTATCTGCCTGCTGAAGTATTTGAGCAAATCGCCAAGGGCGGGACGTGGTTTTATCAACTGGAAGACATTCACAAGTCGCCCGGACAACTCCTTGCGATCTGGCGCCAGACAGTTGGGCAGGGAGCCAACCTGCTGCTGAACGTTCCGCCCGACCGGACCGGGCGAATCCCGGAGAGCTACATCAAGACGCTCAAGGAGTTCAAGCGACTCATCGACGAAGAGGAAGCTTCTCAAGAGTCACGGACGAAGGAAACCAACAACCCAACCGACCTGACCGACGAACAAGGCCCAAGGACGTTGAGGCGAGTCTCCAGCGTGCCAGGTTTTTCAACTGACCTGCCCTACGGGTCTAAACCGTTGTGCAGACAAGTCCCGCCGATAGGCCGTCGGCGTTTTACCGACCAGACGGGTGAAGACCAGCCGGAAGCGCTGGCTGTTCGGAAAGCCACAGCGATCGGAAATCTCGCCCATGCTGAGCTTCTCGGATGCGGCGAGGAGCTCCTTGGCTCGATTGACGCGGACGTGGCAAAGATAGTCGTACGGTGTTCGGCCGAGACATTTCCTGAAAAGGTTCTCCAGGCGGCGGCGCGAGATGGGCAGCAATCGAAGCAGCTGTTCCACGCCGAACGGTTCGCTCAAATGGTCTTGAATGAAGCGAACGGTCGTGGCCACGTGCGGATCGTGGACAGCGACCAGATCGGTTGATTTCCGCTTGACCACGCCGTCCGGCGGAATAAGCAGGTCCTCCTCCGGTGCCGCCTG
>CAZWWC010000125.1:0-1840 GCA_964637625.1 uncultured Planctomycetaceae bacterium
TCAGGATGACCTGCTGAGGTATCAGCCAGCCAAACTTGGAACTACTGACCCTACTTCTCTATGGCGACGGCTAAGAATGTGAAAGGGAGAGATTGCCGGTGAGTAGCGAGCCCAACAGCCAGTCCGATGTATCCGAAGATTCCTTCGCGAAGCAGCTTACCTCGTTTGGCTACATCTACTGGGTGGCCAACCTGATCGAGTTGATCGAGCGGTTTGCCTACTTTGGTGTTCGTGTTGGCTTGCCCGTCTTTTTTGTGCTTTCGATTGGAGAAGGCGGACCGCAGTTGACGCAAATCCAGAAGGGAACGATTCTCTCCGTCTGGGCGGTGGTTCAATGCTTTGTTCCGGTGGTTTCCGGCGGCTTCGCCGATCGCTTTGGCTACAAGGTCTGTATCGCGACTTATGCATTCATCACGAGCACCGGCTACCTGATTATGGGTTTTTCGATTCAGATTGCCGAGTGGCTCTGTGGCTCGCCGCTGGCCGAGGCACGGCCGTTGGAAGCGGATTATACATACACGATCACTTTTGCCGGAGCGATGTTTGTGGCCGTTGGCACGGGCATCTTCAAGCCCGGCGTGCAAGGCTTGCTTGCCAACGAGATTCCGAAGAGTGCCGCCTCACTGGGTTGGGGGGTTTTCTACCAAATGGTCAATCTCGGTGGTTTCGTTGGGCCGCTGGTGGCCGGACTATTGCGCAAGTGGGAGTGGCACTACGTGTTCATCGCCTGTGCCGCCGGAGCCTTATGCAACCTGCTGCCGCTATTGCTCTTCCGCGAGCCGGAACATCCCCAGCGGGACACGTCGGCGAATCCTTTTTGGCTCTTCTACAAGGCCTTTCGTGGGTTGCTTGAGCCAAGACTCTTCTTCTTCACGATTACGTTTGCCGGGTTCTGGTTCATGTTTTTTCAATTGTTCGATATCCTGCCGAACTTCATTGAAGAGTGGGTCGATTCGCGCGGTGTTGCCAACACGCTGATCGGATGGTTTAGTGAGAAGGTCGTGCCAACCGTCAATGGCGGCAATCTGACTCAAGAGTGGATCATCAGCTTCAACGCGATGCTCATTTGCACCTTTGCCTTTGCCATTGCGTATTTCACGGGCAAGGTCGCCTCGCTTAGCGCCATTATCGTTGGTATTGGTGTGTCGACGGTTGCCATTTACGGTATTGGCTTCAGCATGACCGGCTGGTGGGTTCTCGGAGCCATTGGCGTTTTTTCGTTCGGTGAGATGATGGCGAGCCCTACGAAGATGCGATACATCGCCAGCATCGCCCCGCCCGGCAAGGAGGGGCAATATATGGGCTATGCCAATTTCACGGTCGGTATCGGCTGGGCCACCGGGGCCATTGCCGCCAGCTATCTCTACCAGCACTTTGGCGACAAATTCATGTTGGCACGCGATTATCTGGTTCAAAAGGCCGGCATGTCTGCCGAGGCGGTTGCGGACAAGGTTCTCCCGAAGGACAAAGTGATGGCAACCTTTCAAGACAAGGTTGGCGTCAATGCCTGGGAAGCACGCGAGTTGCTCTGGAATCACTACGATCCCTCGTGGATGTGGACTCTCTTCGCTGGAATCGGTGTGGCCGCGATGATCGCCATTGGCATCTACACTTGGGTCGTGCGAGCCGCCGATACCAACCCCAATCATTCGCTCAACACGCATGGCGAGGTTTGGGTTCGCGTCTTCCTGATCCCGATTTGCATCATCATGGTGGCCGCCGCTATCGGCACTGCCTTTCTCGAGAAGAATGGGCTCCCGAATTTCGGGGTCAGCCTGATCGCCCTCTTCTTTGTGGCCATGTTTATCCTCTCCTTCATCGAGATTGGTGACGAGAGACG
>CAZWWC010000125.1:1940-10758 GCA_964637625.1 uncultured Planctomycetaceae bacterium
CGGGCGAGCGTTTTTCCGTTAAGCTGCACGCTCACTTCTCCGTAGTCTTTGGCACTCACCAGGCGCAGTCTCAGGCGGTACTTGCCCGGCCTGATCGACTCGGGAAGCGCAAAATCGGCAAAATCACCCGGCTTGGTGAAACGAACGAAAAGCAGCGCCTCATCCGAGAGTGGAGGAGCCGATCGGATGCGGAGCCGTTGGCGCGCCAGCGCCACGCCCTGACTCTTGTCGGTGGGCTTGAGGCTCTCGCCTTCGATTGCGCCGGGCAGACGGTAGGGACTGTCCCAGTTGCCGATCCAGACTTGCGCGTCACGGCTATTTCCGTGAATGGAGTAGACGTCGAATCCATCGGGATTGAATCGGCCTGGGCATTTATAACGATAGTGCTGCCCCCACGCGTCACGGGTAGTCGGATCGAGATCCAGCGGCACTTGGCGCGACGTGAGGTAGGCCGCAAGCTCATTCAAATCGCGTGGATATCGTCCCATGCCGCGATGAAACCGCTTGATGGCTCTGTCGAGCGTGGCGACCACCCTCTTGGCCTGCTCGACACGTTTGGCGAAGAGCGCTTTCTCGTCGGCGAGGTACTTATGCAACTGGCCGTAGAGATCATCCCATGGAAATCGCCGCAGTGAGATGCCGTCCAACCGGCAGTTGAGGCCCGGCTTGCTCAGGGCGTCGCCTTGGCGCGAGAGCGGGTTGGCGCCGACAGACTCGAAGCGGAAGACGTAGTCGCCCGACGGAAGCTTGTGCAGGCCGACTTTCTTTTCGAACCACGTGCCGTAGAGGAAGTTCTCCGGGCGATTTTCTTTCCATGCCAGGTAAGGGTCGTAGAAGTCCATGGCCGGATCCAGGACGATCTCGCCGGCCGGTCCCTTGAGGGTTACCTTCCAGATACCACCCGATTTGTAGAGGCACTGGAAGACCGAGATCGAATAGATGCCTTCTTCGTGGACGCGGCAGGGCACCTCGAACCATCCGTCCACCTTCCTGTTGTCAACGTAGAGTCCTTGCTTGAGGTTGCAGACGCGGTTTTTGTGCTGATAGGCTCTTGTGCCCGGCGCGGTCTTGATCTTGGGCACCATGTGGGCCGTTTCGAGGACGATTTCCTTGTTGATGCGCTGGTCGACCGAGGGAAACGGCTCGGTCCGCTCAGCGATTCCTTTCTGATACCAGAAGGCCACCGACGAGCAGAAGTCGGGACGATACTTGAAATTGTACACCTCCTGCTTGCCCGTCTCGGGATTCGTGACCCTAAGGTAACTGCGGCGTTCGATGTCGACCTTCAGCGATTTGCGGAAGGTGACCGGCGCGCGGACGTGCCAACGGTAGGCCGTGAAGCGGCAATCTTCGCCGTTCGGTTCCTTGATCGTCACGCCGGTGTTCGGGTTGGTGAATTCGCGCAGGTTCCAGGCGTCGTTGAAAAAGTCTTCGCAGCCGGTGCCGACGATCGACGGTTCGGCTTCGCCGTCGACGTAGAAGCGGTCGTCCGATTCGCCGAACCAGTTGGCGTAGCTGCACTGGAGCGAGAAGACGGTGCCGACGTAGTGTCCCTCGCCGCGGCCGTCGAAGATGACATAGGGGGAGAACGGTTTGGCCGGGAATTCCTGGCGATAGCGGGCGTGGAAATAGAACATGTCGTCGGCCGCGCGCGGCAACTCCATCCAATCGAATTGCCAGTAGACCGAAAGGCGGTTCTTGCCTTCGTTGGTCAGGGTAATGACCGCCTTTTTGCGAAAGGGCATCCGCCAGTAGCAATTCAAGGCGCGGCCGTAGGACGTGGTCTGGATCGGCAGCGTGTTGACGTTGGCTCGCATGCCGTTGCCGGCGGCGAAGAAATCGCCGATGGGCGTTTCGACCGACGGTGTTTTCGCGCCGTCCCAGCAGATCCGCAGCACGAGGGTGCGCGGCCATCGCCGGTCGCGGCCGGCGACGGTGAACCACATGTGGCGGATTTCGCCGGGACCCTTCAGCTTCGTGAGCTCCACGGTCTGGCCGGGCTCGATGTGATAGCAGTCGGCGTTCGATTCCGGATCGAACAGACCGCTGGAGGCGCGCCGCGCCTTGGCGTCGATCTTCCGGGTGATTTCGGCAAGCGGATCCGCAACGGCCGCCGCGGCAAGCCCGAGTGTCAGCACGACGGCAATCGAGAAAGAGATTCTTCGCATGATGGTGGATGTCCTTCGCGAAATGAGGGTGGAGATTAGTGTTGGGTTTCAAGGGGTCATGGTTCCCACAGCCGCGGCCGCGAGCCTCGCGATTCGCGCTGGATGACCGGGGCGTCGGTCAGCTTGTGCGGCACGCTCGACACGTAGCCGGGGATGCCCTGGGCGATGTCGCCGACCTCGATCATGAAGGCGTCGGGGATCTTGCCCGGCAGCACGGCCTGCCAATGGTCGCCTACCTTGTGCATCAGAAGATGATACCACATCAGGTCGCGCCATGCCGGGTCGTCGCTGTAGACGTACCACGCCCTGACGATCTCGATTTTGGCATCGCCGGTGATCTTGGCGCGAAAGATGGTGCGATTCGCCTGCCGCCGGTGGCTGACCTCGGAGATTTGCGAAATGGGCCGCTGGTCGAAGATGTGGGCGACCCACATCAGAAAGTCCATGTACTGAATTTCGCTGAAGTTCGAGTGGCAGTAGTTCGGAATCATCTCGATTGTCATCGGCCGCTTGAGTTGCGATTGCAGGATGTTGACGTTGAACATCTTGTAGCCGTCTTCGTTGGTTGCACCCAAGTAGAAGACGGGCACGTCGACCTGTTCTTGAAAGAACGGGTGATAAAACGGCAAGTTTGAGGCATGCGGAGTGTTCTTTTTGTACACTCCCTCGTTGCCCATGATGATGGCCGCAGCCACCCGACGGTCCATGGCCGCGGCAACCGGGGCGCTTCGGCCGCGCTTCGAGTGTCCGCCGAGGATCACCTTCAGGTCGTCCAAACCGAGGAATTCCTGGAAGGCGTTCATCGCCTGGATGTACACGACTGCTAACTGGCAATTCATGTTGTAGTAGCACTTGCCGGTTTTCTTCTTGAGCCTCCCGAGGATTCGGATGTCGTGTTCGATAGGCGAGCCATCGGCGTACTCGCCGGGGTTGCTTAGGACCATGGTCGGATAGCCGGTTCGCGCGGCGATCGGCTCACCGAGTTTGTCGACGTGGACGGAAAAAGAGTCGCGTCCCGGACTGCCGACGATGACCACTTTGCCCTTGCGCTTCGGCGTCATGCTACGGGCGTGGTCGGGCGGCATGAAGATGACGCACCGATGACCCCACCTCTTGCCCCCGATTTTCTGACTCCAGAAATGGGCGGTTACCTTGCGCAGTTTCGTTGAAGGATTGGTGTCGCTCGGGATGATCTCGTCGGAGCTGATGGTGAACTCCAGCGGCACGACGTGCTCTCTCTTGAGCACCGGCCAGAGCTGGCGAGGCTTGGGCATCTTGCCGGCGGCCTGGCCGAAATTGACCGGTCTGCCGGGCGAGGGCTCGTCGTCGGCCGTGCATGACAGGGTCGAGAGACAAACCGCGACGGACATGCCCGTGGTGAGAACAAGACGTGCAACACAAAGGGGATGCATGGCGTTTCCTCGCTGAGAACGTGTTTTGAAATGGGTGCCACTGCTGGCTTGCCCAGCAGTGCGAAGCGAATTCCCCGGCGAGAACACTGCTGGACAAGCCAGCAGTGGCACCCGTGGAAGAGCTACAACCATTTTCAAAACACGTTCTGAATGTCGAATTACCGAACGCGTCGCCCGGCCAGTGGCCGCCCGGGCACGAACTCGCCGATTATCCGGACGGGCTTTCCCTTGTCGTCCAGTTCAAACCGGATGGGCAACTCGAGGTCTTCGATCATGAAGCGTGTCTTGGACATCGGCCTGAGCAGGAACCGTCCCATGTCAGGACACTCGACCATGAGCTCGCCACCGGTTTTCTTGATTTTGAATATGAGCTTCTCGAATCGGAACTTCTTGAGTGTGAACCTCACGAATTCGTATCGACCCACGTATTTCGCGAGCGTATCCCGATCGAGCACGACCGTCTTGGCCCGTTTCGGCGAGGCGGGCAAAGGAACCAGCTTCGGGTCGGGTTTCGGCGGAGCGACCCGGGCTCGCAGAACCAGGTCGAGCAGCTTGAATCGGTCCGGATCCTCCACCTCGTCCATCTCGAAACCCAGCTTCGAATCGCCGAACGTGTTTACCCGGTGAACGAACACGACGTTGGCCTGCGGGAGGACGTCGATCGAGTGGCCGCCGTGGCCCCGGGCGGAGAACATTCCGAGCCGGTGAAACGGTCCTTTCACGATCGGCCACCACAAGTAGCCGTAGCCATAATCGGGATTCTGTGAGACGTCCCCCGGCTTGAAATGCGAGGTGATACTATCGCGAACCCATTGCCGGGTGAGGATCTGCCGGCCCTGCCATTTCCCCTGGCGGAGATACAAGAGTCCCACGCGGGCCAGGTCCCTGGCCGACATGCGAAACGGATAGGCCGGGTGGATGGAATACTTCTTTGTCAAGTGGTAGTAACCGTCGGTTGTCCGGTAGTCTTCCATGTCCAGCGTAGCGGCGAACTGTTTTTGGAACTCCTCGAAGATGCGCTTGCCCGTCTCTTGCTCGAAGATCGTTCCCAGCGTGTTGAAGTCCCAGTTGTTGTAGTAAAAAAACTCTCCCGGCTTGCGGCTGCCGCGCCGAGGCCGGAGGATCTTCATCTGAAGCGTTTCGTAGGCCGCCGGGTGATAGACGCCCGAACGGGAGCGGAGCAGGTCGACGACGCGTGCTTGTTTTTCGGCCTCGGAAAGTGGCGGGTCGTCGTCGATCCCGAGTTCGGCCAGCGTTTTGTCGAGGTCGATCGTGCCTTGGGCGACGTGGATTCCGTAGAGTGCGCTGAGAAGACTCTTCCGAACGCTGTGGCACATGTATCGCCGGTCGACGTCTCCCCAGGCGACTACCACGGCGCCGTCGTGGACGACCATGACCGCGGCCGAGTCGATCGCGTCGAAGTGCCGCTTTGCCCGGCGGAGCCCTGCCGAGGACCAGCCGGCTTCCTCCGGCGCGGCGTACATGAGCCAGGTCTTGCCCGGGTAACGATCGGCCGACTCGCCGAGCCAGGCTCTCCACTGGTCGACCGGGTAAGGATCGTCACGTGCCAAGGATGCCGGCCCGGCGGCGAGGATCGACAGACCGAGAAGCCACGTCGCCGCATGTTTCACGGCGTCTCTCCCGCTTGCGGCTTGTCTTTGTTCGCTTCCAGCGGCTGCCACTCGCCGTAGCGAGTGGCCTGGACCTTGCAGGGGCCCTTGTATTGAAATCGGCCGTCCGAATTGTAGTCCCACCGGAGATGCTTGGAATCGCCGCCGCCGATCGTCGTGATCAGGTACTTGTTCAAGCGATAGCCGACGACGTTGGCCTTGTCCGCAGTGGTCTTGAAGATACCGCGGCCGCTGGACGGATCGATCGGAATCCAACCATAGCCGGGCAGATAGACTTCAGGCCAACGATGATAGACCTCATCGGTCGAGGCGTCGTCATAGCGGACGACCAGCGAGCCGACGTAGCGGGCCGGTAACCCGGCCGCGCGACACAGCGCGATGTAGACAAAACTATACTCCGAGCACGATCCGCTGCCACGCCGGAGCACGGTCGGCGCGATGTCCCAAACACCGTCCAGGTCGTATTTGATCTTTCCGGTGACGTAGTCCAGGAGTTTTCGGGCGATCCAATAGCAATTCGTCTCATCACCAACCACTTTCCTGGCCATCCCCTGCACGTAACGGTCTTTGACCCAGAACTTCGACCCGTCCCCCAAGTACCGGTCCTTGATTTCCTTGGGGACGTCGGAGAGCGAGCCGACCTTTTCGGGGAAAAGGAAATAGCGCACCGTGAACAACTCGGCCTCGACCTCCATTTTCGCGGTGACCACCTGGCCGGGCGCCACGTCGCTGAAGTGATAGTGGGCCGACTTCTGACCCCATTGGTCGGTGACCAGTGCGGTCGGCTTCGGGAGGAACTTCGGAGCACGCAACAGTTGCTGGCCGGGCAGATTCCGCGGCACGGCCAGGTAAATGTCGGCCGACGTGACCAGGCCCGGTCCGTAGTTGCGGATCTCCTGCACCAGCTCCAGCTTCTCCTTCTTGCCGTCGGAGCGAACGAACTTCGTGCCGTCGTCGCGGACGATCTTGTAGAGCATGTCCGACTGGTAGTCGACGTTCCACAGATACTTGCCGTCCAGTGCAAGTCCCCGGGGATATTTCCCCGGTGCATCGAGTGTGACAACGACGTCTCCCTTCTTCGGGGAGACCATGTAGAGCTTGTCGTCGAGCCGGTCGGCGACCCAAAGGTACTTGCCGTCGAACGTCAGGCCGCAGCAGCCTTCGCCCGGCGCAGGAATACGACGGATCCGCGTGCCGTCGTCCGTGGAAATCCGGGTCAGGTGCTTATCCCGATAGCCGCCGAGCCACAGGTACTTCCCGTCGAACGCCAAGGCCTCGGGATACTTGCCTCGAATCCGGAATTCATTCTCCGTAATGCCGGTTTTGGGATTCAGTTTGAAGACGTTCCTGGTTCGGGAATCCATCACCCAAAGAAAACCCTTGCCGCAGGCCAAGGCGTTGATGTGATGGCTCGGCGCGGGGAGCGTCCTGATCACGTGGGCGCGGTTCGGGTCGATCTCGTAGAGGAGACCTGAGAGCCGGTCGGCCATCCAGAGAGACTTGCCGTCAAAGGCCAATCCGGTTGGGTGATGACTCGGCGCGGGAAACTTCGCGACCACGTCGCCAGGCGCGGCCAACACAGACTGTGGCGCGAGTAAGAGGATAATCGACAGCAACAACAGGACGACATGGTAGGATTTCATCACTCTCTCCGAAGGCTCTAGAGGATATTTCAAAACCGGTGCTCTGATTGTTGTCATTCTGAGCGCAGCGAAGAATCTCGGCTTTCGCGGGGGGGAGATCCTTCGCTTCGCTCAGGATGACCGTTTTGAAATGCCCTCTAATAGATTTGGCGGAATACGTCGGCCCGGCAATGGGAACGCTCGAGCAGGCCAGCGTGGTCCAACAGCGAGGCCGGCGGTGGGTTTCACGGGAACAACGGGCGTGGGCCAGTCCGCACCGGACCACGGAAGACCGAAATCGGCGCCGCGGAAAACGCTCTTTCTTTTGTCGCCGCCCTTTCGATGCGGTGGTCCTGCGCTGCGTGGATTCGTTGATACGGCCGACTACGCACCGTCGCGCGGCCGGTCGACAAAGGGATGGACTTCTCGGGCGCACTTCGGGCAGTCGAAGCGAACCAACGCACCTATTTATATACCACAAACACCTGTAATCCATGGATAATCTTCTCCCGCCGCCCTCCTCCAGGGTCCCAGAAGGCGTCTTGCACGCTACACTACCCCTCCAGGGAAAGGATCGGCTTGCCTCAGAGGGTTGGTCGCGCGTGGAATCCGTGTTTCCACGGGCGACTCGCACTTTGGACGCGTGCCCGCGCCGGGGCAGTCGTTGCGCCGGATCGAGAGCGAGTCCTCGCCGGTTGACCGACGGGCCATTTTGAGCCGGGGCCCTCGGAGGTCGCACAATCGGCGCGATCGTACCGATTCGACTGCCGGTGCGTGTGACTTTCCGCGTCCACGACGTACGTTTTACTGTGTCTTTGTGCCCGCTGCATGCGGTATTGGCGACGGGCACGCGAGAACGCCGGCACGTTCGTGCGGGATAAGTTCCGGTTTGAAGCAGTCTGTCTTCGCCGCAGGGTGAAGAAGCATTGCCGTGCTGTTTCAACGTGGTGTCGGTGAGAATACGCGCCTCGGCGGCGCACGGCATCGATCAGGATCGATTCATGAGCGACTGTCCCACAACCAGGAGCGAGAATGCACCAGGGCGGAATCCACTGCTGGTAACGACCCTTCTGTGCTTGGCGATCATCATCATCGGTGGTGTGTCTCTTGTCCGACAGTACCGACTCACGACACACGCGACCAAGGTGATGAGCACCGATGCGCGGCGCGCCATCGTGGTCGAGAACGTGGCGAAGACGGCGCTGCAGTGTTGCCGCTACGAGAAGGACATCTTCCTGAATCTAGAAGACAAGGCGGCACGTGATGAGTACGTTCGAAAATGGAACACGGCCTTTGTGGCGCTTCGCGACGCCTTGCACGAATACGCGATACAGAGCGATGGCTTTGTCGAGAAGAAGCGGATTTGCACATGGCAAGCGGCGGCTCGCGACTACAGGGAGCACGTCCTGCGCATCGTCGCGGCAGCCGACGCCGGACGCTTGAGCACTGCGGCCGAGGCAGATCGGGCAATGGAGCCGTTCAAACCCGACATCCGCGCCTTGTTGGACGGTGCATGCATCACTTCCGAGGAGTATTCCGCCCGCTCCGTGCACAGCAGTCACGTCCTCCAGCAAAGCATCGCGACAGGCATACGCGTCACCGGCATGCTCGCTGCCGTTTCAGTGTTGCTGGTGATCGGGTGGAGTTTCTGGTTCACCGGCAATATCGTTACTCGCAGCGCTCTCGTTCAAGAGCTGAACGAGCGTCTGGAATCCGACATCGCCAACCGGAACCTTATCGAGGAAGCACTGCGAAAAAGCGAGGAGCAGTACCGCTCCCTGGTGGAAATCATGAGCGACTGGATCTGGGAAATGGACTCTGGTTGCAAAGTCACCTACAGCAGTCCTCAAGTCATGGACGCGTTGGGGTACGAGCCGGAGGAAGTCATCGGCAAGACTCCCTTCGAACTCATGTGCACGGATGATGCGCAGGGGGCTGCCGCGTTCTTCAAGAGCGCGGCTCGGGTTGGCCAGTCCTTCTCCGGT
>CAZWWC010000126.1:0-10709 GCA_964637625.1 uncultured Planctomycetaceae bacterium
GCGGATAGCCGCGCGTGGTGGGCGGCTCGCCGGCGGCCAGACCGATTTCGCGCTGCGCCCGTGCCACGCGGGTGAGTGAGTCCACCAGCAGCAGCACGTCCTTGCCCTGGTCGCGGAAGTGCTCGGCCACCGCCGTGGCCGTGGCGGCCGCGCCGGCGCGCACCAGCGCCGGCTCGTCGCTGGTGGCGACGACCAGCACACTCTTGGCCAGTCCTTCCAGTCCAAGATCGCGCCGGATGAACTCGCCCACCTCACGTCCTCGCTCGCCGATGAGTCCAATGACGATCACGTCGGCCGTGCTGTAGCGGGCCATCATGCCCAGCAGGACACTCTTGCCGACGCCCGAGCCGGCGAAGATCCCCATGCGTTGTCCCCGGCCGCAAGCCAACGGCCCGTCGATCGCCCGAATGCCCGTGGCCAAGGGCGTGTCGATTGCGGGACGCCGGCAGGGAGAAGGTGGACTCCGATCGAAGCGTGTCCGGTGATCGAGTACCGGCTGGGGACGGCCGTCGACGGCGTTTCCCTCGGAATCAAGGACACGTCCGAGGAGCGCGTCACCCACGCGCAGCCATCGCGACGTTCGAACCAGCCTGGCTCGGTTTCCGCGTCGGACTCCGTCCAGATGGCTCAAGGGGTAGAGGATCGTCAGATCGTCGCGGAAGCCAATCACCTGTGCCCTTAGCGGCGCCGGGCCGTCGCGCTCGATCTCGACCGTCGCGCCCAGCGGTGCCGGAAAGCCGGCCACCGACACGGTCATGCCGATCGTCTCGGCCACGCTGCCCGAAAGCGCGGTGGGCATCATCGCGTCGAGTTGTTCGGCGGTGGTGAGCATGGTCCGGCGTGATGATCAACAGAGGGTTAGCTTCAATTCCTCAACCCGGTGTGCCACTGCTTCGCAGAAGCAGTGCAAATCGACCATGGGTCGAGCACTGCTTGCTGATGGCAAGCAGTGGCACACGGTACAAAACCGAGAATCCCAGATTCCCGTATTGTTCGAGCCTGTTCAGGTAAGCTCTTCTTCGATCCTGGCCAGTTGGGTCTCGAATTGCTGGTCGATCGTGCCAAAACGTGTTTCCACGCGACATCCGCCCGGGCTGATCGCCGCGTCGGCCGTCACCTCGACCGGTCCGAGTCCACTGAGTTCCCTGGCGAGTGTTTCGACTTCGCTGCCGAGCGACCGGTGGTCGGTCGGGTTCAGACAGACGCGGATCCGGTCGTTGCCGGCAGCCAGTTCCAGCGCCTCGCGCACCAGGGTCAGGGGCACTTCGGGATGGTCGGCCAACGCGCGGCGGACCACTCGCTCGGCGATCGCAACAGCCAGGCCGACGGCGCTCTTCTCCCAATGCGCCAGCCAGGCTTGCTTTGCGCGGCGCACTTCTTCGACGACCTCACTGAAGGCGGGCAGCAAGGTGGCCCACGCTTCGGCGTGCCGCCGCTCGAGTTCCTCGCGTGCGGCCTGCTGACCTTCGCGGCGCCCCTGGGCGGCCGCCTGGCGGCGGATCTGCTCGGCCTCTTGTTTGGCCGTGGCGATGATCCTGGCTGCCTCGCCGCGGAGCCAGTCTTGCTGTGGATCCGCCCGAGCGGCCAGGTCCGCAAGATCGACCGCCGCCGGCCGAAGACGTGCGTTTGGACTACTCGTTTTGATAATCGTCGACATGGGCTTTTTTGTGCTGTTCGTCTCTTGGTTCGTCCATGGCCGCCTGCGGCGCTACTCCATCGCGGAAAGGGCCGGCTGGCGCGCGGCGCCGATCGACGGCAGCTCGCCGGTGGCGATCAGCGATTGGGCCAACTCGACCAACTGCCGGCGCGCGGCGTCGACGTCGCTTAGCCGCGTCGGTCTCGGGTGATCGAGCGATCGGCGAATCGGCGCTGCACGATCGGGCGCTAGCGAACCGAGCAGCCGGTCGGTGATTTCGACCGGCGCGCCGACCAGCGCCAGCCGGAGCAGCTCCTCGCCGGCCGCTTCGCCGAGACCGCCCAGCGCCGCGGTGTCCAGTCGTGTCAGGTCCTCAAACGACAGACCGGGAGTCTCCGGCTCGGCGTGGGACGCGAACTGGGTGGCCAATCGCTTGTCGCGTGCGGCCAGGTTGCCGAGGATCTGACGGCGGACTCCCTGCTCGGAAGCTTCGAGGATCGCGCCGAGGGCCTCCAGCCCGGCCACGCGTCGCTCGTGCATCGGTACCTGCTCGGCCAGCCGCGTCTCCAGGCTCTGTTCGACTTCACGCAGGACTTCGGGATCGGCCTGCTCAAGATCCACCAGCCGGCGAACCACGTCGACCTGAAGCTCGGGCGCGAAGCAGGCCAACACGCGGCCCGCCCGCTTTGAGGCAAGATGCGAAAGCACCAAGGCAATGGTCTGGGGGAGTTCGCCGGCGAGGATCTGGGCGATCTGTGAGCAGTCGGTCTTGCGAAGCAGTCCGAACGGCGCCGGGGCGGGCTCCTCGGTCGTCGTGGGCCGGCGCTGGATCAACCGACGCGCCAATGGGCCGTCCAATTCGATTCCGGCAAGATCCTCGCGAGGACTCCTGACGGCCCTTTTTTCCGCTTGATCCTTGCCGATTCCGACCACGCGGCGGCCTTGGGCTTCCAGCGGCACGCGCCTCATCATCGACCGCACGACCAAGAAGCCCGCGGCGCCGAGCACGATCACGCCCAGGACGCTCCCATACACGGCCGCTCCCGCAAGCAGGGACGGGGCTTCCGCCTGCTGGGGATTCTTGGACGGTGGGATATCGGGGAAAGAAACGACCGTGACCAGTTCGGCGCGGTCGTCCACTCCTTCGACCACCGGCAGCACGCTGGCGGCCAGCTTCTTGACTCTTTCGATTTCCCGGGCCTCAATGGCCCGGAGTTCGACCGGGTCGGGCTTCTTCGGGCGCGAGCCTCTTGCCTTTGCGTCTCTCCAGACTTTCTCGAAGTAGCTGCCGGGCACACGAACGGATACCCTGACCGGCGGCCGTGCGGTGACCGTCTGTTTCTTCTCCTCACCACCGACCCCGAGGTCTCCGACCGCTACGGTGGCGCTTTCGCCCCTCCCGCCGTGGTCCGTGGAGGGCAGTTCCCTTGGCTGATTGGAAACCGTGGCCGAGGAGTCGGTGGAGCTTACGTCTGCGCTTGTTCCGTCTCGACGCTCTTGGGTTGTCCGCCGGGTCGTTTTCTTGTTCTTGGGATCGGACGGAACGTTCTCCGCTCGATGGTTTCCGGCTTGATCCGGCTGGACGGTGACCACGACGGTGACGCCGGGGATGAAACTCAGCAACTGCCGTATCTTGTTTTGACAGTCCTGTTCGAGCGCCTGCTTGCTGCCGGGATCACTCCGGCCGACCGTACCGGTATTGCCGTCGTGGGTACCGCGGTAGCTGAGGCCGTGGATCCTGTCGAACACCTTGACTTCCTGTGGATTGCGGCCGGCGGCCGCCGCGACGTAGTTGCAGATCATGACGCCCAGCTCCCGGCTCAGTTCCTTGCCGGCTTTCATTTTGACGTTGACCGACGCGGTCGGAACCGTGTGTCGTCTGCGTCCCTTAGATTCGACCTTGTCCTTGAGTTTGACCTTCGCATCCGCGACGCCGGGGAAATCGAGGATTTCTCTCTGGAGTGCCTTCTCCTCGGCATTGTTATAGAGGGCCTTGCGTTGATCCGGGAGCAACCAGATCGTGTCGGCATCGATCGCCTCGCCGATAGGGTCGTTTGCCTGGGTCGGCAAGACGCCGGTTTTGCGCAGCGTGGCCATGTACTCGGACCGCCCGCCTCGTGGGATGAGGATCTGCGTGCCCTGGACGTCGTAGGGCAAGTCGGCCTCACCCAACGCGACTTGAATCGCGCCGAGTTGGTCGCGGGAGAGTGCCTGGGCGCCCATCAGGGACTCTTTCGAGCCGGCCAGCGGGTAAGTGCACAGGCAAACCAAGCTGATCACGATGACCAGCGAAAGCAGCCCGGCGATGATCCGCGAGCCGGGCGTCATCGACCGGACGTAGCTGGAGACCTGAGTGTAAACCTGATTGAGGAAGTCCATCCGTGCAGTCACCTGGAATGGTTTGTTATTTTATTCCTTTCGCGCCAGCACTGCCGCGGCGGCCGAGGGCTGAATCGGCTGATCCGCTTGCGCTTGCGCGGCGTTGAGCTGGCGAACCGACTCAACAAGCAGATTCTTGAACGCCTCGGCGTTGCTCAGCATCTCGACCTTGCCCAACCCCTGGAGTGACAGCCGTGGTGAGGCGTTGATGGCACTGATATAGCGGATCATTTTCAACTCCTCGTGTCGGGGGATCATGCGGCGGCCTTCATCGCGTGTTGTGGTAGGCCCAGCGTGAAGGCGGCTCCTCCTTCGGGGCAATTCAGGGCCGTGACATGGCCACCATGCGCCTCGACGATGCGGTGGACAATGGCCAAACCCAGGCCCGTGCCACCCGACTTCGTCGTGAAGAAGGGCTCGAAGACGCGGCGGCGCGCTTCGTCCGGCAGTCCGGGACCCGTGTCGCCTATTTCCAACTCCAGCCCTTGGTCGGTCCCGGCCGAGGTGACCGTAAGCGTCCCGCCGTCGGGCATGGCGTCCAGCGCGTTGAGCACCAGGTTCACAAGGGCCTGCCGGATCATCTCGCGGTCGGCCCGCACCGATTGATTCTCGGGCACGTCGATCACCACGTCGATCGACTGCGCGGCAAGCTGGGGTGCCAACGACGCCAAAACGTCGTCGATCAGTTTCCTCAGCGAGAACGTGCACCAACGTGGATCGTGGTCCGAGGTGAAGTGCAGCAAGTCGTGCACGGTGGCGTCCACCGCCGTAAAACCGGCCTCGATCTTGCCCAGGATGTTCAAGCCGATTGGGTCGTCGGCGATTCTCCGTCTCAACAGGCTGAGATTGAGCGTGACCGGCACCAGCTCATTGCGGAGCTGTCGCGCGATGCGCGGGGCCATCTGGCCAAGGTCGGCCGAGCGATTCGTGCAGCCGAGTTGCCGATTCTTCGCCTCGAGCTGGTCGGTCAACTGTCGAACCTCTTCGCGCAGCGTCTGGTGGGTCTTTTCCAACCGCAACGTGGCGGAGTGCCACGCGGCCAACACCGTCTCCAAGTCGGCGTTGACAGCAGGAGAGGCCGTCTTATCAACCACGGTTTTCTTGTCCATCGGCGTGGTTCCTTCTTTCTTGAGACAAACGACTCGACTGAGCTCGTCGAAGTCCGCCCATGGCATGCGCGCTAGGCGCGCCGTTTTCGGCTCGATAAGCAAAGGCGACGTGACACGATTGTCTGATCAGTTATTCCACATCGGCGTGGACGGACGAACTCGGTCAATGGGCCGCCGGAGCCCAGCCACCGTGCCAAGCGTGGAATGTCGAGGAAAAGGTGGCCCCTTGTACCCGAAAGACCGCTCGGATGTCAATGCACATTCGAGAGCCCGTCAACCGGGGGGCAAGAAATGAGGCCGACGGAAGAGTAAGTCAGAAACTCGGGCCTCCGGCAGGCTACTCGGCCGGGTAGGTGATCTGTTCGATCACCCAGCGATCCATGTCCCGGAGCATCTGCGGGCGGAGTTCCTGCCGACAGGGATACTGTCGCAACGTGATGGACAAGCCGGCACTGTGCAACAGACGCAGATCGTCACACACGTGTTTGGGGGGATAGCACGTGCTGTCGCGACCGGCCGCCAGAAAGACGGCCAGCCGCCGTGCCCGGTCCAGATGCCGAAACGGTTTCTTGCCGGCCGGAAAAGGACCCCCGAAGGAGAGCACGCCGGCAAAACGCTCGGGATAGTTCATCGCCACGTGAAAGGCCATGGTTCCGCCCGTGTCGAAGCCGGCCACGAAAATACGCTTGGGCGCAATGTGGTACTTGCTCCAGGCAATCTCGATGCTGTCCAGCACGCGCTGCTCGGCCCGGGCCGCGGCGTCGGCCGATTCGAGCCACCGGAGTTGTTCCCGGTGCGATTGCGCCGACACGCCGCAGCACACCCCGCGCGGAGCCACCGCCACGTAGTTTCGCATGCTGACGATCGGCATGATGCGCGGAAGCTGTTGCTCGTCGTCCGCGGGACCGTGCAGCCAAACAATCAAGGGGTAGGCGTAGTTTGGCTCGTAGTGCTGCGGGGCAAACAGGACGTGCGGTACGTCGCGCGTAACCGTCGAAGACCGAGCCGATCCAAGATCCCACTCTCGCTGGGCAGGCCCGAATTGCGGCGGCCGCACCGACGGTTGAATTCGGTTCATGACCTGATGACGCTACTATGATGACCGCAAATGATAGCAATGAAAACACGTGCCGCCGCGTCGAGCCTCTCCCGCGCCAACCGGGCAAATCGACCCGGTTTACGGTGAGAACGGCGCAAATCCCCCCGAAATCCTGTCCTCCGTGTTCGTCGTATCAAAATCCTCGGCACCGCATCATGCCGAGCCAACCGATCCCACTGATGCGGCCACCCGGCCAGGGCATATGTCCCCTACCAGATACCTCTAAGGGGGACAATCCCCATCAGCGGCTACACGCTTCGGGCCGTTCAGACACAGACTCTACCGCATTGCCCTTTGCCGTGTCAAGCTGTCTCAGGCGGCAGATACCGAAGATCGGAGGAATTAAAAGTGTGTCTGAAAGAGGGTGCCACTGCTGGCTTGCCCAGCAGTGCCGAAAACACGGTTGGGCAAGCCAACCGTGGCACCCGACACTTTGATGGTGGCAAAACACTCGTCCTCGCCGCTCAACGCGATCACGAGTCGAGCTGTGCCATGCGCTGGACCAACTGTTTGACCGCCTCGACGCTCTTTTGAAACGCGGCCCGTTCCTCGGCCGTCATCTCGATCTCGACGATGCGCTCGACGCCGCCGGCGCCCAAGATCACGGGCACGCCCACGCAATAGCCACCCACGCCGTACTCCTTGTCGCAATAGGCGGAGCATGGCATCAGGCGCTTCTTGTCGCGGACCACGGCTTCGACCATTTGCATCGTGGCGGCCGCCGGTGCGCAGTACCCACCCATCTTGAGCAGGCCCACGACTTCCGCCCCGCCGTCACGGGTGCGCTGGATGATCTCGGCCAACCGCTCGGGCTTGACGAGTTGCGCCACGGGAATACCACTAACCGCCGCGCAACTGCCCAGCGGCACCATCGTGTCGCCGTGACCGCCGAGCAACATGGCGCTGACGTCCTTGACACTGATGCCCAACTCCATGGCCAGAAAGGTGCGGAATCGGGCCGTGTCCAACACGCCCGCCTGACCGACGACCCGGCACGGCGCAAAACCGGTCGCTTGCAGCGTCCGCTGTGTCATCGCGTCCAACGGATTGGTCACCACGATGACCACCGCGTCGGGGCTGGTGTCGCGGATCTGCTCGGCAATGGAGGTGATGACTCCCGCGTTGATTTCGAGGAGTTCGTCGCGCGTCATGCCCGGCTTGCGCGGCAGGCCGGCCGTGATGACGACGACGTCGCTGCCGGCGGTTTCTTCGTAGCTGCTCATGCCGGTAAGCACGGAGTCGAAACCCACCAGAGGCGCCGCCTGGGCCAGATCGAGCGCCTTGCCGCGGGCGATATCGCCGCCTTCGAGGATGTCGACGAGTACGATGTCGCCCAACTCGGCCGTTGCGCACCAATGAGCCGTCGTGGCTCCCACGTTACCGGCTCCGACGATCGTGATTTTCGGTCGTTTCATGATTGAGTCTTCCTTTACTTGCCTTTCTGGCTGTCTCTATTCGAAGGATCGTCCGTCATCGCGACAGAGTCCGACTTACCGGCGGTCTCCTCATCGCGCCCTTGCAGTCCGGCGTCGGCCGGTCGCCGGTACCGATCCAACGTCTCTCGGCGAAAGCGTCGATCGGCCCGGCTGCGCGCGGCGAGCCAAAGCCAGATGCCCAACAATAGCAACACGAAGCCGGCCGCGCCTAGGATACCCCAGATTGGTGTGGTCCCCTTTTCCTTTGGCTCATGCCAAACCGGCTCGCGTCCAACCAACAGCGGCGCCAACTGAAACGGGGCCCCTCGGCCGCCGCCGCAGCGCTCGCCCAGCACCGGCCGATAGGCCCAACTCTTCAGAAAAAACCCGGCAACACTCACCGGCTCGGCATATTCCGGGCCTTGTCCCGTCGGCATGCCTTCGGGCAAACGGCGGACGCAAAACACCAACGGGTTGCCCTGCGAATCGTCGGTGTAGAGATAAAGCTCATAATAATGGTCGATGCCGAACCGCCGGCGGATGTCGAGGTCCTCGACCCGCACCCGAAGCGCGCGGCGGACCGTGCCCGAGAGAATCACAAGCGCACCGCGGTGCTGGGCCGGACGGTTGAACAGCGGCTCGACCGAATACTTCTTCTCTCCGCGCTGGGCGAGCCGACGTCGCGCCTCTCTGCTCAATTGGTCTTCGCCGGCGCGTCCGACCGCGGCCAACATCCGGTAGAAACACTCTCCCTCTTGCCAGTCTTCCTCCCGCCAGTCGATCGGCCGACGGTCGGCAAGCTCGTCCAACAGCCCGACGTCCATCCCGAGCCGACCCAACAGCCGATCGTCGGGATACCAGGCAAGCCGCCCCGCGGCGAAAACCGGCCGCGGCTCTGCCGGATCGTCTCCTCCCAACTTCAAAAACATCCCCCAGGCTCCGCCCGGCTGATCGATCGGGCCTCCCCGGCGCCACGACTTGGGAACCGTCCGCGTGAAGATGACCACGGGCCGCTTGCCACCGTCGGGCACCAGTTCCACTCGATAGTATTGCTTCAACTGGAATCGACGGGCAATCTCGGCCGGTGGCCGCAGCCGCTCGACCGAGCGAACTCGTCCTCGCAACCGAAAGAGCTGCCCTCGAAACACCGCTGGATCCTCCACGAGTTGCTTCCAGTCGACCGACTCGTGTGCCCAACGTTCCAACTCGGCCGGCGGCAGCCCGGCCAGCCGCATCAGGATCTTCTGCAGCGTCTCCTTTTGTTGCTCGCTCCACGGTTGGACGTCCTGCAACCGGGCCCACTCGGCCTGATCGATTCCCACCAGCCGCATCCACTGACTTGGGTTTGAAGACCGCTCCGACGACGCGGAAGTCGGAGTCTCTGTCTCTGCGCCGGTGCGATCGGCCGGAAGCAGACCGGCGACCGCCAGAAGCAGCACGATCGACGCTCGAAACCAACGGCGGGCAAGCCCGCCCGCTAAACGGCAGGGTGGCTGAGGCATAGCGAAGCGGTGCCCCAGATGATCGAAAGCTGGGGCTTTCCCAGCGCGCCTGGACTCAGAATGTTGAAATCGATAGCGTCGCAACACTAATCGACCCCTTGTTCGGCAGCCGGCGGCGACGGCACCAGAGACTCGTCGTCGGAAGCCACGTAGGCGAACATGGCCAAGAGCATCAAGACAACGGCCACGACGGCCATCCATTTCGAGTATCGTTTCATTTTCTCATCTCGGCTTTTGGCCTTTGTCTGTCATCCTGAGCGAAGCGAAGGATCTGCGAAGCGAAGCATCTCAAGTCCTTCAGTGCCAAAGAGATCCTTCGCTTCGCTCAGGGTTTTGAGATAGTTTCTCACAGCTCCGTGCGTGAATTGGAGCGTCATGGGTTGCCTTGTTCCCGAACGTCCCCGATCGTCGCCGGCAGCGGCCGCTTCGTGCGCCGGGTCCGTCTGTAAACATAGCTCACGATCGCCACCGCCACCAACGCCGCACCGCCGAGCGTCACCATCCATCCCCAAAAACCAAGTGAGGTTCGGTCGAGAAAAAACGGCTTCGGCTCTTCTCGTTCAATGCCCCGGACGAGGATGACCGGCGCGAGCCGCAGACCTTCCTCGGCCAGGTAAAGCCATCGCTTGAAATAAAACCCGGTCAGCGCCGCACGCTCCGATATCTCCATTCCCGTCGGAAACCCCTCCGGCAACCCGAGACAGTAGACGGCGATCGGCCAGGCGGGGTCATCGTCGGGCTGTATCCAGAGCTGATAGTAGCCGACAATGCCGTAATCGTTTTTCGGTGCCTTGATCCAGTGCGCCCGGCGAATCACACCCCGGGTCGTCACCAGCTCGCCGCGATAGGCCTTTGACTGCTCGGATAGCTGGATTCGTGCGATCCGACCAATCGACCCGCGGCGGAGCTGCGCCGGCTCGGCCGCCTTCAATACGGCAAACAGATGGAACCACGCGTTGTGTTCTTCGGTGCGAAAACGAGCCTTGTCGCGGACCGCGTCGAGCAACTCCGGATTCACGCCGGGGAAGTACTCGCCGGAAGATTCGTCGCCGCCGGGCCGTTCGACACCGCCGGAGGGTGCGTCGTCGGGCAAGACCTTCGCCTCGGTTTCCTTGCCCGGCTGCTTCTCCTCGGGCAAAGGCCCGGCGGACTGTCGGCCCAGGTCAATCCTTTCTTTCCACTGGCCGGCTTCCTTCTGCCCGGCCTGCGGCTTCCCGAAGAGCCATTGCCAGTTTTCAGGCTTGCGGGCCTCGTTCATCAAGATCAGAACCAGCCCCAGCGACATGACCAGCAACAGCAATCGCCATTGCTCGCGCCGCGAGAAGTAATCGCGTGGTTTGGGACTCTGTCGAAGATCGACCATGGTCAACATCCTTGAGAACCACGTGGTCCTCGTGCTTAATGACGACTGGATTCGGCAGCTGGGTGCCAGTGGTGGCTTGTCCACCACTGCCGAAACAAGGGCGGACAAGCCGCCCATGGCACCCCGAAAGTCTTTTCGTGACAGAGCACTGGGGTGGGCACCGCCCACCGAAATCCTACTCCTCGTCAAACGGACTGCGACGGCGC
>CAZWWC010000127.1:0-5908 GCA_964637625.1 uncultured Planctomycetaceae bacterium
CGTAGACTTCGTGGTGAGAGGCCAGCGGCCGGTTCTTTTCACCGCGTGGATCCAAAACCTCGCTAAGCGTCAGGTCGCGTGGTTCAGCCCATTGAATGTCGGAATCGGCGATTTCGATAAACATAATCGTATTGGCCGGATCGGCGATGTGGCGAGAGCCTTCGGTCGACCACATGGTCCCTTCACCCACAACGGCGACGTAGTCGGTAGTCCCCGAGCGGCCAGTCCTCTCGGCGGTACCACATTGAAAACAATAGGCTGCATGACTCGATAGCTGCTTGTTCGTCTGGCTGTTCCACGTAGTCGTCAAGTCAACTTGTTTGTAGAGGGCATCGTCTTCAAGGTACGGCAAAAGCATGGTCCGCCAACTGTGCATCGGCTGGCCAGTCTTGTCGGTCGTGCAGGCTGGTGGATAGGTGCCGTAGGTATCGTGGTAGTTGTACATGGCGAAAGCCAACTGTTTCATTTGATTCCGACATACCGCCTTCCATGTGTGGGCCGTGGTTCGACTAACGGCATGCAGAAGAAGTCCAATCACAACCGGGAAGAGAAGAACGAAGCCAAGCAGCACTTTGGAACGCCCGCTCTGGCGGTGTACCGCATACTTCGCGGCAAGGCAGATACCAAAAAGATAGGCCGCCAAAAAAAGCCCAAGTGGTGCGCCGAAGGTGCCCATCGACGCCGCGAAGAATACGATCACCAAGAAAATCGTCTTAAGTTGAAATTGCACGGTGATTCTCTAACAAAAATCATTTCGTGTTTTCGTTCTTTCGATATTTCGTGATAATCTCTCTCTTCGTCATCACGAAAGCACGAAAGGTTGAAAGCACGACTGCGGCAACGGGCCGCAAGCGGCCCCGCTAAACGGTCAACTTCACCGTCCATGGTTGGCAAAGCCTAACGCCGCGCGTCTTTGTTCGGCGCTTCCGAATACAACTCTACCTTGGAAACGATCACCCTGGTGAACGACGTCATTTTGACCGGCCCGCTGCGTCGGCCTCGGGTGATCTTGCAGAACACGCGCCCTTGCATCTTCTTGCCGTGGGGAATCAAGGACTCGAGCTGCCCGGCGACGTCGCCGTAGGTGGCAAAAACCAGGCGGCCGTCTTCGATGTAGGGTCCATAGACCTTGCCGGCCGGGCTGGTGACGGTCATCAAGTGACCCTGTCTCGTGGTCGTGTGCAGACGGCCGTGGATCCACACCCGATCGAACTGAACCTGCTTGTCGTACCAAGGCTTCGGATTGGCGGCCACCTCTTCGATCGTCGGCGTCGGCAGCGAGTGGTCCGGGTCGGCGATTGCCTCGGACCGTGTCTCGGCCGCGGCCAAGGCGTCGGGCAGAGTCCGTTGCAGAGTCAGGCGCCAGAGTTGCCGCAGCGCGTCGCCGTGGGGTGGGCCGTCCTCGACGGCCGATTGCCACCGGTTGGGTAATCGGTCCTTTTCTCGAAAGTCGGTCAACGTGACCAGATCGAATGTTTGCCAGTATTGCATGGCGCTTCGGTCCGCGGTTGTCTGTTGTACACGCTCCAAGAGTGCTTGGGCCAACGCTTGCTGCGTGGCCGATGCCCGGGGCACGGATTTCGCCACCAAGGCGACGGCCGCTTCGGGGCGACCTTCCTGGCCAATCGCCACGGCGCGCTTCAGTGCCTCGGTTGCTTCTTCGTGGAACTGCTCGGTTTCCCTCCGGCGACACTCGGCCTCGATCCGCTTGGCCAAGGCGGCCGTCTGCTGCGATTGCGTTGCCCCTTCGACGGCCAGAGCCTCGTCGATGGCTTGCCGGGCCTCGTCGAGCCGGCCCGTCTCGAGGTGCCTGGCGGCTTCTCGGGTCAACTGCTCGACCTCGGCGTTGGCCTGCTGTGAGCGCGACGGCCCGCAGCCGGGCGTGCCAAGCAGGGCAGACAGCACAACCAGGCCCAAGAGGGAAACCGATTTCATAGGGATCGACCGGGTCATCAGTAATCAGAACTTGCTCTGCTGTTTTGCCAGCCGGATCAGGCGGCGACACTCGGTCCATTGCTTTGCGGACCATTCGGCGAAGTCGGTTCGCTTTTTCGATTTCGCTTGGGCGACCTGGCGGCGGCGCCACTGCTGGTGATGCCGGCGTACGAGCTGCTTGAGTTCACGCTGCCGCGCGGTGAGTTCCTCGTCGAATTTCTCAAGGTCGGCGAGCAAACGAGCCGCTTCCTTGTCTTCGGCGGCCGTCTTCTGGTCGTCGTAGCTTGCGGCAAGTTGTCCCTGGCGGATCAGATGGTACGCAATGGGTTTATTGTGTCGATATTCGACAATCAGCCGCAACTGATCGTCTTCGAACCAGCAAGCCGGCCCGCTGCGCCTCCCATGAACGTAGCGGCACCACAGCCGCTTGTGCTTCCGGTTGTCCCAAGTCTTCAGCCAACCGTCTCGATTTCCGTGATCGTACTTAATGAGCATCTTGACTTGCCCGGTGCGATAGAGCAGAAGCGCGGGGCCGTGTAGCACGCCGCCGTCGTGCTGGACCAAGGCCAACGGCCGGCCGTTGCGACGGCTAAGTGCTACGACCGGCGCATCCTTCGCCTGAACCGACCGCTCGAACTCCCGAAGAATGAAAGGCAGGTCGTTGCGCAGCAGGCTCTGCGAGACGGTTGCTCCCGAGGGTAGTTCGATGTTCAACTCGTCGGTCGACGGCTTAGGTGAAATGCCTTTCGTCGTCTTGCGCGGCGCGGGGGACGTCTTGTCGGGGGGCTTGACTGCTGTGGGGTGGTCATCCGATTTCGGCCGCAGCTTGGGCCGCCGTTTCGGTGTCGTCGGAGCCGGGTGATGCGCGTCTGAGACGATCACCGTTGTGCGCGGCGGCTCGGCCGGCCAGCGCTCGGGTTTCCGCGCAGGTTGTTCAGGTGTCTCCGGGGTTGGCTTGATCGGGCGCTGGGCGTCCGGCTCTGGGGCAACACTCGGCGGCCGATCGGCGCGGCTCGGCTTGGGAACGCCGGCCTGGGGTGAAGACCGGCCGTCGCCGGAGGAAAACATCGAGAGTACATAAACCGCCGCGACCAACAGAATGATCGCCGCGAGCAGCGCGCAGAGCAAAGCCGACAGACGTCTGGACCGACGCCGGGCGACCGGCTGCAGAGGCGACGTGCCCGGCGGACGAGGCACGCCCAACAGCGCAGGCTCACCAGACGGCGACGCTTGCATGACCGGTATGGGCACGGCCGGCTTCAGTTCGGCGGAGAGCTGCTGATCGTATTGGGCTTTCTTGTCGGGATCGAGCAACGTCAGCCGGGCGGCGGCCACCTCGTTCAACAAACGTTGCGACGCCGCCGCATGCTCGCCCAATTGAAAGGTGCGCAGGTGGATCGTCTGCCGATCGACCGCGTTCTGGATCACTTCGGCATTGGGCTCGAAAGGCCGCAGTCCCAGCAGCCGATAGGCGTTGGGCGGCTGCTCGCTGGGCGGGATTCCCAACCACTTGTGATAAGCGTCCAGCGAGTCCGACATCCGCTTCCTCGTGTCTGATGCTTGCAGGCCGACGTGCAAGTCCAGTTAAAACAATAAGTTAGGTCCATGGGAGAAACCCAGCCGATCGGCTCCGGTTCCCTATCCTTCTTATACCCCGGTGTAGAGAACCGGGCAACTGCCAGTTGGACAGCCCCGCTGCTGCACGTTTTTAGCCTGTGCGTGGGGCCATGGCTGGTTTACCAGAACCGCGCGGTGTCGGCGAACGTCGCCCCGAAGGGGCTTTCATAAACCAGCCCAGGGTTGTGGCGCAGCCGCTACCCTGGGATGGTGATGGAAAATACGGAAAACCCCAACGGGGTTTCGGAGAGACGGAAAGGTCTACGAAACCCCGTTGGGGTAAGCGTGTGGGATGAGATCGGTTACCCAGGGTAGCCGCTACGCGGCAACCCTGGGCTGTGGGACGGAAGCCCTTCGGGCTAAACACGTACCCGCTGCCGGGTCGTCGTCGAAAAGGTCGATGGGAACGACGTCTGACTCAAGACAATCACGAAGGCACTACCGACTCGCAACGTCAATTGCGTCGAGTGCCCATTCGGTTGAAGGCCGTCTCATGGTCATAGCTTCTTACCGATGATCGAATTGAAAGGAACTGGCCCGAAGTATCGGCTGTCGCGTGCATCCAACCGATTATCTCCCATGACGAAGAAATGATCGGCTGGAATCATCACCGATACATTGGGTGGCTGGGAAGTTGGTGACTGATCAAAGGCGATCTCGTATGATGTATCGCCAATTTGCTCTCGAAACACGGTTTTGCCATCTGCTTCGCGAATCTGCTCCCTCTGGACAGCTTGGCCGTCAATGATGAGGGACTCGCCGGACGCTTCGACCTTCTCTCCCGGAAGCCCAATGACTCGCCAGATGAAGTTGTAGCGTTGCCCGTTCTGCTCACGCACGAAAACGATGATGTCGCCACGCTTGACGCTGGACGAGTCCGAGTATGCCCGCTTGGCCGTGAAAAGAATACTGCCGGCCGGCAAGCCAGGATACATGCCGTTTTGTGGAATGCGATAGTAACCGATGAAGAACGTCTTGACAATGAATAGCACGAGCACGACTGTGATGCCGCCAATAATGAGAACCTTCGAAATTATGGATCGCTTAGACATACGCGTTGTACCTGCTAATTCCTGATTCATGCGGATAGCCCCGGGCTGTTAACAAGGCGCGTTGCTGCCCAATAACGGACCAACCCATTTACGCTGATCGTAGCACACGAGTCACCACCTTGCAACGGTTTAGCCGCCCCCCTTCTACCTTCGGCGTCAACCCCCGAATCCATCGAGCAGCGATCCAACAACCGGGATGACCGTGCCGATCACGCCGATCGCCGTAAGCCCAAGGCAAAGAAAAACGACCGAGGCACAACCCGAGCCGGCTGGTGCGAGATGGGCAAAGCGCTGGGGGTCCTGTTCCTTCAGCCTGGGAATCAACGCCTGGATGAAGTCGTTGGCCTCCTTCAGGCCTTTTCCGGTCGCCTGGCGATAGATCTTGATGGCTTCAATCTTCCGATTGCCGGCAAGCGCGCCGGCGATCTCCTCAACCTGTTCCGTTGTGATTTGATCCGTCATGGTCCTGATTCCTCACTACTAAGGCTTCAAGTCACCGGCCGGCTGGCGCTGCGAGTGCGCCGGCCGGTTGGTTCGACTTGGATTGAGGTGTCTGCAACGGCAGATCGCGACTCGGCTCTTTGCCGAACCCAATGATGCGTATGCGGTTCGGGTAAAGCTCGACCAGAGCGTACGCATTCTTAACCGGCGATTGGACCATTCCTTTGAATGTCACGTGATGAACGCCGTTGTGGAGCACATAGCCTCCGGCATGGAGGTGTCCGGCGAACCATGCGACGACACAACCGGCGTCGTCCACGGTTTTCACCAAAGACCGTGGTTTGAGAAGACGAAGACCGTCGTTGGCACGTCGCAGCAGCGGGAAATGGCAAAGGCAAACGACTCGTTCTCCGTTCTTGGCCGCCTTGGCAAGCGTCGAGCGAAGCCACTCGATTTGCTTCTCTCCCATCACGCCGTAGCCCGGGTCGTTGCCGTCGAGAACCACGAAACGCCATCCTCTGGCCGTGGGCACGGTGAAGTCGTAGTAGAATCGCTTCAGGCCGAGCTTCTTCCGCAAGTTCTTCCTGCCGGCATACATGCAATGGTTGCCGATCACGTGGTATTTGGGCATCTTCAGGCGGTTGAAGACGCGCAACACCGAGTCGAGGTCCTCCGCCGACTTCTCGACGTTACCGAGATAGCCGTCGACGATGTCGCCGAGTTGAACCACGAACGTCGGATTTCGTTTGTTCAAGTCGGCGACACATTCTTCGAGCTTCTCAAGAGCCCCTCGGTAGTGTCTGCGTCCCCGCGTATCCTTGTCCGCGTATTGGATGTCGGCCATGACTCCAAAGACGAAGGGC
>CAZWWC010000127.1:6008-7525 GCA_964637625.1 uncultured Planctomycetaceae bacterium
CTGAATGGTAGGGTCACCCAAGCCGGCTGTCAACGGTCACGCCTGCGGATGCTCCCTGGACTTCATTGCACGTGGCTTTTATAGTAGAGCAGTCAAAGCTACTTCCCCTTGGAGGATTTGTTGGTCCATGGACTGCCCCGATCCCAGCTACCTGGCGCTGCTCCGCGACGGCCAGTTGGCCGACCGGGCGCGTCGGGCGGTCGAGGCGTTGGCCGATTGTACGCTCTGCGGGCGAGCGTGCCACGCCGACCGCCGGCGGGATGAAGCGCCCGAAGGTTCGTTTTGTCGCACGGGCCGGCGCGCGGTGGTCCACGGGGCGTTTGCCCATCCCGGCGAGGAGCTCTGTCTGCGCGGCTGGAAAGGGTCCGGCACGATCTTCTTCAGCCAGTGCAATCTGCGGTGTGTCTTCTGTCAGAATTTCGACATCAGTTGGCAGGGGCTCGGTCGTCGGGTCGCGGCCGATGCGCTGGCCGACATGATGCTCGACCTGCAGGAACAAGGGTGCCATAACATCAACCTGGTGACCCCTTCGCACGTCGTTGCCCAGATCCTCGAGGCGCTGGTGATCGCCGCCGAGCGAGGGCTTCGCCTGCCGCTGGTTTACAACACGGGCGGATATGACAGTCTCCGGAGTCTGCAGCTGTTGGACGGCGTGGTCGACATCTACATGCCCGACTTCAAGTTCTGGTCGACCGACCGGGCGCGCCGCTGGGCGCAGGCCGAGGATTATCGGGAGGTTGCCACTCGGGCGATCCAGGAAATGCATCGTCAGGTGGGCGATTTGGTCACCGACGATCGCGGCCTGGCGCGCCGTGGGCTGTTGGTTCGCCACCTGGTGATGCCCGACGGTGTAGACGACACGCGCCAGATCATGCGACTGTTGGCCCGAGAGATCTCGCCACGGACGATGGTCAACGTGATGAGCCAGTACCATCCGGAAGGTAAGGCCTATGCCGATCCGGTGCTATCTCGTCCGATTACCGGCGATGAGTACCGGCGGGCGGTGGAGATCGCCAAGGAGGAAGGCCTGACGCGGCTCATCCCGCATTAGCGGTTTCCACGGCGAGCGGGTTTACGTGTCAAGCCAATCGCCCGAAGTCTGCAACACGTAGTCAACCGGCTCGACGTCCTTCGTATCGGTCCCGCCGTTGCTGGCGCTGGCCTCGACCCAAGTGAAATCCTCGACGGAGACGGACTTGCCGTCGGCATAGAGAAACTCGGCGCTGTTGCCGGAGGCAACGAGCTGGTCGTTTCCGGCCGAGTCGTACATCCTGGCCACGTCGTTTCCACCGGCCGTCGCATAGGCATGGACGCGGCGAAAGCCTTTGGCCAAATTGTAGAACGAGTCTCCATAGAGGGCCGTCAACGTGGAGGAGGCGTAGAGCCGGTCGTTTCCGGCGGAGTCGTACATTCTGGCGACGTCGTTTCCACCGGCCGTCGCATAGGCGTAGACGTAGCGGAAGCCCTTGGCCTGATTGCAGAACGAGTCTCCGTAGAGCGTCGCCAGCGTGGAGGAG
>CAZWWC010000127.1:7625-10626 GCA_964637625.1 uncultured Planctomycetaceae bacterium
GCCCTTGGCCTGATTGCAGAACGAGTCTCCGTAGAGCGTCGCCAGCGTGGAGGAGGCGTAGAGCCGGTCGTTTCCGGCGGAGTCGTACATTCTGGCGACGTCGTTTCCACCGGCCGTCGCATAGGCGTAGACGTAGCGGAAGCCCTTGGCCTGATTGCAGAACGAGTCTCCGTAGAGCGTCGCCAGCGTGGAGGAGACGTAGAGCCGGTCGTTTCCGGCCGAGTCGTACATCTTGGCCACGTCGGTCCCGCCCTTGCCGATCACGACGATACTCTCGGCGCTGTCGACCAGCACGGAGTAGCCATCCCCGGTGAGTGTGGCCGTGGTTGGGTACGCGACCAACGTATCGTCGCCGGTCGAACCGCTCAGGATGGTCGAGTCCGTGCCTTGGCCGCCGTGGAACACGACGTTGGTCACTTCCGTTGAGTCGAAGGCATACTGCACGTCGTTGATCGTAATCTGGTGCCACGACGCGGCATCGAAGAGGAACGCATCGTCGCCGTCGGTGCCGTGAACGGTCACGGTGCTGCCGCTCTGCGCGACCAGGTTGACGGCGTAGAGGTCGGTGACGGTGGCCGCCCCGGTCACTTCCACGCAAACGAGAAACGTGTCGCCGGCCTCGGCGAGGTAGTCGACTCGCTGCAATCCGTCGACGACTTCCGAGGTGGCCAGCGCGTTGAAACTCTCGTCATAGACGGTCACCAGTACGGAATCGCTCTGTGAGACGTCGGTCGCAACCGTGAGATAGCCGTCGCGTGTCGTCTCGAAGCGGTACCAGTGTTGGCCGGCACCCAAGTCCACCGAATCGAGGTGGGCGTAGTCGACGACTCCGAGATCGGTTGCCGTGAACTGGTTGACTGAAAAATCGACCGACTCGATGCTCTCGCCGCCGGCAGGACTCAGATCGTAGTAGCCGGCAGCTGGGAGCGTCTGCAGCCAACCTTGGGCCACGACGATCGCAACACGATAATCGCCGTCGGCCAAGCCGGTGAAGCCGTAGCTGCCGTCGGACGCGGTGGTGGTCGAAATCTCGCTCGTCGAAATGTCCAACGACCAGCCATTGAGCGTTCCCTGGTCAAGGCTGTAGTGGTCGGTGATTTCCAGCGTCCAGGTGCCGTCGGCCGACTGGCCGTTGAAATCGGCCAAGGATCCTTGAGGTCGAAACGTCCCGCTGAACGGGGCACTGGCCTGGCTGATACTCGAAGCGGCCTGATCGTCCAGCGTCGTCCCGCTGAAATTGCTGCCACTGCCGCCGACCCCATTGAACAACAACACGCGCGTGCCGTCGGGGCTGATCAGGTAGACCTCCAAATCCGACGTCCACGTGTGCGTGATGTCCAAGGTGACGTCGAGATCGCTGATCGTGCCGCTCGTGCCGTTGATGTCCAGGGTCGACTGTATCGTCGTCAGATCGGTGATGGCTCGGGGCCCGTCGGTCGAACCGACGTCGACGTTCTGTTGATCCAGGACACCATTGTGATTCGCGTCCAAGTAGATCACCTGGTCGGCCAGGCCCGGCTCGCCTTGGTCTTGGAGTCCACTGACGTTGGCATTATCGAAAACGACACCCTGGATTTCGTTGAGTGGCTCGGTATCCGGGTCGGGACCCGGGTCGGGCGGCGCGGGTACGTTGGGATTCTGTTCCAACCCTTGCACCAACCCGATGTACCACGAATCGTATCCGTAGAAGTCCTGCAAATACCACGCGCCGCTTGAATACTCCACTTCGTAGTAGCGCAGCAGATCGGCCGGGTTGGCGCTGCCTTTGCTGTCGTCCGAATCGGATACCCAGATCCCAACGTAATGGTCCGGGTCGGCCGGGTCGTAATTGAACCCCCAGCAGGTGATCGCGTGTCCTCCGGGCCCGTACACACCCAGTCCCACGCCGTAGCCGTTGTGGAGATAGCTGTCGATGGTCGCCATGGCGGACGCATCGTAGGAGCTGTAGTGGTAGTAGTCGTAGAAGTTTTCGCTCGGGTAGAAACCGCCACCGGGCACGTCGACCTGGGCCCAGCCGCCACCCCAACCTTGGCTGTTGTTGGTTCCGTCGAACCACCAGTCCCAGCCATAATTCATCAGGCCGCCCTGGTCGGTCCAATGCGCCTGGAAGTAGGCGAACATCTCGTCGGTGTTGGTCATGCCGTCGACATAGCCCCAGCCGGTCCACTCCAGCACGTTCGAGGCGGTGGCCGCCCAACACAACAGGTCATCATCGTAGTTGGTCGGGCTTTTTTCCGCGTCGCACCAACTGCCGCCCCAGTGTTCGTAGAGTAGATAACTGCTGCCGGTGGGCGTGGCGTCGCCCAGGGCCCCGTCGCCGACGCCGACGTAGATGCTGGTGTCGTCGTCGAAGCCGATCGGGTTGATCAGAACATCGTCGTCGAAACCCAAGGGCACTTCGTAGTCGTCGAAGCCCAGGGGCGTTTCATAGCCCGCTTTTGCCGCCCAGTCGTCGGTGCCCAGCGGAGTGGCCGACAGGAACCAGCGTGCTTCGAGCGTTTCGACGGTCAGTGACCCGGCGCGGCCGGTTCGAGAGGGACCGCCTGTGCCACGGGCACGGGCGCTTGAGAGAAAACGGTCGACAATCTGTTGGACTATGCGGCTTCCTATCCGTCCTGCGAAATCCCAGCGGCGCATGGTGTGGACCTCGGATGGGGCTTCGTCAGTAGGCACGCGTCGAGTGACGACACGATACTGAATGACACGACACTAGGCAACCGGCGGCCAGCCGCGGCGCGGCAAGCAATCAGGAGAGATGCCGTCAACATGGTCTTCAGCCTGGGCCGCTGCTGCAGCCACGGTTGCCCAATCAACTACGAAAAGAAACGCAAAGAGGGGAATCGAGGGGAACGGAAAAGCGTTGGCGATACCGATTTTTACCGCCACTAAAAGCATAGTTCACGAAAAGGGCAACGTAGCCCATCCTGGGGGACCGGCCACCCGACCGTGGATGCTTATCAAAACAACCCAGAGAAATCCGCTGCCGGTTCTGACGAACGTG
>CAZWWC010000128.1:0-10584 GCA_964637625.1 uncultured Planctomycetaceae bacterium
CCCCAGAACGTTCGGCGGTTGGGTGGCATCGTCATTCTGAGCGCAGCGAAGAATCCCCCCGGCGACCGAGATCCTTCGCTACGCTCAGGATGACCTGCTGCGGTGTCAGCCAGCCGAACCTGGGACCACTAAGGGTCGAAAAGTCTCGTAGGCAAGGCGTCGTGAATCATGACTAGAGGACGTTTCAAAACCCTTGGATATTGCTGGGTGCCCGGGAATGAGCGTAGCGAAGGCCCGGTTTTTCAGGTTCTGGGCCACCGCTGCGCTATGGCCCAGGCACCCTCAGGATGGTTTTGAAATGCCTTCTAGACAACCGAAAGCTTGTTGCCAGCGGCGCGAGTGGTTGCGCACCGCCGCGCGCTGGGTCGCGCTCGGAGGGCTCGGTATCCTCTCCGCTTCACTCGTGCTGCGCGAGGGCGGCGCAACGTGCCGGCTTGGCGCCGATTGCCGGCGGTGTGGCCGGCGGGCCCGATGCGATCTTCCCCAGGCCGTCCAGGCAAGACGACGGCGGAGGCAATAACTCCCATGGCCAATACCGAACCGAATCTCAACCGCCGCAAATTCGTCGGCAGCGGCCTGCGCATCGTCGGCGCCGTTGCGCTCGGCGGTGCGGCCGGCTTTCTGGCCGTGCGGCGAGGAAAACCCGGCGGCCAGCGCTGGCAGATCGACCCGCACAAGTGTGTGGCGTGCGGCAATTGTGCGACCCATTGCGTGTTGGACAAGTCGGCCGTCGTTTGCAAACACGCGTTTGCCATGTGCGGCTACTGCGATTTGTGCACGGGCTATTTCGAGCCGGACGCCGAGGAGCTCTCCAGCGGAGCCGAAAACCAACTCTGCCCGACCGGCGCGATCCAGCGCGCATTCATCGAGGATCCCTACTACGAATACACGATCGACGAGCAATTGTGCATCGGCTGCGGAAAGTGCGTCAAGGGATGTACCGCGTTCGGCAACGGCTCGCTCTACCTGCAAATCGACCAGGACCGCTGCACGAACTGCAACGAATGTGCCATCGCCATCGCTTGCCCGTCCGAAGCGATCGCCCGGGTACCGGCCGACCAACCCTATTTGCCCAAGGACAGGAGCCCGGCGGAATGATGCGTCTCGGACGAATAGCGACGGTTGGCGGAAGTCTTCTGAGGGTGGGTGCCAGCGGCAGCTTGCCTGCCGCTGCAGAACGGTGTATCGGCAAGGGCGGACAAGCCGCCCATGGCACCCCTCGGCGTGGACAATGGGTGTTGGCGTTAGTGCTTGTCGGCGTCATGGCCAGCGTGGCCGGGGCTATCGAGCGGTTTCCGCCGCCCGACTTCACCGACCACGCGCTTCCCGAAACGCAATTACTCGCTCCGCGATCGGTCGCCATGCAATACGTCGACGTGGCCCTGCTGGCCGTCGCCCTGGGGCTGGCCAGCTATCTGGCGCTGGTGCGCCGCTCGCGCCGGGGACTGTTTCTGCTGTCGATTGCCTCACTGTTCTGGTTCGGTTTTGTTCGCCATGGCTGTGTCTGCCCGATCGGAGCCATCCAGAACGTGACGTTGGCCGTGTTCGATGCGAGCTACGCCATTCCGCTGACCGTGATCGCCTTTTTCGTTCTGCCGCTGCTGTTCACGTTGTTCTTCGGTCGGACGTTTTGCGCGGCGGTCTGCCCGCTCGGCGCCATGCAGGAACTCGTCGCCCTGCATCCGGTAAGCGTTCCTCGTTGGCTGGGCCACTCGCTGGGACTGTTTCGCTACGTTTACCTGGGCTTGGGTGTGGCGCTGGCGGCCACGGGCACGGCGTTTGTGATTTGCCGTTACGACCCGCTGGTCGGCTTCTTCCGCCTCGGCGGCAGTGCGTCGATGCTCATCTTCGGCGGCTGCCTGTTGTTGGTCGGCGTTTTCGTGGGCCGGCCCTACTGCCGGTTTCTCTGTCCCTACGGTGCGGTGCTTGGTCTGCTGTCGAAGGTGTCGAAGTGGCACGTACGGGTCACGCCCGACGAGTGCATCCAATGCCGATTGTGCGAAGAGGTCTGTCCCTACGGAGCGATTGAAGAGCCGTCCGCCGGACTGACGCCCCAGCGGCTGCGGCCGGCGCGACGGCGGCTGGTGGTGTTTGCCGTGTTGTTGCCGCTGTTGGTCGCCGGCGGCGCTCTGCTGGGACGCCAACTGGCCGTGCCCCTTTCCAGGCTCGATCCCGCGGTGGAGCTTGCCGAGCGAATCCGCGCCGAAGAACTGAAGCTGGTCAAGGGCACGACCGACACCAGCGATGCCTTCCGCAACACACAGCGCCCGGTCGAGGAACTCTACAGCGCGGCACGCATCCAGCGCCGAAAGCTCGGCTGGGCCGGCCTCGGCCTGGGAGCCTGGGTGGGGCTGGTCGTCGGCGCCAAACTGATTTCCCTTTCACGGTTTCCCAAACGAATCGACTTCAACCCGGATCGAGCCGGCTGTGTTTCCTGCGGACGTTGTTTCTGGTACTGCCCACAGGAGCACCTGCGACAAGGATGGATCGGTGAAGACAACAAGATTTTATAGGATCAGTGGTTGCAAGTTTGGTTGGCTGATACCGCAGCAGGTCATCCTGAGCGTAGCGAAGGATCTCCTTCGGCAATCGAGATCCTTCGCTACGCTCAGGATGACAATGCCAGATGTCAATAGAACTTGGAACTACCGAGGGCGCGTGCTTGCACGCACCGGAACCAACCATGAACCCAACCGCCTTTGACCACGAATCACCGGCGACCGCGACCGGCTACGCTGCCGCGCGGCGTACGGCTTGGATCGCTGGGCTGACGGTGGCGGTGGTCTGCGCGGTGCTGCTGTACGACTACGGCAACCGCAAGGCAAAAGACCCGCTCGACTCGCCCGAGTTCGTCCGGCTCAAGGCCGAACTGGCCGAAGAGCCAAAGAACGAAACGCTTAAGCAGCGGATTCGTCAGCTCGATCTCCAGCTACGTCAGAAGTATTTCCGGCAGCGGCGAGCGGCCCACTTCGGCGCCCATTTGCTGCTGCTGATGGTGATCGTGCTGGTGGTGGCCGAGAAGACGGCCCTCACCCTGCGTCGTCGACTGCCCACGCCCGCGCCGGCGGATCCGTCGTCGCAGCGCCGGCGGCAAATGGCCGCGGCCGGCTGGGCCCGGGCGTCGGTAATGGTCCTGCTCGTCGCCGTGGCCGGCCTGGCGGGCATGGTCGCGGCCGGCGTCGGCACGCATCTGCCCGGCGGCCCCGCACAACTGGCCGCAGTCTCGCACGACTATCCGACCGACGAGCAGATCGCCCGGAACTGGCCGCGTTTCCGAGGTCCCCACGCGGCAGGCGTCTCGGCCTACACGAACATCCCGACGACTTGGAACGCCAAATCGGGCGAGAACATTCTTTGGAAGACGCCCGTGCCGCTGCCGGGCAACAACTCGCCGATCGTCTGGGGTGACCGTGTATTCCTTTCGGGCGCCGACGAGAAGCGACGCGAGGTCTACTGTTTTGATACTAAGACCGGCTCACTGCTCTGGACCGCCGAGGCGCCGAGCACCCCGCAGAGCCGAGCCCGAGTGCCCAAGGTCACCGACGATACGGGCTTTGCCGCGCCGACAATGACCACCGACGGCCGGCGCGCCTATGCGATCTTCGCCAACGGCGACGTCGTGGCGGTCGACTTCGCCGGCAACGTCGTCTGGTCGCGGAGCCTCGGCATCCCGGAGAACGCCTACGGACAGGCCAGCTCGCCGGCCATGTATCGCGATCGGTTGTTGATCCAATTCGACCAGGGCGCGGACGACGACGGTCTGTCGAAAATGATTGCCCTGGACGCGGTCGGCGGCGAGCCGGTCTGGGAAGTCCGCCGCCCGGTGGCCAACTCCTGGGGCTCGCCGATTGTCATCGAACACGGCCCGCGGACCCAACTCATCACGGCGTCCGATCCCTGGGTCATCGCCTACGATCCGGTCGATGGTAAAGAGCTGTGGCGAGCCGGCGATTGCATCAGCGGCGATCACGGCATCACGCCGGTCGTGGCCGACGGGCTGCTCCAGGTGGGTAACGAATACTGCGAGTGGTGCGCGATTCGGATCGACGGCACCGGAGAAGTGACCGAAACGCACGTCGTCTGGCGCGGCACCGACGGCTTGCCCGACACGGTCAGCCCACTGGTCACCCAAGGGCTGCTTCTGCTCTCGACCAGTATCGGAGACGTCACCTGTTACGACGCGGCCCGAGGCAAGATCCTCTGGGACAAGGAATTCGACAGCGAGTTCACCTCCTCGCCCACGCTGGTTGGCGATCGGGTCTACCTGTTCGGCAAGCAGGGCAAGGGCTGGATTGTGCGGCCCTCTCGCGATGGTTGTGAAGTCCTCGCCGAAACCGACCTGGGCGAACCCTGCGTGACCAGCCCCGCCGTGCAAGACGGCCGGCTCTACATTCGCGGCGAGAAACACCTGTTCTGCATCGGCCAGGTGAAATGACGTTGAATGAACCACAGAGACACGGAGACACAGAGACGAAGAAGAATAGCCACGAAAAACACGAAAAGTCAGTAGAGGACATTTCAAAACCGGTGCTCTGATTGTTGTCATTCTGAGCGCAGCGAAGAATCTCGGCTTTCGCGGGGGGGAGATCCTTCGCTTCGCTCAGGATGACAGATAAAGGCCGAAAGGAATTCTGAGATAGTCTCAAAAAGTCGGATAGATGAAATCATTCATTTGCAAATCTTCTCCGTGCCTCCGTGTCTCTGTGGTTTATTGCTCGATGATCCGAGAGTTGACGTCGTAGTATGAATCGACTTGACCAGAACGACTCCGCCGATCCGAAGACCCGGGCCTGCTGCTGCGAGGCGTCGGCCGAGGTCTGCGCCGACGTCAGCGAGTTCATCGACCAGACGCTCCAGCGCCTGGGACGTGGGGCCGAGGCGGTCATCCCGATTCTGCAAGCGATTCAGGAGCACTACCGTTACGTGCCCCAAGAGGCCATGGAGCGGGTATGCCGGCTCTCCGACATCACGCCCGCGGCGATCACCGGCGTGGCCACGTTCTATGGCCAGTTTCGCCATCGCCCGATGGGCAGGCATCTCATCAACGTTTGCCACGGAACGGCCTGCCACGTCAAAGGCGCCGGTCTGATCCAGGAGGCACTCTATCGACGGTTGGAGATTCCCGAGGAGGACGATACCGATGCCGACGGTCTGTTTACGGTCCAGAAGGTGACCTGCCTGGGCTGTTGCACCTTGGCGCCCGTCGTGCAAATCGACGGCGTGACCTACGGCCGGTTGACCTCGGCCATGGTGCCCGAGATGCTCACTGACTTTCTCCGCAACGAAAGCCGACGCAAAACAGCGCCCGGCCGGACCAAGCTCTTCGAGGGCGAGACGCTGGGCGAGATCCGGATTGGCCTGGGCTCGTGTTGCGTGGCCCAGGGCAGCGGCAAGGTCCACGAAGCGCTCCGCCGCGTGCTGGCCGACTCGGGCGCCGCGGTCAGCGTCAAACGCGTCGGGTGTGTCGGCATGTGCCATCAAACACCCCTGGTCGAGATCGTCCCGTCGGCCGCCGAGCCGAGTCTCTACGCCAAAGTCGCTCCCGAGCAGGTCCGGCGCATCGTCCTGCGGCACTTCCAACCAAAGGGGTTGCTGCGGCGCGTCGGCTACCGGACCATGGCGCTGTTGGATCGGATCGTCGCCGGCGCCGAGACCGACGACCCGTCGCGCCAGGCGCTGGCGCTCGACGAGGGACCGGTCTCGGAGTTCCTCGGTCCCCAACGACGCGTGGCTACCGAGTTTTGCGGCCGGATCGATCCGACCGACCTGGACGAGTACCTCCGCCACGATGGTTTTGCGGCACTCCAGCGGTGTGCCAAGGAACTCTCGCCCGAGGCGATCATCCAGCAAGTCCAAGCGTCCGGCTTGCGAGGCCGCGGAGGAGCCGGTTTTCCGACCGGCGAGAAATGGGCCGCGGTCCGCCGCGCCCGAGGAAACCCCAAATACCTGATCTGCAACGGCGACGAAGGCGATCCCGGCGCGTTCATGGACCGGATGCTCCTCGAGTCGTTTCCCTATCGCGCGATCGAGGGCATGGCCATCGCCGCCCGGGCCGTCGGCGCCGAGGAAGGCTTCTTCTACATTCGGGCCGAGTACCCGCTGGCGGTCCAGCGGATCGACGAAGCGTTGGCCGAGTGCGAGCGCCGCGGAATCCTCGGCCGCAGTGTGATGGGCAGCGGCATCCCGCTGCACTTGTCGATCAAGCGGGGCGCCGGCGCGTTCGTCTGCGGCGAGGAGACCGCGCTGGTGGCCTCGATCGAAGGCCGCCGGGGCATGCCTCGGGTGCGTCCGCCGTTTCCGGCCACCTCCGGCCTGCGCGGCAAGCCCACGTTGGTCAACAACGTCGAAACCTATTGTCTGGTGCCGTGGATCTTCCGCAACGGCGCCGAGGCCTTCGCGGCCATGGGCACCGAAAAGAGCAAAGGCACCAAGGTCTTCGCCCTGGCCGGACGCGTCCGGCGCGGCGGGCTGGTCGAAGTGCCGATGGGCGTGACTCTTCGGCAGATCGTCGAAGAGATCGGCGGCGGCGTGGCCGAAGGCCGGCGGCTGAAGGCGGTCCAGGTGGGTGGGCCCTCCGGCGGCTGCGTCCCGGCCGAGTTGGCCGACACGCCGGTCGACTACGAGAGCCTCACCCGCGCGGGCGCGATGATGGGCTCCGGCGGACTGGTCGTGTTGGACGATACCGACTGCATGGTCGACGTTGCCCGATACTTCCTCGAGTTCACCCAGGACCAGTCGTGTGGCAAGTGTACGTTCTGCCGCATCGGCACCCGGCGAATGCTGGATATTCTCGAGCGGATTTGCGCCGGCCGGGGCAAGCCGAAAGACCTCGACGAGCTGGACACGTTGGCGCAGGTGGTCCGCGACGCAAGCCTGTGTGGGCTGGGCGCCACGGCACCCAACCCGATCCTATCCACGCTGCGCCACTTCCGTCACGAATACGAGGCCCATCTCGACGGTCGTTGCCCGGCCGGAAGGTGCAAGGAGTTGATCTCCTACCGGATCACCGATCGCTGCATCGGCTGCACGCTCTGCGCGCAACATTGTCCGGCCGATGCGATTGCGATGACGCCCTACCGGCGGCATGAGATTGACTCGCAAAAGTGTGTGCGCTGCAACACGTGTCGTGATGTTTGCCCGACCGACGCCGTCGTGGTGGAGTGAAGAAGGATTGTCATTCTGAGCGAAGCGAAGAATCTCCTTGGACAATCGAGATCCTTCGCTACGCTCAGGATGACCTATTGACGAATCAGCCAACCAAACTTGGAACTACTGAGGACGCGTGAAAACCACGCATCACAGCACCGACAAAACAACCATGCCAACAGTCAAGATCGACGGTCGAGAAACCGAAGTGCCGCCGGGAGCGACCATCCTCGACGCGGCCCGACGGCTCGGAATCGACATTCCCACGCTCTGCCACCGCGACGGCTACGAACCGTCGGGCTCGTGCCTGGTCTGTGTGGTGAAAGTCCGCGGCCAGGATCGTTTCGTTCCGTCGTGCGCGGCCCGGGCCGTCGACGGCATGGAAATCGAAAGCGAGACGGACGAAGTCCACCGCGTGCGGCGTGCGGCGCTGGAGTTGTTGCTCGGCGATCACCTGGGCGATTGCGTGGCGCCTTGCCAATTGGCCTGCCCGGCGCACATGGACGTCCCCTTGATGCTCCGCCAGATTCGCGACGGTGAGTTTCGCAAGGCGATCGCCACGATCAAGCGCGACGTCGCCCTGCCGGCCACGCTGGGCCGCGTTTGTGCCAGGTCGTGTGAAAAGGCATGCCGCCGCGCTGCGGCCGACGCCCCGGTGGACATCTGCCGGCTCAAGGCCCAAGTGGCCGAGGACGATCTGGCCCGCGACACGCCGTATTCTCCTCCACGCAATCGCGACTCGGGCCGGCGCGTGGCGATCCTCGGCGCCGGCCCCTCTGGGCTTTCGGCCGCCTATCACCTGTTGCAGTCGGGCCACCGCGTCGCGGTTTTCGACGAGCGGTCGCGGCCGGGAGGTCGGCTCCGCGACGAGTTCGACCCGGCCACCCTGCCCGGCGAATTGCTCGACGCCGAAATCGCCCAGATTGTCCGCCTGGGGGCCGAGCTGCGGCTGGAAACGACCGTGGACGAGCGGTCGTTCAAGGAGCTTCGGACCGACTTCGATGCGGTGTTGATTTGTTGTGGCGCCAAAGGAAGGAGCCTCGCTGCCCGGTGGGGGCTTGCAACGAAAGAAGAAACCGTTCAGATCGACAAGGGCACGTATCGCACCAATCTCGACGGCGTATTTGCCGCCGGCAGCATCGTCCGCACCGGGCCGTCGGTCGTCCGCAGTGTTGCCGACGGGAAAGAGGCGGCCGCCGCGATTGATGCTTATCTGGCCGGCGAGCCGGTGCCGCTTGCGCCGCGAATCTTCACGGTCCGCTCCGGACGATTGACACCGGAGGAAGTCTCGCTGTTGATCGACCAGGTCACCACCTTTGCCTCGGTTGGGTGCCTGGGCCATAGCGAAGCGGTGGCCCAGAAGCCGCCGGGTGCCACTGCTGGCTTGCCCAGCAGTGCCTCGGGTGCCACTGGCGTATCGCCAGTGCTACCGGACCAACCGCACGGGCAAGATGCCCGTGGCACCCGAGCCACGGCCGAGGATTCGGATTCGGCTCTTGGGGAAGCTCGGCGACAAGCGGCCCGTTGCCTGCACTGTGATTGCCGTGGAAAGGACGACTGCCGCTTGAAAAGGTATGCCGAGCAGTACGATGCCCGGCCGACGCGCTACCAGGGCACGCGGCGCAAGCTCGTGTTGTTACGAAGCGGCTCGGGCGTGATCTATGAGCCGGGCAAGTGCATTGACTGTGGGCTGTGCATCCAGGCCGCGGCGCGTCGCCGCGACGTGCTCGGACTGACGTTCATCGGCCGGGGTTTTGACGTTCGGGTCGGAGTGCCGTTCGACCGATCGCTCGACGAGGCCCTCGGAGAACTGGCCGCCGAGTGCGTTGCCGTTTGCCCGACTGCTGCGCTGGTGATGGACGATCGACGGGTGGCTGGGGCATAGCGCAGCGGTGCCCCAGAAGGCCAAAAACGAGGGGCCGCCGGGTGCCACTGCTGGCTTGTCCAGCAGTGCTTGATTGAGTATGATCCCGGGCAGGGGCAAGATACCCGCGGCATGTGGCAAAATGGGTACGGTAGCCCCGGAATCGGCGAACTTGAGTATGGCACAACTTTCTGAAGCTTTGCTCGCATCTATGCGGAGCTGTCCTTATTGGGATGGTTCAGGCGTTATCCATTTGGTACCGAATTGGAAACCATTGCAGGAGGCTGCACTGGCTGCGCCGTGCGAAAGCGGCCTTTACGCGCTCGGCATTTGGCGCGGAATTCGATATGACGGCGGAATCTCACGAATTGTATACATCGGGTCATCGAATAGTCTCCAGAGAAGGCTTGCACAACACAAGCTATCACCACACAACTATGAAATTGCCGAATTACTTCGAGTGTATACTGAAGGCCTGTGGGCTGCCTCTTGGCCGATTCCATTGGTAGAGCGAGATTGGTTGTATGGTGTGGAGGGCGAAGCGCTTTGTGTGTTCGAACGGGCATTCGGCACAGTCCCCGTTGCTAACACGGGGATACCCGATGTTCCATTTGCCATTGATTGCCGAGGGCTAGTACGCATAGATTCTTGCACCGATGCACCCGACCCGGTTCCACTAGACCAACTTGCCGACCGGCTTCCATCCGTGCGTGTCCGAAAGCGGTTTAGGCCGGGTGGCTGTGGACCGATAGTCTCGGCGAATGCCGTGTTTTACCATGAGGCGCTGCCACCAACTGCTGAGGAGATTGCTGTGCGCGCAGAACAGCATGAACGAGAGCGTCTTGCCACAATTTGGGACGAGAATATCGCAACATGGTCCGTCGAGAAGATGCAGGGCATCATGCAGGTTTGCAGCGAGTTGCGTGCTCTGAAAGTCGCCGAAGGGAGCAGGGTAAGGAGGTTTGAAGCTGCCCGTGCCGATGTTCCCATCCCGCACACGTGGGGTGAAGTCGCAGTAGTGCAAGGCAGGATAATCGCGGGCTCTTGGAATCCGGCAGGCAAATTATGGGTCAAGGTTGTTCATGGCAGAGAACTCTTGGGGCAAGCATTCCTGGAACACTGGGGGTGTCGAGGTGAAGACTGTAGACCATTGCCACAAGTTGACCATCCCCGGCCGTCCTACTGGGAACTTGATCAACCCAATACTTCAGTAGCCACGGGCACGCTAGACGAGAACGTCAGACTGGAACAGCAAAGACTGATGGATACGATTGAGAAGACGTTCCTACAGGCTACGGAGCGATTGTAGCTGCCATGTGCCAAGCTATTGTCCAGCCAGAAGATGAAAAACACGGTTGCAAGACCGGGACGTAGCCAGTTGTCATTCCCGTCTTGGTCCGCTGCTCAAGCACTGCTGGGCAAGCCAGCAGTGGCACCCAGTGTTCGGCCATCTGGGGCATCGCTGCGCTATGCCCCAGCCACCCTCCGGAGCCCCAGCCACCCTCCAGGAACCAAGAACGAGTCGAGGCCCGGTCACCGCTTTGGCAACCGGGCCTCGTAGCTCGTATCGCGAA
>CAZWWC010000129.1:0-10572 GCA_964637625.1 uncultured Planctomycetaceae bacterium
GCCGGCACTTCATCCAATCGCAGACCGGTAGCGAGAGCTATGCCTGGGGCACCCGCGCTTCGGGCACCACGTATGTCTACAAAAAATCCGACCTTTTTCCACTCTCAGTAGTCCCAAATTCCATCGAGACCTGGCATTGTCATCCTGAGCGTAGCGAAGGATCTCCTTGGACAATCGAGATCCTTCGCTACGCTCAGGATGACCTGCTGAGGTGTCAGCCAGCCAAACTTGGAACTACTGACTCTATAGTATCGACGCGATCGAAGTCACTCCGGAGACGGGCGCGAGGGATCTGGACGACGGTGAACTGACCATTACTTATGATCTGGGTTCGACCGGCACGAAGACTCTCACGTTCACCGATGGATCGATTCAGGTAGACGTCACGCATCCCGGCTTTTTCTACGAGCAGATTCCGCTGCTGACACTCGACACCGACGTGCTCGACTATGACACCGAGCGGATTCAGCTTGTGCGCGGTGACGTGACGATGGAGATCCTTCTGGACGGAGCCTTGCAGGCTAGCCTGCTAAACTCGTCAACGTACGTCGACGACTACTATCTGCGGGGATTGTCCATACGTGGATACGACAGCCTGAGCTATACCATCGCGCTGACTCCCTACGTTCCCGGCGACGCCAATCACGACGGGAAGGTCGACGACGCCGACGCTCAGGGACTCGCGGCCAACTGGAGCCCGGGCTCCGCCGAGTCAACCCCGGTCCCCGAACCCGGCCCCAACGCTATGCTCCTGCTGGCTGCCGTCCTACTGCACGGCCGAGGCCTTGTCGACATGCGCCAAGGTAAAGGGAAAGGAAGGTGGGCCGCTAGAAGCGACTAGCGGCCAACCTTCCCAACGTAGGGTACGGTCGTGCAACCCCGCACCCCCCCCAAGCCAGTTGCTGTCATTCCCGATACAGATTGTCGATGCCGTCCACCAACAGGGTATCGGCGTTGTCGTAGTAGACGTCGTCTTCCTCGCCGTCCAACGCAAACAGGAAGTCGGCGCCGCGGCCACCGACCAGCTTGTCGCTGCCGGCTCCGCCGTGAAGGAAGTCGTCGCCGTTATCGCCAAACAGCGAGTCCCTGCCTTTGCCGCCGAACAGATAGTCGTTGCCGGCGCCGCCGTGCAGTTCATCGCTACCGGCTTGCCCCCACAACCAATCGCCGCCCAGACCACCCAGCAACAAATCGTCCCCGCGGCCACCCTTGAGTTCATCGTTGCCCGATCCGCCGCGCAGCGTATCGTTTCCTTCCTCGCCAAAGATCGTGTCGTCGCCGAGCATGCCGGAGATCACGTCGTCGCCGTCACCTCCGTAGATCTGGTCATTGTAGGTCGGCCGAGCCACGGCCCGCAGACGCGCATTCGAGGCAGTCTTGGCGACCGAGGCCACACTCTGGTTCGAGAGGACGGCGTTGGCCGGGGTGATGTCGAACGGGTCGCCGATGATCGAATCGTTCCCGCCCCGCCCGTAGATCACGTCGCTGCCGATTCCGCCCTGGATACGATCGTCGCCGGAACCACCGTCGATCTTGTCGTCTCCGGCTTCACCGTCAATCACGTCGCTGCCGGACCCGCCGCTGATGCGGTCGTTGCCTGCACCGCCGTTGATCATGTCCTTGCCGAACATGCCCAGTAGAGTGTCATCGCCGGAGCCGCCCAGGATCGTGTCTTTTCCGCTCAAGGGCACGGCCTCCACTTCGGTCAACTCGACCATGACGTCTTTGACTTTCACGGCCTCTGCTTCGGCGACGTCGACGGGCCGTGGTACGGCTTCCGGATTAATGTCTCTCGGATCACCGACGATATGGTCGTTTCCGGCATCGCCGCTGAGACGATCATCGCCCCAGCCACCTTGCATATAATCGTCTCCCCGGCCTCCGGAAAGGGTGTCGTTGCCGGTTCCGCCGTCGATCCGGTCGCTGCCCGATCCACCTTGGATCGTGTCGTCGCCGCGTCCGCCTTCGAGCGAAGTGGTCTGCCGAACGGTGCCGTCGAGCTTGATAACGTCATCCCCGCCCTCGCCCAGGATGTTGATGTGACTGACCGAGTCGTTCGCGAAGCTCAAGGTCACGCCGTTGACGACCACGTTAAGGAGATCGTCCTGGACGTAAGCCGAGATCTCATCGGCCATGTCCGTGCCGGTAATGGTCAACACGTCGCCGTCGGTGATCGACACGGCGCTGAGCATGGCCCGGGGTTCCAATACCTCCATCCGGAACTTACGTCCCCGTCGCGAAGAATGGGACGAGCCGGAAATGCCCTTGCCCGAGCGGGTGAATTTGTGAGTAGACATTTTTTGCCTCCAACTGAGTCGGGAAAAGTGAAAAGGGACTGTTTGCACGCGTTAGGAATGCGGAATGCAATTGCGATGCCTTGCATCCGGAATTCCTAGTGGATGGGAGGCGTATTGCCGTAAGGGTCTTAATGACAACAGGTTGCGGCGCGAAGGATCCCCGCATGCCGGCACGGCACTTCGCCGGCAGCGCCTTCTGACAGGGCGCTTCCTTGTTTTGGGCGCCCTGGAATAGTACACTCGAAAAGGAGCTTTTCCATTGGCGGATTACCAGCAGCTTGAGCGGGACGCGAGCGGACGTCGCTCGCCGGCCGCCGGCCGAGGAGATTTCCACGTGCGACATTGCCTTGTCCTGGTCAATGGTCCGACGCCGGGGGCGTCGGTCAACCTCGTCGAAGACGCGGCGCCGCTGACGATCGGCCGCGACACGTCGCGGGACTTCCCGCTGGACGATCATCTGGCGTCGCGCCTGCATGCCCGCGTCTGGTTCGACGGACAGTCGTGGCAGATTGAAGACTGCGGCAGCCACAACGGGACTACGGTCAACTCACAGGTGATCAGCCGCTCGGTGCTGGAGCCGGGCGATCTGATCCGCATCGGGGAGCGGCTCATCATTTTCCTGCGCCAGGCCGACGGCCCCGGCGCGCCGACCCTGCCGCCAGCGGTGGTCGACGCGAGCACGAGCGTGGTTCGGATTCCTTCGCCCGACAAGCGAGTCGAGATGCTCGAGGAGTTGATCGCCGAGCGGTCACCCCGACCGGTGCGTCTCCTCTCGTTACTGTACCGTCTGGCCAGCACGCTCTACACGCAGTCGACGGTCGAACAACTGGCGCAATCGGCCACCGAAACGCTGCGTGAAGCGACCGGCGCCGAAGTGGTTCACGTCTGGCTTGCGGGCGTCGACGGAAGGCTGCGCCGCTGCGGCGAGGCTTCGCGGAGCGACCCACGCGACGACGACGTCCATCTGCTGGCCAGCATCGCGGTGGAAAACGACGAGGCCATGTTGATGGATCCTCGAGAGTGCGACGGCGTCGAACCGCGCCAATCCGTGATCGCGGTGCCTGTCCCCGGAAGACAACGGCCCCGCGGAGCCCTCGAGTGCTCTGGGCCCGGGCCGGGCCGCGGTTTCGGACACGACGAATTGAAGTTCGCCGTGGCCGTGGCCCATCAGTTCGGTATGGCGCTGGAAGTCCTCGAACACCGCGGAGAACTCGAACAGGCCAACGAGCAGTTGCGGGCGCGGCTGGCCGGCGAGACCCGCCTCCAAGGGGACAGCCCCCCAATACGCGAGTTGCTCGACCAGATTGGACGGGTCGCGCCGTCGACTTCGACCGTGTTGATTCTCGGAGAAAGTGGAACCGGCAAGGAACTCGTCTCCCAAATGATCCACGAACTCAGCCCGCGATCGGCCGGGCCCTTCGTGGCCGTCAACTGCGCCGCCTTCAGCGAGACGCTGTTGGAGAGCGAGCTGTTCGGCCACGAGCCCGGGGCGTTCACCGGGGCCCAGCAGCGGCGGCTGGGACAGTTCGAGCGGGCCCATCGCGGCACCATCTTCCTCGACGAGGTCGGCGAAACGAGTTCCGCCTGCCAAGCCAAACTGCTCAGGCTGCTCGAAGGTCATCCCTTCGAACGGCTCGGCGGCAGCGAGCCCATTCGCGTCGACGTGCGGATCATCGCCGCAACCCACCGCAACCTGCCCGAGCGGGTCGAGGCCGGCCGGTTTCGCGAAGACCTCTACTACCGACTACGCGTGATCGAACTGCGCGTTCCCGCGCTGCGCGAGCGGGGCGAAGACGTCTTCGAGCTGGCCGTCCACTTCCTCGAGCACTATCGGCGCGAAACGGGCCGAGGCCCTTGGCGGTTCTCACCCGAGGCCGCCGACGCCGTTGCCGCCTACGACTGGCCCGGAAACGTTCGCGAGCTGAAAAACGCCGTCGAACGGGCCATGGTCCTCGGTCGCGGCGAGGAGATCACCGCCGAGGACCTCGGCTTGCCGCGCGGCGGTGCCCAGGACGAGCGTGACTCGGGGCTGGTCTCGCTCGAAGAGGCACAGCGGCGGTACATCCACCATGTGCTCCAGGCGGTCGGCGGCAACAAGACCCACGCCTGCAAAATCCTGGGCATCGGCCGCGGAACACTCTATAAGAAGCTCGACGGATAGCTCTCCGCTGTCCGCCGGCCACGACCGCTTGATCCCCGCGCCTGAGCGTCGGTCCGGACGAGCGGCTCATTCCGTCTTGTCACACCTAGAAAGGCTGGCACGACACCCTTCCCGAGGGCGGAATTCGGCGGTTTCTTGCCAAGCAAGAGAAATATAGTTTGCCCACTCGTAAAACATTGTTATTATAGAGCCTACTGGTCAGTCTCATCAGGACAATCGCTCGCGGGCCATTCGCCGGCAGGACCGTCCCACTGACCGACATTCGGACAAACCCGTGTGAGGGCGCGGGCGTCCGAGACGGACGGAGAGGAACAGATGTCTACTTCACACCGCCGCTTCGAGGCGTTGGAACCCAGAGTCCTTCTCTCGGGCATGAGCTTCCTCACTGGTCATCTTCCCACCGCCAGACCGTCTTCCTCTCCAATGGCCGTCCGGCCGGAGGAGATTCCCGCGGCCCGCCAGGAAGACCGGGCGGGGGAATTCCCGCCGCTTCCGGACCCCGTGTCGAACGATTCGCCACCCGTGGTCGACCGCTCGGCAACACAGGAACCTGCAATCGATTCTCACGACGAGCCGCCCGCGCCCACGTCTTTACCACCCTCGATACCTTCTCAGCAGCAGCCTTCCGAAAACGTGGTGGTCGACGCGGAACCGCCGGTGGAGGAACCGCCAAGGCCCGTCGTGCCGCCGGACGTCTCGCAGCCGCTCATGGAAGCCCCAACCGACAGCGCAAGGGAAACCGAGACGGCCGTATTAGTTGACACGTCGACGGACCCCGACACGACGCGGACGACCAGGGAGAGGGTCCTCGTCGAAACGCCGCGCGCCGACCAAGCCGAAGCGCCACAGCTCGACTCGAATCAGTGCGAGGTTGCATCGGACGTCGTCGAGTCCGCACCGCTTCCAAATACGTCACCCGATACGGCCGAAACTCGCGTGATCAAAGAGTCTTCCATCGTGGAACCACAAAGCCCGGCGGCGAGCGATACGGCGACGCGGCGAAGCGAGATCCAGGATCCCGAGCCCACCACCGTGGCAGTTGAACCTGTCGAGCCATACGACAGACCATCCGACGACAATGCCGTGTCCATAAACGACGACGTTGCCGTGAGGAAGCCCGCGAGCGAGGCATCGACTGGCACCGCACCGGCCCGCGAGACCGAATCGGCGACCAACACCACGCCAGCATCCGACGACGCCGATGCGCGTAAGTCGCTGGCGGTGACCGCGGCAGAGCCAGCGCCGGGAGCCCCCGAAGTGGTACAGTCGAGGGTCGAGCCCGACACGTCCGATGACGGTCGCTCCGGGAGTCAACAACCGCAGCGATCACGCACCGAAGCCGATGCGACCGAGGAAACGTCGAGTGTTCGCAAGCCAGCGACAGCCGACCAGAGCAACGGCGTCTTGTCGGCAACCGGCGAGACCGCCGAGCAAGGAGCTCTCAACGACGAGGGCCTTGCCGAAACCGATTCCTGCGCCGCCGACAATGAGCCCGGAGGCGCCGTAACGTCGGAGACCGCGCCAGCGCCGGCCACCACGATCAAAACGACTTCCCCGGATCCGGCCTCCAACGATCCTGCCGCAAGTCCGTGCGAGCCGGCAGCGATGGAGGCAAACCAGCCCGCCGCATCCGCCGCGCCAACGAGCACGCCAACTGGTTCTTCGTCCGCGGCGGCGCGATACGACTCGAATCAGGACAACCCCGAGGATGGCTTCGGGAAGCTCGTTGAGTGCGTCTTTGCCGAGGAGGGGTCCGAGCCGGGGGACAGCCAGCGTGCCGCGTCACAAACGCTTCCGGTGACAGAGGGAGCGCTGCTGGTGGTGGCGCTGGGCAAACCACTGACTCGACTGGCCGCCGGCGGCGAACCGGTCGATGCAATGGGCATGGATTGCGGCTCGCCCGGCACGCGTGCGACAGGTGGTCGCTCGCGCCGCGATCGCCGTAATACGGCCGAAGCACGCAGCCGCCCGCAGCGTCGAAAGGATACTCGCGACGTGACTTGGTTGCCGTTCGATCGGTCGGCGAACAGTCGGCCGCAAATAGCGACGCAGTCGTCAGGCGAACAAGCCGGCGATCTGCGGCCGTCGGCGGAACCGATTTCGCCCGGCCTGGCCGATCTGGCGGTTTTCTCGCAACTGGCCGTTTCGATGTCCGAGGATGGTTCGAGGTCCTCCGAATCACGGTCTCCGATCCTGCCGTCACGGGCCGCCTGGAACGACTACGGACTGCTGGGTGTCGCGGCCACCGCGACCCTGGCCGGAACCGTTTCCGTACTGGCCGTCGAACGAAGCCGCCGCCTGCAATCACACCGGCCCTGCGTAGGACTTCCAAAACCGACCTATACCGGTCCGACGTTGAGCCGGGTCGTCTGAGCCCGGATCTCTCACCATAGTGTGCCACTGCTTGCCGGAAGGCAAGCAGTGCCCCAGGTTCGCGGCAGCACTGCTTCTTGCGAAGCAGTGGCACACTGCCACAACGCCTATCGCACCTCGTCCAACCGCTTGAGATTCTCTTGCGCTGCTTCGGAGTTGGGATCGATCTTCAGCGCGCGGCGAAGGTCGTCTCGGGCACCGTCGGCATCGCCCAGCGCCTGGCGGGCCGCGGCACGATTCGAGTAACTCGCGGCAGTTCGATATCCCAAGTCGATGGCCCGGTCGAAAGACTCACCAGCCGCGGAAAACCGGCCCAGTTGGAAGTAGGCCACGCCCAGGTTAGCATGGGCTTCGGCCAACTCCGGCGCCGCTCGGAGGGCTTTTTGGAAGTTCTTCACCGCCAGGGCGTAGTTCCTTCGTTTCGTATAGATCAGCCCCAAGTTGTGATACGACCAGGCGAAGTCCGGCCGCAGCCCGATGCAAATGCCGTAGTCGGCGATTGCTTCGTCATCTCGTCCGGCCTGCTCGCAACAATGTGCGTGTAGGAATCGTGCCCAAAAGCGGGGAGGTTGATCGGGCTCTCCTCGCCGCAGGGCCGTTTCCAGGCAATCGATGGCCCGGGCAAACTCGCCTCGCCGTGCCGCGATCACTCCCACGAGGTAATGGTCAAATTCGCTGCTCGCCGCGGCGGCCAGCAGAGCCGTCTCCACGCGGCCGGGACGATGCGACCGTACGTGACGCCGCAAAAGATCGATCACGGCGGCGTCTTGATGGATCGCCGGGACCCGACCAAGCAGGTCGAGTATCTCTGCCGCCCGACGATCGCCGGACGCGTCCGACGCCGCTTTCGTCTTGCCTTCTTCCAGCGCAACGGCTCGGATCGTCAGAAACTCCGTGACGTCTTCGGCCACGCCGGCCCGGTCGCCCGGATTGAGTCGGCGGAAATAGGGCAACTGCTCCCAGTCGGTGCGATCGAGCACCTGGTAAACCTCGAGCGGATCGGCCGACAAGTCCTGAGCACCTGTCGACGCCGGCGGGCCGAAAGCGGCTGCGCGACGCGCCGTGGCTTGTTGCTCGAACCGATGTAATTCGGAGCGCGCCACCCGCGCCGTCAGCGCGGCCAGTTGCTCGTCAAGCTCGCTTCGCCATGCCGTGGTGAAGCGCTCGGGCAGAACGAGGTTGACCCGGGCAAGCTCACCGTGTGCCGCGAGCAGCCCTTGGGCCGCCTGCCGGCTGCGCCCGGCATCGGCCGCTTCGGCTGCTTCGGCCAACCGATCTTCCGCGCGGCTGAAGCGACGCAGATCACACCAGCCACCGCAGGCGGCCAGCGCCGCTGTGAAGACGGCGATCGTCGCCGCGATGGCCACGGTCTTGGAATGGCGTCTAGCCCATTTGGCCAGCCGTTCGCGGAGGCTCGGATCACGTGCCACCTTCAGCGGCCGGTGATCCCGCAGCCTCTCCAAATCCTCGGCCAACTCCGCGGCCGACTGATACCGATCGTCCGGCAAGGGGGCCAGACACTTCTGGACGATTGAGCGCGCTCCGGGCGAGACCCCGGCGAGCCGTGGCGGCAAAGATGGGGCGCCCTGTAGACGCAGCGCCGTCAACTGCCGGATCGTCGCCGGCGTGGTCGACGACACGTCGCCGCGGGGCCACGGATGGCAGCCGGCCAGCAACTCGAAGAAGACGACTCCCAGGGAGTAGATGTCGGAGCGATGATCGAGCTGGGTGAGCTTGCCCCGCACGTCGGCTCCCAGCGCGGCCAGATGCTCCGGCGCCATGTAAGCCAGCGTGCCGCCCAAGGACGTCTCTTCCAATTCAGACTTGCGAGTTTCTCTCGCGGCAACGTTGAAATCCATCAACAGCGCCCGACCAGCCGAATCCACCAGAATATTCGCCGGCTTGATGTCGCGGTGCACGATGCCCCGCGCGTGCGAATGTCGCAACGCCTCAACCAGTCCCAGGACCAGACGGCACATGGCCGGCACGAAACGCAATTGGGCAAACTCCTCCCGGCCGTCGCGGTCTCTGCGGCCGGGCAGCCCGGCCGTCTGCTCGTCGACCCAGGCCAACAGGTCCGCTCCTCGCCACCGGACGGTGTCGATTTCGGCCCGCCGGGACATCCAGTCGGCCAGGGTTCTGGCTGGCACGTAACGCATCGCCAGCAGTCTGCGCCCGGCGATCACTTGCTCGCTGAACACCGAAACGATGTGCGGATTATCAAGCTGGGCCAGTGCTTTGCCCTCCTCGCCCGACTGTCGGGAAACCTTGAGCACGACGTGCCGCTCCAGGGAGCGTTGCCTGGCCAGGTAAACGCGCGCATGGCTGCCGGTGCCCAGCAGGCAGACGATTTCAAAGTCACCCAACACGGTGCCCGGCTCCAGATCCAACGAAGCGGACGGCTCGTCTGGGGCACTTGCTGCGCCGGCCTGGCTGAACAACTCAGCCTTGAGCCGGGCAATCTGCGCGGGAAAACGTCGGGCATATTCTTCCAAACCGGCCGCCTCGCCCTGATGGCGTCGGGCGTGGTATTCGGCGACGATCAACTCACACGGCAGATCATCGGCCGTGCCCAATTCGGGAAAGCGCCGGAGATAGTCTTCAAGCCGTGCCGTCTCCCCGGTGTGCAAACGCTCGGCAAGATCGGCGGCGATGAGCTTCTCAAGCACCGCGCGTCGATCCGCCTGATCGGACGGCGGCAGGAAGGCGGCCAAGTCGGGCGGCGGGCCATGACGCCATTGCGAGCGATAACGGGCCACGACGGCTTCGACAGACGTAAACGTCTTGTCGGCAGGGTCGGACGATTCGTTCGGTCCAGAGGCATCTTCAAACGACATGTTACCATTATCGTCGCCCGGCCACCTCGTAGCCAGATCCTCCGTCATTGCCGCCCCTGGACCCCGGCTAGCCTCTCTCCGCTACGGTGTTTTGGATTCCAGGAAAACGGGGCCTTGACACGCCGGCGGTTGTGGGCGACCCCTCTATTTTCGACCCTTTAATTCTCGCTGGGGAGGGTTTGCACGATGGATGCCCCCCGGTATATTGGTGATCTTGCGTCGGCCAGAAGAAATCCATTTTGACATGAGGAGAAATGACGTTGAGTCTGGACCCTACGAAACATGCGGACTGGGAGATCGCCGAAGAGGCCGAATCTCGGATGAAAACGTGCCAACAGCTCGCCGAAGAGTTGGGCCTGACCGAAGACGAACTGCTCCCGCACGGGAAGCATATCGCGAAGGTCGACTATATGAAGGTCCTGCGTCGGTTGGGCGATAAACCGGACGGGAAGTTCATCGAGGTGACCGCCATCACCCCAACCCCCCTGGGTGAGGGGAAGTCCACCACGACCATGGGACTGCTTCAGGGCATGGGCCGGCGCGGCAAGAAAGTCGTGGCTTGCATCCGGCAGCCCTCGGGTGGGCCGACGATGAACATCAAGGGCTCGGCCGCCGGCGGCGGTCTTTCCCAGTGCATTCCGCTGACGGAGTTCTCGCTGGGCTTGACCGGAGACATCAACGCCATCATGAATTCGCACAACCTCGCCATGGTGGCGCTGACGGCGCGGATGCAGCACGAACGCAACTACGGCGACGCCCGGCTGGAGAAAATCGGCCTGAAGCGGCTGGACGTCAATCCCACCAACGTCGAGATGGGTTGGATCATCGATTATTGCGCCCAGGCCTTGAGGAACATCGTCATCGGCATGGGCGGCAAGATGGACGGCTACATGATGCAGAGCAA
>CAZWWC010000130.1:0-10570 GCA_964637625.1 uncultured Planctomycetaceae bacterium
ACAACCGCGAGGAACGATTCGATCGGCCCACGCAACCGCCCAAGATTCAGTCGGGCAAGCCCCGGGCAATTTGCGGAATCGACCGCAAGGCGGGCGGCACCTGGCTCGGCGTGAATCAACATGGCCTGCTGGTGGTGGCGGCCAATCGCCTCAAAACCAATGTGCCTGCCGAACCTCGATCACGCGGCCTTCTTTGCCGTGAACTACTCGGCATGGCCAACGCGAAAGAAGCCGTCCGACACGCCGTCGCGGAACTCGTCTCGGGCGGCTACGCCGGCGTGAACTACCTCTGTGTCGACGCCCGCTTCGGCGCGGTGGTTTATGGCGGCAACCACGTGGAAACCGAGCAGCTCACTCCCGGCCTTCACATCATGACCAACGGAAGCCTGGACGACTACCGGGACGATCGGCAAGATTTCATCCGACGCCAACTCACGCTGCAGAAGATCGAGTCGGCCGTGACCTTCCTGGCCATGGCCAGCCGTGCTTTCGCGCGCAAACCGGATGCGTCGGGCCGTCGGGGTGTCGTCCTGACCGGCGGGGAACACGGCACCGTTTCCTCCACGCTCCTCTCCCTGCCCAAGAAGATCCAAAACGCCGTCTTCCAGTACACCCCCGGGCCGCCCTGCGACACGAAGTACGACGACTACTCCGCCCTGCTGCGCCAAGTGCTCTCGACCGGCAAGAATAAGGAAGCACGCGAAGCGGCCGAGAAAGAAAAAGACGCGGCCGTGGCCGACTGAGAAGTATGAAGTAAGAGGTCAGAAGTACGGAGGATCTCTTCAGCTTCAGCCTTCTGACTTCACATTTCACACTTCAGTAGAAGGTCGACCGCCAGGGCCGTCTTGTCATCCGCTGAGTCTTCTTGCGACTCAGTCTGTCGCCGGGCAAGTGCATGTGAGAAGGCGAGGCGCCGACGCTGGAGACTCATGGTTTTGACCTGCGGACCATATTCCTCAACGAGCACGGCGTCGTAAGCGGCAGCCGTCTCTTCAGGGCGAGCGTCAGGCACAGCCTGACCTACAGAACGGTCATCCAGCGGCGCATGCTTCCCGGCAACCGGCTCGATCAACCGTCGGGCAACACGGGCCGGGCTGGCCTGGACGGGACCGACGAGCGGTCTGTCAACCGGGGTGGCGGGCGCCGAGGGAGCCGGTCCCCCAGGCGATGTTTCTTCTTCGCCCGGTGGTGTGAACGTCGCTCCCCAGTTGGCGGCCATGATGCAGGCATCGATGGCGCCGACTTGTCCATCGCCGCTGAAGTCACCGTCACGCCAGCTCATGCCGGACATACCCCAATTATCCGCCAGAATCGCGGCATCATCCTCATTGACCACGCCGTCGAGATTGGCGTCGCCAGGCAACTTGTCCTCCGGCACAAGCGGATATTGAAACTCGTAGGCGCCGATGTCGACACTCGGGCCGACGATCCGCGGGTTGCCGTCCAGGTCGCTGGTCAGATCGCCAGGCACCAGAGCATTACTCCCGGCATTGATCGCCGAGCTGCCGGGCGCAAGGTGAAAATCGTCCGCAGCGACAAAGCCCGGGTCGGGGCCAATGATGTTATGGCTGCTTTCGAGCTCGAGCGTACCGTAAACATCCGGGTCAGTTGGTGCGTCATTCAATGCCACAATCGAATTCTGTGCCGTCACCGTGCCCGAGTCGATGCGAATCCCGCCGCCGTAGGAGTCGGCCGAATTACCCGCGATAGTCGAATTGGTGACGGCTAGTGTGTCATGGTAAGTGGAAATCGCGCCGCCGTAGTAGGCCGAATTGCCCGAGAAGTTCGAGTTGGTGATGTTCAGTGTGCTATAGTCGTTGCAAATGCCGCCGCCGTGGTAGGAAGCCGCATTGCCTGAGATGGTCGAATGGGTGATATCCAGTGTCAGTAGTTCCAAATTCCATCGAGACCTGGCATTGTCATTCTGAGCGTAGCGAAGAATCTCCTTGGACAATCGAGATCCTTCGCTACGCTCAGGATGACCTGCTGAGGTATCAGCCAGCCAAACTTGGAACTACTGAGTGTGCCATAGTAGCTGTAAATCCCGCCGCCGTAGTCGGCCGAGCCGCCGGTGATCGAGAGACCCCAGAGGCTGGCTTCGGCGCCCGAGCCGACGTAGAACACACGACTTTGCTCGTCGGCGTCGATTGCCAGCAACTCGGCGCCGGGGCCTTGGATATCGACACCTGCAGCCGTGTCGGTGATCTCAAGCTGTGTGCCGGCCAGTGTGATTGTGCCGCCGGAAAGAGACGAGTCGAACGTGATGACGTCCGTTTCGGTGTCGCTGCCGGCCGGGATGTCGCCGTCCCAAAGAGCCGTGTTCGTGTTGGCCGCTTCGAGTGCTTCGCGGAGGGTGGTCAGCTCGTCGTCGAGAACGGTGTCGTCTGGCGAGTCGACGAGATACGCGGTCAGCATTCGCCGGTCTTCGAGTGGTTCAACGCGGAGCCGGTGGAGATAAGGGTCCACCCGGCACTGGCGAGACGCCAGTGGCACCCTTGAGACACGACCGGACCGACGATTCCTCTTGTTCACCCTGCTGCGCATGGTTTCCCCCCTTGGTTGATGCATTTCTAGGCGCCGGCACCCGACACAGAAGATGGCTTTGCCGTGAGGCACCCCGTCGGGCTTAGACCTTCCTTCTAACCCGCCTGGCAGGGAATAGTCAAGACATTCCGTGGCCAATCAGCAAGAAACAGCTCTGCTGAGGGAGATCGCCCGGCGGCTGCGCAGTGTCCCCCGGGTCTTCTACTCGGGCGGTTCGATTCCGCTGATAAACCGCCGCCAGCCGTCAAGGTGTTCTTGCGAGAGGCCGCTGGCGCGGGTGAACACGGCGTCGGTCGTGCTCGACGTATCGGGCACGTAGACCCGAACACGCAGCCGGCCGTCCGGTTTGTAGTGGAAGCGGATTTCGACGGTCGACCCGGCCGGCAGGCCCGGCGGAAGTGGAGCGACGGTGCACTTGCCGATCGGCGTGCAAGCGTCGGCCGAAGCGCTTTCGCCCTCGACGACCTCGACAAGGATCGACTTCTGGTCCTCCTTCTGGGTCTGGAACAGGCGTCGGGCCGTGACGGGGATAGACGTGTTTCGCGGAATGATGATTCCGTTGCGCCGCTGGCGCGTCGCGCGATCGATGCCGACCACGCCCAGACTGTGCGAGTTGACGTTGCGGATCGTGAACCGGCCGACCTGGCCCACGTGGCGGCCCAATAACTGGGCCGCGTAGAGCGCCGCCCCGTGGGCAACCGCTTCGTCGGCCGCCACCGACGCGTCGGGCTCCATGCCGGAAAGCTCCCGGAGCATGGCTCGGATCATGGGCATCCGCGTCGATCCGCCCACCAACAGCAGATGGTCGATCTGGTTCCACCCGAGCCCGGCGGCCGCCAGCGTTTGGCCCACGGTGAACCGGGTGCGATCGACCAGATCGCCCGTGGCTTCTTCGAACTGCCCTCGGGCCAACTCGATCCGCGCAATTCGCCCTTGATGGTCGCAGGTGACCATCGCCTTGGCACGCGTCGAGAGGGTTCGCTTGGCGTCCTCGCACTCGCGCCACAACCGTGCGGCCGTGACGGGGTCTTCGCGCGGGTCCATGTCATGCTGCCGGGCAAACTCCTCGGCAGCCAACGCCACGAGCCGCTGGTCCCAGTCGTAGCCGCCGAGCTGAACGTCTCCGTCGGTGGCCAACGTGACCAGTTCGCGCTTGCGCACTTCCATAACGGTCACGTCGAAGGTACCGCCACCCAGGTCGTAGACCAGCAGCCGAAGAGGCCGCCCGTCGGTGGCCGGGGCTGCAAGCAGGCCCTTCTGATAACCGTAGGCCACGGCGGCGGCCGTCGGTTCGTTGATGATGTCGATCACTTCCAGCGCGGCCATGTAGCCGGCGTCCTGCGTGGCCTTGCGGCGGACTTCGTCGAAGTAAGCCGGCACGGTGACGACGGCCTGGCGGAAGGGCCCGAGCTGCGTGGCGGCGTCCTGGCGAAGCTTGTTGAGGATCCACGCTTCGAGCACCTCGGGCGGATACTGTTTGCCGTCGATCGCCTTGTGAAAGACGGGCTGTCCCATGTCGCGCTTGGCGCACAGCGCCACGTGTTCGCCTTCGGTGGCCACGGCCTTCAGCGATTCTTTGCCGACCACGACGTCCTCGACGTCGAACAAGACGACGCTGGGCGTGAGCCGATCGCCTTCGGCGTTGACGAGCGTTTCCGGACGGCCCGAGGCGTCCAGTCGCGCCACGACCGAGTACGTGGTTCCAAGGTCGATACCAACCACGGGCGGAGGGCTCATTGGCGAAAACTCGGTTTTCAGGTTCTTGTTGGTTGGCCCGTTAGCACATGTCTCGAAATTGGTTTTTGTCACTTTGGGGGGTGCCACTGCTGGCTTGTCCAGCAGTGCGAAGCGGACTTCCCGGCAAGAACACTGCTGGACAAGCCAGCAGTGGCACCCATTTCAAGACACGTTCTCCCAGGCTCGATCATCATCTACCATGGCAAGGGAAACCGTTCCGGGTACCACAGCGAAAGCACGTAGTAGCCCGCCGCCAGACCCGCGGCGGCCGAAGTAAGCCAAAACACCACCGCGACGACCCAGCGAGACGGCCTTCCGGCCGAGTTACTCGCGTCGTCCGGCGCGACCGATTCAAACGCAGGCGATTCGGGCGTGGACGCCGACGCCGACGCCGGGATCTCCTCCGCGGCAAACTCGGCCGCCGGCGCCTCTGCGATCGGCGCCGATCGGTAGGGCGTCGACAAAGGTGCTGGCGTGCTTCGGGCGGGCGTGGACGTCTCCGGTAACAGAGTCAACGACGGAACTGAAGGCAGTGCGTCTTCGAGCGCCTCTTCGACCAGTGCTTCCATCGCGTCGAATCCCGCTTCCGAGGAGACCAACGGTTTCCAATCTCCCAAACGTTCGTCGGACAGACCCGCCGCACGCTCCAACTCGAGCGTCACTTCCCGCGCCGTCCCCGGCACCACCGCATGCACCTTCAAGCGCCCATTGGTCTCGTACGTGAACGAGACCTCGACCGGCCAGCCCTTGGGCAATCCCTCGGGCAGGTCGGCCAGTATCGTGCGACCGATAGTCACGCACTCGTCGGGATCGGTGTTCTCGCCTTGAAGCACTTGAATGATGATCGAGCGCTGATTCTCCGATTTCGTGGTGAACTTCTCGACGTGACTCGCCGGCAGGGGCGTGTTGCGCCGAATGAGCTTGACGTTGGTCTTCTGCAACGTGGTCGGGTCGATCCCCTCGACGCCCAGGCTGTGGGCATTGACGTTCGTCACCGCGAAACCGGCCGCTTCGGCGGCCGCCTCGCAGCGAGTCCCTCCGGCGAGCAGGTATCGGGCATACAGCGCGGCGCCCCGCGCAACCGCTTCGTCCGGATTGACCGACCGGTCGGGCGAGCAGCCCGTGAGCTTCTCGAGTTGCTCGACGACCATCGGCATGCGGGTTGAACCGCCCACCAACAGAAGCCGATCGACGTGCTCCCAACGCATACCCGTTTCGGCCAGAACCTGACGGCACGTGGAGAGCGTTCGTTCCAACAGGTCCGCGGTCATGTCGACCAGTTCGGCCCGGGTAATCGGCACGTCGAGAGACTTTCCCTCGTGCTGGAGGTGCGCGGTGGTACGGCCCCGAGCGCTCAGCGCGTGCTTGGCCTCGAGGGCACTTTCCATCAGGCGACCCTCGCCGAGGCGATCCTTGCGAGGGTCGACACCGTGCTCCCGCTCGAAGGCGCCGGCCAAATGGTCGACCAGCCGCATGTCCCAATCGTATCCGCCCAGCATCACGTCGCCGTCGGTGGCCAGGCACTGCACGTCGCCCGGCGCCAGCCGGAGCAGGGTCACGTCGAACGTCCCGCCGCCGAGGTCGTAGACCAGCACGGTCATTTCGCGCGACACGTCGCCGGAGCCGGAGAGATAACCGATCGACTCCCCGAACGCCAGTGCGGCGGCGGTCGGCTCGTTGACGATGTCCAGCACGTCCAGGCCGGCCATCTCGCCCGCGTCGGCCGTCGCCTTGCGCCGCGGTTCGTCGAAATAGGCGGGCACGGTGATCACCACCGCAACGTCGGATCCTAAGGTGCCGATCAGATCGGCCCCCAGCCGGCGGAGAATGCACGCCTGGATCACCTCGGGCGGAAGATAACCACCCTGGATCGGACGGGAGTAAAACTTCCGGCCCATGTCACGCTTGACCCATTGGGCCACCCGTTGCGGCTCGACCAACGATGCCCGGCGGGCCTCTCGGCCGACGGTGACCCGGGCATCCTCGAAAAGGACGATACTAGGGGTCAGAAGCTCCCCGTCGGAGTTGCCCACCATGGCCGTCCGACCGGACGAATCGACCCATGCGACGGCCGAATTCGTGGTGCCCAGGTCAATTCCAACGGGTTTAGGGCTGGCCATGGTGGTGATCGTGATTTATGGAGCTTCGTTGAAACGGGAACGAACCAGTGCCGGACCTCAATAATAACCTACGTCGCCCCCAGGGCGAAGGGCCCGTGCGGCGATCGTAGGGTGGGCATCGCCCACCAGGAACCTGTGTTGGGCCCGGCGATTGCGGTGGGCAGTGCCCGCCCTACTTCTCTTCGGCCACGACCGGGTTGGTGAGCACGCCGAGCCGTTCGATCTCGACCTCGACCGTGTCGCCCGGCTTGAGAAACACCGGCGGAGTCCGCGTGAAGCCGACCCCTCCGGGCGTTCCGGTGAAGATCAGGTCGCCCGGGCTCAGCGTGCAAACGTTCGACACGTATTCGATCAAGAAGTCGATCGGGAAGATGAGTTGGCGCGTGTTGGAATGCTGCATGGTCTGGCCGTTGAGCCGAAGTTGCACGTCGAGGTTGCCGGGATCGGGGACCTCGTCGGCGGTGACCAGCGCGGGGCCAAACGGGGCGAAGCTGTCGAACGACTTGCCCAGCAGCCATTGGCCGCCCGGCTTTCGATTCTGCCAATCGCGTGCCGAGACGTCGTTGCCACAGGCGTAGGCGGCCACGTGGTCGAGGGCCCGTCGGCGGCGAATGTGTCGACCGCCCTGACCGATGACGACGACCAACTCGGCCTCGTAGTCGATCTCTTGGCTCTTGCGGGGCAAGACGATCGGCTCGGTGTCGGCCAGTACGGCCGTGGGGAACTTGCAGAAGATGACCGGTTCGTCCGGCGGAGTCATCTTGGTTTCCTCGGCGTGGTCGGCGTAGTTGAGTCCGACACCGATCACCTTCTCGGGGTTGGGAATCGGCGGCAGCAATCGGATGCTCTCATGGACAACGCCCGTGTCGGAGTCGAGCACCGCTTCGGCTCGTGATTTCAGTTCGGCCCAAGCGGCCAACAGTGGTTTCGGGCACGAGGGCAACGACTTGTCGGCCCGATTCAAGTCGACCAGACCACGGGGGCCGACCGCCGCCACGCGTGGCCTGTGCTCACCCTGATAGGTCACAAGTTTCATTCGTGTTGCTCCCGTAATCAAACGGTTGGCCACCGTGCCCACACTGGCAGACAAGCGACTCGACCGAACTGGTTGAGGTCTGCCAGCGGCACCCTTTTCAAACACGCCCTAACACCAATGTACGCACAAACGCGCCCGACGTCGACCCTACGATCGATAGAACCGGCAGCAGTCGAACCGGGCTGCTCGAGACGTGGCTTGGTCCGCGGTGGGCCGTGGGTGCCATGGCCATCCCGGCGCGTCGGGACGTGGCCATGCCGTCAGGTCGTTCAACATGCTCACGACAAGCGTGAGCATGGCACCCGGCTCCAGCCGCAGCAAGCCACGCACGTTCGGCCGGCGTGGCACACCGCTGCCGGGTTTCCCCGGGGGGCTCTGATGAAGCTCGTTTGACGGAAAGGCTTGTGCAACCTAGGGTTTAAGTAGTTGTTCACTTGTTTCCGGGCAGCCCGCTCGGGTCGGAGCTGTCGTGCGGCCGGGGGGCTGCGCGCGGGGGCTCGGGCTCTTTGGGAAATCACCGTCGTGGATCAGTAGATTTGAGGGAACCATGTCAGACACCCAGGATCCGGAAACACCATACTACCAATTCACGCAGTCTACGGCCGACAATCCGGTGCCGGCATCGGCGGATGGGTGGACCTCGCAGCTCGACACGCTGCTGGCCGAGCTCCACGAGTTGACGCAGGCCGCACCCGTCGAGCCCGTCGTTGACCGAGACGTGGACAACCAGCTGGTCCAGGTGCGACTCGGGATTGCGTCGAGTCTGTTCACGGCGCTGCGCTACAAGCACCCGCCGACTGCCGCCCACGCACTGCGCGTGGCACTGAGTTGCTCGGCTTGGTGCCTGCAAAAGGGGCTTCCCGACGAGCATCGAGACAAGATCGAGATTGCCGCGTTGCTTCACGATCTGGGCGTGATCGGTATTCCCGACCGGATCCTGCAGAAGCCGAGCACCCTCGATTTGGACGAAGCCACGATCATCGAGCACTCGAGACACATGAACGTCGAGATGCTGCGGACGTCGTGTGCCGAGCAGACCATTTTGGAGATTGTGGCGAACGTGCCGGCGCGGTACGACGGGGTTCGACCCGGCTATCGTGTCTCGGGCGATAACATTCCGTTAGGCGCGCGGATGATCGCGATCGTCGAATCGTACGATGCCATGACCAACGAGCAGGTTTTCCGGCCGGCCATGTCGCAGGAGGCGGTGATCACCGAGCTGTATGCGTGCGCCAGCAGCCAGTTCGACCCGACGTTGGTCCGGGAATTTGCCGAGTTCTGCCATCATGACCAGGTGGCCCTCCGCAGAGAAGCCGGCCGTCGCTGGCTGCGAACGCTCGACCCACGCGCCATCGATCGTTACTGGCGACTCCACCACGCGCCGGTTCCGAGCGGCCAGGTGGATCGGAAGCGAATCTTCGAGACCAGCTTGTTGGACAATATGCACGACGCGGTCCTTTTCGTGGATACCCACTTGACGATTCAGCTTTGGAACCCCGGCGCCGAGCGGATGACGGGCATTCTGAGCAAGAGTGTTTGCCATCAACAATGGTTGCCCGGCCTGCTCAACTTGCGTGATGAGAAAGGCGACCCGGTCGAGGCGGGCGATTGTCCGGTCGCTTGTTCGATTCGCTCAGGCGTGCAGTCGTTGCGCCGGCTTATCATCTGGGGACGCAGCGGCCGTCCGATTCCCGTCGATACCCACGTAATTCCCGTAATCACCGAGGATGGGCAGACACGGGGGGCCGTCTTGTTGTTGCACGATGCCTCGTCGGAAATCTCCCTCGAGAGGCGCTGCCAGAGCCTGCACAACGAGGCGACCACCGATCCGCTGACGCGCGTGGCCAATCGGGCCGAATTCGATCGGGTCCACGAGATGTTCGTCGCCACCCATGCACAACGACGGCTGCCCTGCAGCCTGATCATCTGCGACCTCGACCATTTCAAACAGGTGAACGACGTCTACGGCCATCAGGTGGGTGACCAGGTGATCAGGACCCTGGCCGGGATTTTGAAGGACTCGTGCCGCTCGGGCGACCTCGTTGCCCGATACGGCGGCGAGGAATTCGTTATGCTCTGCACCGATTGCGACAACGCCACGGCCGCCCGGCGCGCTGAGGAGGTCCGATACTTGCTGTCTCGCATCGTTCATCCGTCCATGGGCGCACAAAGCGTCACCGCCAGCTTCGGCGTCACGGAGGTTCAGCCGGGTGATACGCCCGAAACGATGTTGCGCCGTGCCGACCGCGCTCTGCTAATGGCCAAGGCGCGGGGACGCAACGTGGTAATCCAGTTGGGCGCCGGCTCCCTGGTTGGCAAGAAGTCGCTGGAGGGCAACGCGCGGATACCCATCTCGCAAGTTGCCGACGGTCGGATGTGGATTGAGCAGGACTTGTTCAGCGCCGCACCGCTCTCGGTGACCGTTGAAAAGCTGCGCGGCTTCATTGCCGACCACTGCGCCAAGGTTCTGGAAACCAACCACAACAAAATCCACCTGCAAATTGAGCATCAGAGGTTGGGACCAAGACGCCGCCGCCGCGATCGCATACTGACGTTTCTCATGGACGTCGAACTGAACGAGGAACGCCCCGGCGGCACTCTCGGCGAAGACGCCCTGCCCCGCACTCGAGTCCATGTCGTCATCAGCCCACGCACGAAACGTGACCGGCGATCGGAGGACGTGTTGCGCCGTGCCCGAGAGGTGTTGCTCAGTCTCCGTTCCTACTTGATGGCAACGCAAGAGACGTTCAACGCGGTCAGTGCAGAAGGCGCATCCGACAGCGTCTTGTCGCCGTTGTTGAATGATAATCTCTTCACGTCCGGCGAGATTCGCCCCCGAAGTGCGGTACGACGAGTGCTCAAGCGGTTGTTGCCCCGGCGATGATTCGCGCCGCAAGGCCCCGAGCAGCCGATCGACGCATCGGGGGCCACCTCGTCAAGCTTCCGGAAGGTCTACTCCGGGGACTGGGCCTCGCAGAGCTTCCTGAATTACCTCAGGCACGCATTTTCCCCATCTATCCTCTCGGTCGTCCAACAATTGGCATTGACCCAGCCGCCCGGTTACCTATAATCCCGCCCCTTCGGAGGCCGCGAGCCAATGCTTCATGCGCGTCGGCTGCGTTGCGAATTGCGG
>CAZWWC010000131.1:0-2818 GCA_964637625.1 uncultured Planctomycetaceae bacterium
GGTGACCAACCTTTCGGCCGAGCCGGGCCAGTTGCAGTTGCTCTATCACATCAATTTCGGTGCGCCGCTTGTCGACGCCGGCGCGAAGCTCGTCGCGCCGGTGGCCAAGGTCGCCCCGCAAGACGCCTCCGGAACCGACGAAATCCCGACCTGGGACACCTACCAACCCCCGACGCCCCACGGCAAGTCGTTCTGTCTTTTCTACGATCTTCTGGCCGATGGGCAAGGCCAGACGCGCGCGGTGCTGCAGAACGCCGCCGGAACCCAGGGCGTGAGCATCCTGTTCAACAAGAACCAGTTGCCCTGCTTCACCCAGTGGAAGGATTGCCAGGCCACCGCCGACGGCTACGTGACCGGGTTGGAGCCGGGCACGAATTTCCCGAACGAGCGGACGTTCGAACAGCAGAAGGGACGCGTCATCACGCTCGAGCCGGGCGAGTCGCGATCTTTCGAGCTTGCGCTGGAGGCCCATGCCACGGCCGAGTCGGTCGCCGCGGCCAAAGAGGACGTCGCCAGACTTCAGGCGGGCAGTCAGCCGGAAATCCTCAGCGGGCCCGATCCCGAATGGTCGCCGACCTGAACAAGCGGCTAATCGACTATGAACGAAGCGTCCGACAAAAAACGCCCCTGGGCGGCACTGCTCGATAAGCATCCTTGGATCGTATTTCTGCTGCCCCTGCTCATCTTCATGATCATCACGTCCCTGGAGCCGACGCCCCAGCGCTCGGGCGGGGCGCTGGGCTGGGTGATCTACTACGAGGACTACCCTTGGATCTATACGGCCAAGATCGCATTGACGCTTCTGGCCGTCGGGCTGGTCGCCGGTGGCTACCGGCAGTTTCCGCCGCGCCTTAGCCCGTGGGCAATCGTGGTGGGCGTGGCGGGCGTGGTCGTTTGGATCGGGTTGTGCAAGCTGCAACTCGAAGCGAAGCTGTTTGGGCCGCTGTTCGATAACCGCCTCGGAGAGATGGTCGGGCTCAGCGGCATGTTCGACGCCGCGGCTACCCGAAGCGCCTACAATCCGCTGAAAGAACTGGCCGAGAACCCGGCGGCCGCCTGGGGATTCTTGGCGGTGCGGTTTGTCGGTTTGGCGCTGGTGGTGCCGGTCATCGAAGAGTTCTTTCTCCGTGGGTTTCTGATGCGGTTTGTGATGGTGCGCGACTGGTGGAAGGTGCCTTTCGGCGAAGTGAACACCGCGGCGGTGGTGCTCGGCACGGTGGTGCCCATGATGATGCACCCGGCCGAGCTGCTCTCCGCGGCCGTCTGGTTCTCGATGGTGACCTGGCTGATGGTCAAGACGCGGAATATCTGGGACTGTGTGGCGGCGCACATGGTTACCAACTTGCTGTTGGGGATCTACGTCGTGGCAAGCGGGGATTGGTATCTGATGTAGTCCGAGGAACGCCCCATGTCGTTTCCCGACCCAACCGCCTTGTGGACGCTCGGCCTGATGATGGTCGTGGCGCTGGCCGTCGGCGGATTGGGGCGCACTCTGCACCTGCCCAAGGTGACGACTTATCTGCTTGCGGGCGTGGCGTTGGGACCGTCGGTGCTGGGTTGGGTTCCCAAGGAGCATATCGACCAGTTCGAGCCTTTGACCCGGCTGGCCATTGCGCTGGTGCTGTTCCACCTGGGCTGCCACTTTCCGATGGCCCGGGCGCGGCGGATTCTGCCTCGCGTGTTGCGTCTTTCGGGCGGTGAGCTCTTCGCCACGTTCGCATTGGTCACGGTGGGCGTGTGGCTGCTGGGCCAGCGGTGGGACGGAGCGCTGCTGTTGGGCGCCATGGCGCTGGCCACGGCGCCGGCCACCACGATTCTCGTGCTGAAGGAAATGGAATCGGAAGGCCCCCTGACCGAGTATTCACAGGCGCTGGTGGCGATCAACAACCTGGTTTCGATCGTCTTGTTCGAGTTGCTGTTCGTGGTCATCTTCTTTTTCAGCGACCGTTTCAGCGTGTCGGTTGTCGTCGAAGTGGCCGATCTGGTCCGCGATCTGGCCGGCTCGTTGGCCCTGGGCCTACTCGGTGGGCTGCTGGTGAGCTTCTGCTATCCCCTGGTCACCGAGAGCCGTCGCTTGGTGTTGTTGGTCGCCTTGATTGCAGCGCTTCTGGGCGCGTGCGAGATGCTTCACTTTCCTTATTTGCTGACCTTCTTGGCCATGGGAGCCATGGTGGCCAACACCACCTATCACGGCCGGCAAATGAACGCCGAGATGGACCGCATCACCGGCTTGTTGAGCGTTCTCTTTTTCGTTATTTACGGGGCCGCTCTCCATCTGCCGGCGCTTTGCAAGGTCGGGTGGATCGGGCTGGGCTACATCGTCTTGCGCAGCTTGGGCAAGTACCTGGGTATCTATTTCGCGCCCCAACGGGGATTCACCGACACGGCCGTCCGACGGTGGCTCGGCACAATGCTCGTTTCCCAGGCCGGAGCCGCCATCGCGCTGTCGGCCATCGCCGTCACCCGGCATGGCCCGTTCGCAGAGCTGCAAACGATCATCCTGGGCACGGTCGTCGTTTTCGAGATCGTCGGGCCGCTGTTGATCCGTACGGCGGTGATTCGCTCGGGCGAGGTCCCCCTGGCGCAGGCGGTTCCTCATAGCAGCTTCGATCTGATGGACCAGGCGCGAACCGTATGGAATCGGTTTCTCCTGGCGCTGGGACGCGATCCCTGGGAAGGCCGCCAGCAGGAGGAGTTAACCGTGAACGAACTGATGCGCAAGAAGGTCAACGTCGTCTCCCAGTCGGCCACGTTCGACGAAGTGATCGAAATGATCGAGCACAGTCGAGACAGCACCTATCCGGTCGTCGGCGGCTCG
>CAZWWC010000131.1:2918-10543 GCA_964637625.1 uncultured Planctomycetaceae bacterium
CCGCCCGGGCAAACCAGCCGGATGCCCCAGACGCGCTCGTGGAACTCGACGGGGTCCACGGCGGGATAGCGCCGGTGCCACTCGTTGAGAATCGGCAGGTTGTTCCACGCCTCGCGCTGCATGGCACGCTGGTACCGGTGGACCGACAGATCGTTGACGATCTGGAGGATCTGTCGATCGGCGCGCAAGGCAACGCTCGTGCCAAGCCAGGGCCGCGCGACCGTTTTGGCGCCGGTTGATTTATCCGAAGGCTCGGCTTCCGACACCTGTTCCGCCTCGCGATGTTTTCGCTGCCTGGCCAAAGCGCGGCGGAGCACGGTCTCGTCGAGCGAGACGATCAGCCCGTCGCCCGAGGCCGCGTAGTAGACGGCCCAGTCGATCGGCCCACGGCGGCGGCCCCGGGCCTTGTCGCTCGGGCCGACTTTGACGTAGGTCTCGCCATCGTGCTGGATCGTATCCCATTTGAACATGCCAGGCGACGTCTGTTCGAGCCAGGCGCGGCCCGCCGCCAGGAATCCGGCCAACTGGAAACCGTTGGCCACCTCGGCATGAAGCCCGACGGGCACGCGATGGTAGTTGTTCCGCATGAACTTCTCGAGTTCCTCGTCGTTGCCCGCCAGGGCTCTTAGCTCCTGCCACAACGGTCCCTTATCCAAGTAAACCGAAACACTGTCGCCCAGCCACCCGAGACCCAATCCGGTCTTCAGCGAGCCGACCAACGTGTCGGCGCTGCGGAAATGGGACGATTGCTTGTTGATCGCCAGGACGAGTTGGATCAGGGCGTCGTGCGGGTCGCCCGAGCCCGGCTTGATCTTGGCGCCGGCCGTCACGTCGATCATCTCCCGGAAGCGGGTGGCCGAGATCAAGGGCATGACGGTCAAGTCACCGGCCAATTGCTCGTCGTTGACGGTCAACCGAAAGCCGATTGGATCGAACCCGACGTTCCAGTATCGCTCGTAGCCGTCGCGCCAACGCTCGTAGCCCTCGGCCTCGGCCTTGGTCACTTCGGTCATGGGCATCTCGGCGATGGGCGTAAGAAAACGAACCGAGCCGTGAACCGACGAGACCACGCCGGAGGCCCTCAGCGTCAGTTCCTCATCGTCCAGCGGCAGGTCCGTGTGGATCGTGCCTGTCGCTTTCCCCTTGGCCAATGCGTCCGCTTGCGAAGCTTGGATCTCGGCCAACATGGCTGCGGCCCGGGTCCGTCGCGACGTGGCGATCCGCCACCGCGGCCCACACCACCGGCGAATCGTCGCGTCGGTAATCAACAGCAGGGCTGTTTCGCGCTTATCGCCCAGTGGATAACGATCGCGGAAGAACCGATACTCGGGCGTCGACGTGATGGCCGGCGACTGTCCACGACGCACTTCGGCCAGACGCTTGAGTTGCCGGGGTGAGTTGGCCAACACGACGGCATCCTCCAAGACGGCCAGATAGCTGCAAACGGTCCGGTCGGGCGAACGGACCAGTCGATACTTCAGGCCGTCGATTTTGCCCTTGGACATCTTGGCTCCCGGCACCGAGGCGGCCACCATCCCGGCCTGGGCCGCGAGCATCTTGGCCAGCATGGCTGGTCGATCGGTCTCGAACAGCACGGCCACGTCCGTGCCCGTGCGATAGTAGGGATCGGAGCCGGTCAGCGCGATGCTCTTGACCAGATGGGGTCCCAGCAGCCGAGCCGCCGTGCTCAGGGAGCACCCGAGCTGACGCTCGTAGCGCTGTTGGGTTTGGGCGTCCTCGGCCCGTGGCTCGACCAGCCGTAGGATCGACGTGCCCTGGGCCGTGGCTTCGTCGGCGACCCGGACCACGGCCGCGAACGACGGGAAGAAGACCACGTGCTGGTCGGCCGGAATGTATTTGGCCAGCGGATCGATCTTGGGGTCAAGCCCCGCGCCGAGCGCGTCCCAGTCCATCGCCTCGACGGTGATGCCTCGAATGGAATCGAGCGGCACTTTCTCGACGTCGTCATCGCCGAGCGGCAAGACACGATCGAGCTGCAGGTTCTCGCTTACGGCGCGTCCGCCGGTGAACAGAGCAAAAGAACGGTCCAGGTCACTCCGCCGACGCCAATTGTCGGACTGCCGCGCGACTTGGGACCGATCATCACCGGACGCACGGCGGACGGAACGTTCCTGATGTCGGAACCAGGCCGTGCCCGGAATGCGGCGGTCTCGCAGGTTGCGGTAATAGGATTCCTTCGCCGTCAGAAACAGCTTCTCCGCCGCCGCGTCGGCATCGGCCGCGGGAATCTCGAACCGCAGGGCGACCATCCTTCGCTCTTTCGGGTGAGGCAGGTATAGGTGGCCCGTCACTTTCACTCCCTTGGGCCCTCGGGCGTGGAGCCTGATCTCGTCGAGCATGGCCTTGTAGGGAAGCCACCTCGGATGCGAGCCCCTTCGGTAGCTTAGGTAGGCCTCGGCCTTTGCGTCGGCCACGACGCGCGGCATCAGATCCGCGCGATTCCTCGTCCGACGACGCGGCTCCTGCTCGGCCCTGGGCAATTTCCCTTCGACCAGCTTCAGCGCGCGAAGCGGCACCTCGTAATAAGTCTGCTGGGCCCGGGCGGCACCGGCCGCTAGAACCGCCACCATGGCCACGGTGAAACGAAACGCTACGTTCATGATCGTCCCCTTTTAGTTACGCGACATGGAACAGGAAATGGGGTAATGGCCGTTTGTGCCGGGATCGCCGTGCCGGCCGCGACAGGCGTCCCCCAAGCGTGCCCAGAACCGCTGAAAACCCTTGCCGCGCTGCAAGTTACCAGTGGAACCGGCACCCAGCCCGTTCGAGCCAACCATCCGGCCACACACCAAGGCGAAGAATGTGGGTGGGTATAACGGACGGTTTTAGCAGAAAACGCCGTCGGCGTCGTGGTGCAGGCTATATGGGGGGCCGCCACCCGGCCGGGTGTCCGTCGGTGTAGGAGCCCAAGGTGCGTCGATTCGCAAAGAGGGTGCTTGAATCCGTTGGGCAGGGAGGCGACAATTGGGTTTAGGAATGGAGGACCCCCTTCCCGTGTTTGGCCTATTCGGAATAGAACGCCGTTTCTCACTGCTTTCCACGTTTACCCTAGAGGAGTTCCTCGAATGAAACATCTTGTTACCTCCCTAATCCTCTGTTTTGTCATGCTTGGTTCGTCGCCAAGTTGGTCTGTTGCGCGCGCCGACGAGGACGACAAATCTCCGGCCGTTGAGACGAAGTCGACTACCAAGGAAGCACCGAAGAAGGAGAAAGAGAAGGACGCCAAACAGGAGAAGGCCGACGCCAAGAAGCCGGCGAAGGCCGAAGAGAAAAAGGCGGATAAGAAGAAAGCGAAAGACGCCAAGAAGAAAGCTGATGACGACAAAACGAAGGCCAAGACGACAGCCAAGAAGAAGGTCGCGCCGCCGGTCAAGAAACTGCCGGTTCACGAAGTCGAGAAAGGACCGTTCCAAGTCACGGTGGCTCTGAAGGGTATTTTCGAGGCCAAACGGATGGCTGAAGTGAGCGTCTGGCCCGAGCAGTGGTCGGGCTTCAAAGTCCTCAAGGCGGTCGAGCACGGCAAGCAGGTCAAGCAGGGAGATCTCCTGATCGCTTTCGACCCGGAGAAGATCGACCAAGCGCTTGACGATCTTCGCAGGCAGGCCAAACTGACCGACATTCAAATGCGCAAGCTCCAAGAGCAACTCGACGCGATGGAGAAGCTCGCGCCGATGGATTTGGCGGCGGTGGACCGCCGGAAACGGATCACGGAAGAGGATTTCGAGCAGTTGATGAAGGTGGATCTGCCGGCGTCCAAGGAACGAGCCGAGTTCTCTCTGAAAATGATCGAGGAGTATGTTGCCTACGCCAAAGAGGAGTTGAAGCAGCTCGAAAAGATGTACAAGGCCGACGATCTCACCGAGGAGACCGAGGAGATTATCCTGCGTCGTGCCCGCTTCCAGGTCAAGATGTACGAGTTCTACTACAAGTTGTCCAAGTTGCGCCATGACGAAATGATGAAGTTCTCCCTGCCTCGTCGTGAGGAATCGGCCAAGGACTCGATCAAGCGGAGCAGGCTGAGCATCAGAAAGACCAGGATTCTCTTGCCGCTGGCGTTGAAGAAGGGCCGGCTGGAAATGGAGAAGGCCAAGGTCTCGCGCGAACGTCTCGCCAAGAAACTCAAGGAGTTGTCGGCCGACCGCAAGCTCATGACGGTCAAATCGCCGGCCGACGGCATCGTCTACTTCGGCGAGTGTGTCGACGGCCGCTGGACGGGCATGACCTCCAAGAGCCGATTCAAGCGCGGCGCCAGTCTGCCGACCAAGAGTGTGTTGATGACGGTGCTGAAGACGCAGCCGATTCTGATCCGATCCGCGGCAACCGAAAAGGACGTTCGCTACGTCCGCGAGGGCCTCAAGGGCAAGGTCAGGCCGACGGCCTACCCCAAGGTGCGGTTCGAGGCCATTGTCTCCGAGGTGGACAGCGCGCCCTCCTCGAGCAATCGCTTCGACGTCAAGCTCATGGTGACCGACCAGAGCGTGGGGCCGGTCATGCCCGGCATGACCTGTATGATCAAGCTGGTCCCTTACAAGAAGAAAAACGCGCTGACGATTCCACCCACGGCGTTGGGGACTGACCCCGAGGACGACATGAAGCACTTCGTCTACGTCGTGGACAAGAAGGGGAAGCCCAAGAAACGGAAGGTCAAGGTGGGCGAGCGAACCGTCAAGGCCGTCGAGATCCTCAAGGGGCTGCGTGCCGGCGACAAGGTTTTGAAGGTCTGTCCCAAGGAAGATCCCAACAAAGCCAAGAAGAAGCCCAAGAAAAAGCCCGAGAAGAAGTGCGAGAAGAAGCCCGAAAAAAAGCCCGAGAACAAGAAATAGTGACGGCACGATCATGACACGTTTGCACCGAGTGACAGGCCGTCCGCGGGGCTGGCTTGTGCTTCTATCACTGATCGTCCTGGGCCACGGGGGTCTGCTGGCCGCCGATGAGCCGGCGCGCTTCGATCCGGCCGCGCCGCGCCCCAAGCCGATCAGCCCTCCCACGGCCGAAGCCATCGACCGGGCGATTACCCGGGGCGTCGACTTCCTGCTGGCGCGGCAGGAAAAAAACGGCGCCTGGGGTTCGGCTCGCAACACCAAAGGACTGAACATCTATGCGCCCGCGCCGGGATCCCATCACGCGTTCCGCGCGGCAGTCACCGGGCTGGGCATCGCCGCGCTGATCGACAGCGGGGATCCGCGTCCCGAGGTCGCCAATGCCCTCGATCGGGCTGAAACCTGGATGTTCGCGCATCTGCGGTCGGTCCGCCGGGCCGACGCCATGACGATCTACAACAGTTGGGCCCATGCCTATGCCATCGAGGGGCTGGTGCGGATGCATCGCCGCCACGCCGACGAGCCCAAGATGCAGAAAAAAATCAAGGAGTTGATCAAGCACCAGATCGGAATGCTCGAACGTTACGAATGTGTCGACGGCGGCTGGTGCTACTACGACTTGAACGCCCATACGAAACAGCCCAGCGGCGCAACCATGAGCTTCGTCACGGCCACGGTGCTCGTGGCCCTGGCCGAGGCACGCGACATCGGCGTCAAGATTCCGCAGCGGCCGATCGATCGGGCCGTCGAGTCGATCCGTCGCCAGCGAAAGCCCGACTTCAGCTATCTCTATGGCGAGTACATGAAGCATCGTCCCATGTACCAGATCAATCGGCCCGGCGCCAGCCTCGGACGCTCCCAGGCGTGCAACGTGGCCATGTACTACTGGCACGATGAGAAAACCACGTTGCCCGTGATGCGAACTTGGCTCGATCGTCTCTACGCCCGCAACGGGTGGCTCAGCATGGGCCGCAAACGCCCGATCCCGCACGAGTCGTGGATGGCCGTCGCGGGCTACTTCTACTACTATGGGCATTACTACGCTGCCCTGTGCATCGACGAGTTGGACCCGGCCGAGCGGCCTCACTTCCAGCAGCATCTGGCCCATATCCTGCTGCCGCTCCAGGAAAAAGACGGCTCCTGGTGGGACTATCCGTTCTACGACTACCACCAGCAGTACGGCACCGCGTTTGGCATCATGTCCATGGTCCGCTGCCGCCCGGCCAAGGCGAAGTGAGGCAGTAGGCCGGGCGACGCCCCGACACGCCCAAGATCCGCCGGTGCAAGTGCCGCCGGGCTGCAACCCGGCCAACGGCTGATCCGTGGATCACGCTACTTCCGGGGTGTGTGACGTCCCGGCCCGAAGCGGGGTTTCCATCGCGGATTTTCAGGGAAAAAGCCTTGCATTCTTGCCAGATGCCGATATACTGACATGCTGCATTAGTGATGTAGTGCACTCATGAGGATGCCGTGAGAATCGACCCCCGAAGCCACGTTCCGATCTACCTGCAGATCGCCGAAGCGGTCCGTTCGGCCATCGCGGCCGGAGTGTATCGGCCCGGCGAATCGCTGCCGTCGCTTCGGGCGCTGGCCCTCGAACTCCACGTCAACCCGAACACGGTCCAACGTGCCTACGACGCGTTGGATCGCGAGGGCCTGGTCTACTCGCAACGGGGCAAGGGTCTGTTTGTCGCCAAGGAAGCAGCGGCGTTCGCGCAAACCCATGCCCAGCAGGTTGTCCGCGGCAAATTGGACGAGGCCATCGCCGCCGCGGCAACGGCCGGCATGAGCGCCCAGCAGATTCAGGCAGTTTTTGCGGCGGCCGTCGAAGGCTTGACCAAAATGGAGGATCATCGCTCATGAACGCCGAAACCAACGGCCAGCCGGCCATCCATCTGTCGGGCCTCTCCAAACGGTTCGGCCGCACCTGGGCCGTCGACGATCTGTCCCTCGAAGTGCCTCGGGGAAGCACGTTCGGTCTGATCGGCCCCAACGGCGCCGGCAAGACTACGACGATCAAGATGCTCATGGGCGTGCTCCGGCCGACCGCGGGCCGGGCGGAGGCGCTGGGCCTGGACGTACTGGAGGAACCCGTCCAGCTGAAGCAGCGCGTCGGCTACGTGCCCGAATCGCATCATATCTACCGCTGGATGCGGGTGGAGCAGGTCATCGGCTTCTGCCGGGCGGCCTTCGAGTCGTGGAACGACCAGACGTGCCAAGAGATGCTCGACCTATTCGCACTCGATCCGCGAAAGAAGGTGAAGCATCTCTCGAAAGGGATGCTGGTGAAGCTCTCGCTGCTGGTGGCCGTCTCGCACGATCCCGAGCTGCTGGTGCTGGACGAGCCGATGGCCGGCCTGGACCCGCTGGCTCGCGAGGAATTCCTCGACGGCGTGCTGCGGACCATCTGCGAGCGTGGCCGGACGGTGCTCTTTTCGACCCATACGCTCGACGACGTGCGGCGCCTGGCCGACACGGTAGGCATTCTCTACGAGGGCCGCCTGCTGGTGCATCGCAACATTGAGGAGCTACTGGCCGGCACGAAGCGCGTCCGGACCACGCTCCGCGACGGCGCCGCGCCCGAGCATTTGCCCGACGGGACGATCTGGCAGCGGGTCGAGGGGCGCGAGTGGTCGGTGACCGTGAGCGACTTCTCGCCGGAGAAGCTGCAAGCGTTGCGCGAGGAGAACGCCGTCGATCACGTCGAGGTGATCGATCTTGGACTGGAGGACGTCTTCAAAGACTTCGTGAAAGGGAAAAGGGCCGGATTATGAGTTGGCTCAT
>CAZWWC010000132.1:0-10475 GCA_964637625.1 uncultured Planctomycetaceae bacterium
AATAAGAAACTATCTCAATAACCCGATTCATGGTTGTCATCCTGAGCGCAGCGAAGGATCTGCACAGCGAAGGATCTCAAGTCTTTCAGTGCCAAAGAGATCCTCCGCTGCGCTCAGGATGACAGATAAAGGCCAAAAGGAATTCTGAGATAATCGAGGGTGTCCGGGAATTCAGTGTGCCACTGCTTCGCAAAAAGCAGTGCGAAATGGCTGCGTAGCCAGCACTGTTTGCCGGTGGCAAGCAGTGGCACACATTTTGCCTCGAAAAACCTCGATTTCAATTCCAGGATGGTCTCACCCATGCAAGCATGGCCGTGGCACCCAGCTTACGTCATAGTGCCGCGCCGGCCCTGAGCCCTTCACACTACGACGACGACGAAGCAAAACGTCATGAGCAAAACGTCAAGCGAGCAAGCTCAAGACATTATCCTCGACTCGATCGCGGACGGCGTATTCACGGTCGACGATAATTGGAACGTTACGTCGTTCAATCGGGCGGCCGAACAGATCACCGGCGTCTCCTGCCGCCAGGCGATCGGCCAGAAATGCTTCGACGTGTTTCACGCCAACATCTGCCAGGATGCTTGCGCCCTGCGGGAAACGATGGCAAGCGGCCGGCAGCGGGTGAATCGCCGGGTGAATATCCTCAACAGCCGAGGGGAAAAGGTGCCCGTCAGCGTCAGCACCGCCGTCCTGCGCAGCGAGAATGGAAAAGTGATCGGAGGTGTGGAAACCTTCCGCGATCTCTCGAGGGTCGAAGCACTCCGCAAGGAAATCGACGAACACTATACCTTTCACGACATCATCAGCAAGAACCATGAGATCTGGCGCATTCTCGGGATCCTGCCCGACATCGCCGAAAGCGACAGCACCGTGTTGCTGGACGGACCCACCGGCTCCGGCAAGGAGCTGTTTGCCAAGGCCATCCATAACCTCAGCAAGCGTGCCCGGCGGAAGTACGTCGCCGTCAACTGCGGCGCCCTGCCCGACACGCTGTTGGAATCGGAGCTGTTCGGATACAAGAAAGGCGCTTTCACGGACGCCAAAAGGGATAAACCAGGCCGATTCGCGCTGGCCGAAGGAGGAACGCTGTTTCTGGACGAAATCGGCGATATCTCGACCGCGCTGCAAATCAAGCTGCTCCGGGTGCTCCAGGAAAAGGAATATGAACCGCTGGGAGGCACCATGTCCGTTAGGGCTAACGTGCGGGTGATTGCGGCCACGAACAGGCCGCTGGCGGAACTGGTAGCGCGCGGCACGTTCCGCGAAGACCTGTACTACCGGTTGAATGTACTGAAGATTGGGTTGCCGCCGCTCGCCCAGCGGCGAGAGGACATCCCGCTGTTGGCAGACCACTTCATTCACAAGTTTGGCATACAGCAAGGCAAGCAGATCGAAGGAATCTCCGAGGACGCGCTGGGCCTGTTGATGGACTACGAGTTTCCGGGGAACGTGCGTCAGTTGCAGAACGTCATCGAACATGCCGTCGTCCTCTGCCGTGGCAGTCGTATCGAGATCGATTGCCTGCCGGCGGAGTTGCAGCAAGAACCATCGGGCGGCAGAGGTGCTGAATCCCGCTCGGCCGCCGGTCTGTTGCCGGAGGCCGAAGCGGCGACGATTCTTCAGACGCTTCGACAGTATGACGGCCATCGAGGTAAGACGGCCGCGGCGCTGGAAATCGACAAGGCCACGCTCTGGCGGAAGATGAAGAAGTACGGCATCACCTATCCGTGAGTACAGCTTGGCCGTACCATTGCGCCCCTGCAATCATGCCATCATTCGGCTTTGCAGTTCTGCAATCTTGATCTTGCCGTGGCGGAATAGTCCCAGCCTCGGCATCTCTTGACTCTGAAACAAGTTACAGACGGTCTGCTCGTCAATCGGCCAGTGGCACGCTTCTTGCACCTTTCGTGGACGAGAGGTTTGTCGCCATGAAGATTGCCATTCCGACCTTTGCGACCCGCGTCTCGCCGCGGTTCGATTGTGCCCAGTCTGTCCTGATGGTAACCATCGACGACGGCGCGGCAACGGCGCGAGAGGAGCTTGCGGCCGGCGACTGGGCCCCGCACGAGCGAATCAATAGGCTGCTCGAACTGGGCGTGGATACGGTCATTTGCGGCGGCATCGACCGGTGGTCGGCCGCGTCGCTTCAGTCGTCGGGCGTGACCGTCTATGGCTGGGTTACCGGCGAGGTTGAAGACGCGCTGGCCGCGTTGCTCCGAGGAGACCTGGACGCCGAGGCTGCCATCAACGGTCGTGGCCGTGGCGTGTGTCGCCGGTTTTTAGGTGATGAGGTTACAGGCACGGGACCACCCGGTCGTGGCCAGGGTATGAGAGGTCGGGGCCGACGCGGCAGGAAACACGGCGGTGATCGCCGCGGTGACCCCGGCGGCCCGTGGGGCTACTGAAAACCGACATGGAAACCACCGTCGACATGGGAAGTACACGATGTCAATACCCCGTCGCTGATTTGTGGTAGGGCCGTAAACACGGCGGGGTTGCGATGGCGGCTGGGGTTTCCGCGACTGCCCGTGGTGCAGGCGCGGAGCCCCATCGCCGCTTCGTTTTGCGATGCAACGATTTTCAATGTAATTAAGTGACAATCCTAACAGGAGAATAGTCAATGTCGCCGAGTGAAAAGGACTCCAACAACGTGCAGGTCATCGCGATTCCGGTCGTGGATGGCCGGTTGTGCCTGCACTTTGGGCATTCCGAACAGTTCGCCTTGCTCGACGTGAATACCGTGGAGCGGACCATCCTCAACTTCCGGCAAGCTGCCCCGCCGGCTCACGAGCCGGGCGTGCTTCCGCAGTGGCTGCATGAGCAGGGAGTGAACCTCGTGATTGCCGGCGGCATGGGAGGACGCGCCCAAGCCATTCTCGCCCAGCAGGGAATCGAGGTCATCATTGGGGCTCCGGCCGAACCGCCCGAAAGCTTGGTCCGAAGTTATCTCGACGGCACCTTGCAGATAGGTGAGAACATTTGTGACCATTAAGAGACTATCTCAGAATTCCTTTTGGCCTTTATCTGTCATCCTGGCCCCTATCTGTCATCCTGAGCGAAGCGAAGGATCTCAGGTTTTTCAGTGCCAAAGAGATCCTTCGCTTCGCTCAGGATGACAACCATGAACTGGGTTTTGAGATAGTTCCTAATTATCGAGAGGAGGTGTGCCGTGAAGATCCTTATAACATCACAAGGCCCCGACTTGAGCAGCCCGGTCGATCCGCGTTTTGGGCGCGCGAGGAATTTCATTGTCGTGGACACGGATACCGGGGAGTTCTCAGTACACGACAACACGCAGAACCTCAATGCTGCCCAAGGGGCGGGAATCCAGGCCGGCCGAACCGTCGTCGACCTTGGCGCCGAGGCCGTCGTTACCGGCAACGTGGGCCCCAAGGCCTTCGCCACGCTCCAGGCCGCCCAGGTCAAGATCTATCTGGGCGCGTCCGGAACCGTTAAAGAAGCCATTGAGAAATTCAAGGCCGGGCAGTTGCAGGATGCCGGCAAGGCCAACGTGGAAGGACACTGGATGTAAAAGACGCCGATGAAAACCTTCTTTGACTGCATTCCCTGTTTCATTCGCCAAGCGCTGGAATCCGCGCGCTTGGCGACGTCGGACGAAACCGTTCAGGAGCGCGTGCTTCGCGAGGCGCTTCGGGCCGGCGCGGAAATGGATTTGCGTCAAACTCCACCGGCGATGGGTCAGCGAATTCACCGGGTGATCCGGGAGTGTACAGGCGGGGACGATCCCTATCGCCAGGTCAAGGACCGCTTCAACCGGATGGCGCTGGAGCTGTACCCGACGTTGCAAGGCTGGGTTGAAGACTCAGACAACCCGATGGAGACGGCGGTCAGACTCGCGATTGCAGGCAACGTGATCGACCTTGGTGTGAAAACCCGCTTGAACGAGACCCAGGTTCGCGAGTCGATCATGAATGCCCTGTCGGCTTCGTTGGAAGGAAACATCGGGGAGTTTGCCTCCGCGGTCCGGGCCGTGGATGAGATCCTCTATTTGGCGGACAACGCCGGAGAAATCGTCTTCGACCGATTGCTCATCGAGCAATTACGGCCTGCCAAAGTAACCGTTGCCGTCCGAGGCTTTCCGGTGATCAACGACGCCACTATGGCCGACGCGAGCGTTGCGGGCATCGACGAGGTCGCGGAAGTCATCGACAACGGTTCGGACGCTCCCGGCACGATTCTCGACGATTGCAGCGAGCCGTTTCGGGACCGCTTTGAGGGAGCCGATCTGGTTATTGCCAAGGGGCAAGGGAACTACGAAACGCTCAGTGACGTCGACAAAAACATTTTCTTTCTGCTCCGGGCGAAATGCCCGGTGATTGCCCGGGACATCGGATGCCAACAGGGCGCCATGATCTTGAGACGCTCCGAGGTGTCGGTGGCCACGGGTGGGAAGGGTCAGTAGTTCCAAATGCTATTGAGACCTGGCATTGTCATTCTGAGCGCAGCGAAGAATCTGCGCAGCCGAAGAATCTCCTTGGACAATCGAGATCCTTCGCTACGCTCAGGATGACCTGCTGAGGTGTCAGTCAGCTAAATTTGGAACTACTGAGGGTTGATTTTCAAGCTACGGTACCTATTATTTTCTGACACAAACAAACATTTACAAGAGGGAGACTTATCATGCCACGAGGTGATGGAACAGGACCACAAGGAGAAGGCCCCGGCACGGGCAGGGGCATGGGCCCTTGCGGCGCGGGCAAAGGAAAAGGAAAAGGCCGCGGAAAAGGACAAGGACAGGGCCGTGGCCAGGGGCAAGGAAAAGGTAAAGGTAAAGGTCGCGGCCAAGGGCAAGGCCGCGGAAACAATCAGTAAAGTCTTTTCAACACGAGGAGCTTAACGATGCCAGGTGGAGATGGAACAGGACCCATGGGCATGGGACCGATGACGGGACGCGCCGCGGGCTATTGCGCGGGATATCCGACTCCCGGATTCACGAATGCCCCCGGCGGACGTGGATTCAGGGGGCGTGGATTTGGCGGAGGTGGATTTGGCGGAGGTGGATTTGGACGCCGCAACTGGTTTTACGCCACCGGTTTGACCGGTTGGCAACGGGCGGCGGCCGGCGTGCCGGCCTTCGGAGCCGTCCCAAACGGCTATCCGGCTGGCGTAAGCCAGCAGCAGGAGCTTGACCTGCTGAAGCAACAGGCCCAGGTCATGGAGCAACAGATGAAACAGCTCCAAGAGCGAATCCGCGAGTTGCAAACGGAAAAAACGGCCCAGTAGCAGGATCATACGCCTTATGCAGATTGCCATTGCAAGCGGCAAGGGCGGCACGGGCAAGACGACGGTTGCCACGAATCTTGCCTACGTGGCTTCCCGCACCGGGCTGCGCACGGCCTATCTCGATTGCGACGTCGAAGAGCCCAACGGCCACATCTTCCTGAAGCCGGAAATCGTCGATCGAAAACCGGTCGGGAACCCGATCCCCCGGGTCGACGCCGAGAAGTGCACCCTTTGCGGCGAGTGCGGTGAAATCTGCCAATACAGCGCAATCGTCCACGTGGGTGAAAGGGTGCTCGTTTACCCCGAGCTTTGCCATGGCTGCGGCGGGTGCTCGCTGGTTTGTCCCGCCGATGCAATCACCGAGGTGTCTCGGGAAATCGGGGTGCTCGAGACGGGCCGGGCCGGGCCCATCGAGTTCGCACAAGGCTTGCTGCACATCGGTCAGGCGATGAGCCCCCCGCTGATCAGGGCCGTCAAGTCGACGGATTTGCGGGCCGAGCTGACGATCGTCGACGCCCCGCCCGGGACCTCCTGCCCGGTCATCGAGGCCGTTCGGGGAGCCGACTTCGTCATCCTCGTGACCGAACCGACGCCGTTCGGGTTGCACGACCTGAAACTCGCCGTCGAGATGGTTCGCGTCTTGAAGCTTCCCCTGGGTGTGGTGATCAACCGCGCCGGGCTCGACGGAATCGACGTGCATTCCTACTGCGCCGCCCGGCGGATTCCCATCCTGCGGGAAATCCCCGACGATCGGCGACTGGCCGAAGCTTACTCCCGGGGCGTGATGGCCTGTGATGCCCTGCCCGAATACGAATTGATGTTTGCCGAGCTGTTGGAATCGGCACGTACCGTGGGGAGTTGCGCCGGATGAAAGAGCTTGTGGTTATCAGCGGCAAAGGCGGGACGGGTAAAACGTCCGTGGTCGCTTCGTTTGCGGCCCTGGCCGAAAGGGCCGTGCTGGCCGACTGCGACGTCGACGCCGCCGATCTGCACCTGGTGCTCGAGCCGAGCGTGGTCCAGCGTGGTTCGTTTTCCGGTGGTTCCCGTGCAAGAATCATGTCGGGCCATTGCACGGCCTGTGGCAAGTGCGAGGAAATCTGCCGTTTCGACGCCATTTTCTACGACGGGCCGGGCAACGGCCGGGTTCGGAAGACCTTTCGCGTGGACCCGATCGCCTGCGAGGGCTGTGGCGTATGTGCCTGGTTCTGCACCGACGGTGCCATTGAATTTGCTGCGGCCGACAACGGCCGGTGGTTCGTCTCCGACACACGGTTTGGTCCGATGGTTCATGCCGAGTTGGGGATTGCCGAAGAAAACTCCGGCAAGCTGGTCAGCCTCGTCCGCACCGAGGCCAAGAAAGTTGCCGCCGCCGAGCGGCGCGAGTTGCTGATTATCGACGGGTCGCCCGGCATCGGATGCCCGGTGATCGCCTCGATTACCGGCGCGGATATGGTCCTGGTCGTCACCGAGCCGACGCTCAGCGGTCTACACGACCTGGACCGCGTGATGAAACTGACGAAGCATTTTAGCATCCAGACGCTCGTATGCGTCAACAAATGGGACCTGAACGCGGAACTGGCCTCGGAGATTGAAACCGAGGCCCGCCGGCTGGGCGCAGAAACCGTCGGGCGGATCTGCTATGATCGGGCTGTGACCGAGGCCCAAATCAAGAAACAGGCCCTGGTTGAGTACACCGAGGCCGGCGCGGCGGCGGACGTCAAGCAGCTCTGGTCGGAGGTGTCCGACCGGCTGAGCAAATTGAGCCCGTTTGCCGTACTGTAACACGAATTACGAGCAACATGTTCAAGAAGGATCACAGGGTGTCCGGGAATTCGACACGGGAACACACGATGTTTCTGCGATTTGGGTGGCACGCCCTGAGGAACGAAGGGCGTGGTTGGCGGTAAGAACACGCCCTTCGCTGCGCTCAGAGCGTGCCACCCGAATTCCTGGAGACCCTCAAGAAGGATTACCCCATGTCGCAGTCTTCCAAAGAATTGCCCATCATCGCCGAGTCGCAACGGCAACTCGAAGAACAAATGCTCCAGCGCCGGATGTCGGAGATCGGTCAGAAGTTGTTGATTCTTTCAGGCAAGGGCGGCGTGGGCAAGAGCACCGTCGCCGCCAACCTCGCCACGGCGCTGGCCCGGGCAGGCCGGCGCGTCGGGCTGCTGGACATCGACGTCCATGGGCCGAGCATTCCCAAGCTGATGGGCGTCGAGTCGGCGGGAGTTCAGGGGACTCAGGACGAAATCCTGCCGGTCAAAGTGAACGAAAACCTGGCCGTCATGTCGATCGGATTTCTGCTTCCTTCCAGCCGGGAACCGGTCATCTGGCGAGGGCCGCGAAAGCACGGCGTCATCCGCCAGTTCCTCAAGGACGTCGCCTGGGGCCGGCTCGATTACCTCGTGGTCGATTCGCCGCCCGGCACGGGAGACGAACCCATGTCGATTGCCCAGCTTGTGGGCTCACCGGCCGGGGCGATCCTCGTCACCACGCCGCAGGACGTGGCCATCGCGGACGTCCGTCGTTGTGTCGCGTTTTGCAGGGAGGTTTCGCTGCCGGTCGTGGGCATTCTCGAAAACATGAGCGGGCTGGTGTGTCCCAAGTGCGGCCAGCACATCGACCTGTTCAAACGCGGCGGCGGCATGGCCCTGGCACGGGAGATGGACGTCCCATTTCTCGGGCAAATCCCCATCGATCCCGAGGTCGTCATGGCCGGAGACGCCGGGATACCTTTGCTCGGCGACGGCCCTCGATCGCCGGCTGCCCAGGCGTTCTCCGAGGTGGTCGACGCCATTCTGAGCGGCCAGCTCCTGCAGGGAGACGCAACCCCGGCAGAACAAGAACTGGAAAAACCATGAGTGTAGCTGCCCCGGCGCGCCGGGATGGCAGATGTGTAAGGAAAGGAAAAAGGGAAAGAAGGGGAAAAGGGGAATTCAGTGGTGCTAGGTTGGGCTGGCTGACATCGCAGCAAGTCATCCCGAGCGCAGCGAAGGATCTCGATTGTCCAAGGAGATTCTTCGCTGCGCAGATTCTTCGCTTCGCTCAGGATGACAATACCGGGTCTCAATGGAACTTGAGACTACTGAAATTGCCTGGCATGAATGACTGATGGCTAAGATTTCTGATCCTCCCGATGTCGCGATTGCATCGGGAGGACCAGGATGCTTCCCATTTCTCCCCTTTCCCCTTTTCCCTTCTTACACAAAACGCTTTTGTCAAACGGCCAAAGTGTTGCCCATGAATGAACACGTGTTTGGGCCGGTACCCTCCCGTCGCCTGGGACGATCGCTGGGAATAGATCTCGTTCCCTTCAAGACGTGCAGCTACGACTGCGTCTACTGCCGGTTGGGCCGTGCCACCGGCAAGACTACAAAGCCGACTGATTTTGAACTCACCTCTTGTCCTTGGCTCGCCACGCAAACGAGATTGAACTGACGATGATCAAGGATCTTCGAATAACCGTCCTGGCGGAGAATACGGCGCGAGGGGCCGATCTGCTGGCCGAACATGGGCTGGCCGTGTGGATCGAGGCCGACCGTCGCCGGATCTTGTTCGATACCGGTCAAGGAAAGGTGCTTCGGCACAACGCCAGGCAATTGGAGGTTCCCTTGGAGGCAACCGAGATGGTCGTGATCAGTCACGGGCATTTCGATCACACGGGCGGCCTGAAAGACGTCCTCGATGCCGCGGGGCCGATCGACCTCTACATGCATCCGAAGGCACTGGGAGAAACATACCACCGGGAGAAGGGGCCGCCTCATCGCGCTATTGGCATGGCCGGCTTCGACAAACAAGCACTGCAGCGGCAGACTCGCCGTTTGATTTGGACACGCCAGCCGACGGAATTGACCGACGGCGTTCACGTGACGGGCGAAATCCCGCGGCGAAACGACTTCGAGGACACCGGCGGCCCTTTTTACCTCGACGCCTCCTGCAACGCCCCAGATCCGCTGCTGGATGATCAGGCGATGTATCTGGAAACGCCTGCCGGGATCGTCGTGGTGCTCGGCTGTGCCCATGCCGGCGTGGTCAACACGCTGGATTACGTTGCCGAGCTGACGGGCCGGGATCAAATCCACGCGGTGCTCGGCGGCATGCACTTGATTCGTGCAAGCACGCGGCGACTGGAGGCGACGGTCGCCGCCTTGAGACGATACCGGGTCCGGAGAATCGGCGCCGCCCATTGCACGGGCGTGCGCGCGACAAGCTACCTGTGGTCGCAACTGCCCGAGCAGTGCTTTGAATGTTCCGTGGGGGCAACGTTTTGTCTCCAGTACTGATGATACGTTTCCCAGTTGCATCGGAGTTTTTCGATGGAAGAATATGAGAGAAATCTCCAGCGGCTGCGAACGATTGCACAAGAGAGAGAATTGGTCCTTAATCCCAACGAGGCGCGGGTGGAAAAAGTCGTGGGCCTTATGACGGAGAACTACACGGCGGTCGGGCAGTACGTCTGTCCCTGCAAACAAGAGCACAAACCGCCGGTCAAGGGCGCGGATACGCTCTGCCCGTGCCCTGAAATGATGGACGAAGTGGCCAAGGACGGACACTGCTTCTGCCGGTTATTTTTCAACTCGAAGGCTGTTGCCGGGTAGACCTTTGGCGTACAGTCCGGCCGTGGGGATCCCACTTCCGTTCAAGTGAGGCAACACGATGAAATGCTTCTGTCTTGCTGTATTGATCATGGCCTTTCTCTGCATCTCGTGCATGGCGTGGGCGGGACGGGGGCGGCAGAAAGAGCCGATCCGCAAGTTCACCGTCTACCCGATCGGCTGGATACGGAAAGCCGCAGGACGAACCACCATCGTGGTGGACAAAAAGTATCAAGATGGATTGCTAGGGCTGGAGAAGTTCTCGGAGGTTTGGGTGTTGTACTGGCTGGACCGCAGCGACACGCCCGAGCGGCGTTCGATTCTGCGGGTCCATCCGCAGGGCAATAAGAAGAACCCGAAGCGCGGCGTATTCGCTACGCACGCTCCCGTCCGTCCCAATCCCATCGCCATGACCAAGTGCAAAATCGTCTCCGTCAACGACAACGTCATTGAGATCGAGAAGATCGACGCGTTTGCCGACACGCCTGTACTCGATCTGAAGAACGGCTCAGAGCCGCCCGAATGACGAGACTAAATGACTCCACACAAAATAGAAAACGGGTGCCATGCCCACGCTCAGTAGTTCCAAGTTTGGCTGGCTGACACCTCAGCAGGTCATCCTGAGCGTAG
>CAZWWC010000133.1:0-10394 GCA_964637625.1 uncultured Planctomycetaceae bacterium
TCACGCGCCGCGCGCATCCCGTCGGCCACGGCGGCCACCACCGTGGCGGCTCCGTGACGGATGTCGCCGCCGGCAAACACCCTGTCACGAGTTGTCTGGTAGCTTCCTTCACGGTAAACGATCCGCCCCGCTTGCAGCTCGACGCCGGCAAGCGCGGCCTCGCTCTGGGGCAAAACCTCTTGACCGATCGCCTCGATCACCAGATCCATTTCGAGCTGATAGACCTGATCCGAGATGCGCACCGGCCGGCGCCGGCCCGAGGAGTCGGGCTCGCCCAGGCGTGTCGGGCAGAGGCAAACGCCGGTCAACTTCCCTTCGCGGCTGACCTGACCCGTCACATCCGTAAGTATCAGGAAATGAGCGCCCTCGGCAAGGGCCCTTTGCCGTTCCTTCGGCCAGGCGGGCATCTCGACCAGCGAGCGACGGTAAATCAAATAGACGTCCTCGGCCCCGAGCCGCTTGGCCGTCACCGCGGCGTCCATGGCCGTATTGCCGCCGCCGACGACCGCCACGCGCCGGCCGCGAAGCTCGCCTGGGCGTTTGCCCTTGGCCGAGGCAAGGAACGAGAGCCCGTCGGTCAGTCCATCGAGCGGCGGCGAAGCGCTCGTAACCGGTTCGCTCAGGCCCACGGCGAGAAAAACGGCGTCAAAACCTTCCTTGAAGAGATCATCGAGCGTAAACTGCTCGCCCAGGGCCGATTTGCCGCGAAACGTGAACCGATCCTCCGGCACTTGATCGAAAAGCGCGGCGGTTTCCCGAGCCAGCGACTCGCCAACACGGTCGGCGGGAATCACCCGATCGATCATTCCGCCTAGTTTCTCCACACGATCGTAGACGCTGACCCGGTGTCCCGCTTCGAGCAACACGACGGCGCAGGCCAACCCGGCCGGGCCGGCGCCGACGACGGCCACCCGACGGCCGGAACACTCCGACGCTGTGCGGATCCGCGACCATCCTTCCCGGTTGGCCTTCTCGGCCAGATAGCGCTGCACGTCGGCGATGGGTACCGAGCCGGCTCCGAGAAGGCGCTCCAGGCAGTGGCCCTGGCACTGGGTCTCGACGGGGCAAAGGTAGGCGCATGTTTCCGGAAAGACGTTCGACTGGCGGATGACCTCGTACGCTTCTCGCTCCTTGCCGTCGAGAAACAACTCGATGAAACGCGGAATATCGATCCCGGCCGGACAAGCCTGCCGGCAGGTCGGGTCTTGGCACCTTCGGCACGCGCCGGCCAACTGCAGCAGATGATTGCGGTTGCCGAGCCGGCCGCGATCGTAGATCGGCCCGTAAACCGCGCTATCGCGCACGACACAGCCCGTCATACCGTCGTCGCGCATGATTTGCGTGCACGCACTGCACCCGACGCAGACGCGGTTCGGATCGAGCCCACCTTTTTCGAGAATGTCGGCTGCGAAATCGGGATAGGCAAACGCCATTCGGCCCGCGCCGACAAAGGTGACCATGCCGGCGGCCTTGGCGCCGGCCGCGACGTAGGGCAACAGCCACCGGAGCCAACTGTAGCCGGTACCGACGACCGCCAGTTGCGGAAACGACCGCTGGATTTCGGCGGCCAGCGACACCATCCTCGCCACGCCCACCAGCGGATGTTCGGGCGACGAGTCTCCACCGGCCACCGGCTGGTCGAAGGGACGGCCATAGTGCGGGTTGTAGTAAGGGATGGCGATCGTCGTGTTCAATAGCGGAAACCCTCGCTCGACGAGCATGCCGATCAACCGTTTCGGCTCGGACAAGTCGGGCACCGTCGGATCGTCCCGGTCGACGCCCCATCCATAGGGATAGGGAATCCCGTCAAAGACGCCCATGCGGGTGGTGATCACGCGATCCGGCCCCACCGCATCGCGGATCCCATCGACAATGTCCAGAAAAAGACGCACGCGGTTCTCAAACGGACCGCCGTACTTGCCCTTGCGCGTGTGACAACCCAGCAGCTCATTGATCAGATAACCGTGGCAGGACTTGATGTCCACCGCGTCGAATCCCGCGCCAAACGCCAGCTTTGCAGCCTCGACGTAGGCATCCGGCAGCCGATCCAGCTCGTCGTCGCCCAGGACCGGCCAATCCCGCGCCAGCCCCATCCTCGCGTCGCGATTGGGATCGTGCTGCGTAATGAGCGGATGCGGCTGGTGTGTCGGTCTCGAGTAACGCCCCGAGTGCGTCAACTGGGCGACAAGCACGGGCCGGTGGTTTTCGCCGAACCGGTCCGAGGCCACAGCCCGAATCTCGTCGACCATTTGTGAAAACGCGCCCGCGCTCTTCGCATTGAGCCAGAGCTGGCGAGGGTTGGCGCGTCCCTCGGGCACGACCGCGATCGCCTCGACCCAGAGCAGCCCGGCGCCGCCTTGGGCCAGTCGGTGATAACGCCGCAGGGTAAGCTCCCCGGGCCGTCCTCGGCTGTCCCCGTCGCAGCCTTCCATCGGATGAACGGCCAAGGAATTGGGCGCCCTCAACGGGCCGATCGACACCGGCTGGGCCAGCACCGACGTGTCTTCGCCGAGGGGGATGGCCAGCGACAATTCGGCCGCCATCCGGCGAAGATCGTTGAGCGTCTCGCGCCGGTAGGTCCAAGCCGGCGGAGGCCTACTTCCGGTCCGTTTTTGAGTTTCCATGGTCCGGTTTTGTCCTTCCGTGGGCTTCCGCCCACGGCTATCCACTGCCTACTGCCCGCTGCCCACTGCCTACTGCTCAGGCTCGTACCAATCGCCGCGGAGCCAGTCGACCAGAAGCTCGATTTGGCGACTGGTGAGCAGGTTCTTTGTCTCGTCGTCCGTTTTGGCGTAGGCCTGCATCCGGTCGTTGCGCTTGCCGTAGAACCGTGGATCGGCCGGGTTGCGGATGATGCCGATCGTCCACTCACGCGATGCGTAGCCGGTCAGCTCGGGCGCGGTGCCCAAGCGGCCCTCCTCGTGAAACTGGTGGCAGTCGGTGCAGTAATCGGCAATCAGAGTCAACTCGCGAGCTTCGGCGATCCGCTTGGCGTCTTTCTCGTCGGCTTCCCGCTGGGCCGGGAGCTTCGCCTCGGCCGAGAGGGCCAAGATCAGCAGATCGCGATCCTCCGGCGCTTCCTCGAACAGCTCGGCCAGTTCTTGCTTGACGAACTTGACCATTTCGCCACGCTTGAATGCCGTATTGCCGAAGTAATGGTCGCTGTCGACTTGTTTTGGATCGAGCAACCCGGCGATCCACCGGCGCGAGCCGAAACCGAACAGGTTCGGCGCCGACGACTCTCCGAATTGGATGTCGTCGCGCGCGGGGCCCACGTAGTCATGGCAACTGGCGCAGTGTTGTATAAACAACTTGCGGCCTGCCACCTTGGGGTCGTCGTGCAGCAGGCCCAACGGGCCGGCCGGTGGAATGCCGCCATGGCGTCGGATCAGCACGGGCATCCGCGCGCCGGCCAGTTCGCCTTGTCGCAGGAGGGCCTGGTGACGCCCGTCGGCTCGATCTTCTGCAAGAACTTTGCATGATAGATAGACGTTACCGCCCAGCAGCACAAGGACAAGCACGATGTTGAAGACGTGGCCCAGTCGCCATCGCCCGATGAAAGGCATCAGCAGGAAAAGGCAAACCAGTGCGCCGGGGATAACGAAGATCGGCACGATCGTGCCGCTGCCGAACACGCCGAGTTTCGAGAAACCGTAGAGGCCCAGGAACGCCCACTCGGGCCGGGCGGCGTCGTAGAACTCGACCGGATCGGCCGGCGCGCCCAGCACGACGCCGCGCCGCTGGCCCGTGGTGCCGTGCGCGAGGGCAAGGCCGAAGACGACTGCCAGGAGAATCAAACACCCGACGACACCCGTCAGCGCCTGGCCGGGCCAATAGAAGGGGCCGTCGGTCGGCTGTGCATCGTCGGCCGCCGTGGCTCGACGGACGAACCACCAGCGCAGCAGCAACAGTACAAGAAAAGCACCGGGCAGGATCACCGTGTGCAACGTCGTGAATTGCGACAGCGTCAGGTTGCCGAACTCGGGGCCTGCCGCGGCCAGCTTGAAGAGCGACTCGCCCACGCCGGGCAGGGCTTGGAGAAACCCGACCCGGGTGAGCGTGGCCGATCGGCTGTTTTCGTCCCAAGCCAAGAGGTCGCCGGAGAGCAGCAGCCCCAAGGTGACCAGCCCGAGCAGCAGAACGCTCCAGAAGACCAGTTCGCGCGGGGCACGATACGTCCCACGCAGGATTATCCCGACCAGGTAGAGCCCGAGGAGCACGAGCACGGCCTGGCCGCAGCAGTGATGGATCGCGCGGAGCAGCCATCCACCCTGGGTCTCGTACTGCAGCCAATAGACGCTTTCCCAGGCCGTGTCGCTGCTGGGACAATAGCGCATCAGAAGAAAGACGCCGGTGATCGCCTGCAAGGCGAAAGCCAGTACCAGCACCAGCGGCAACGAGCGGCAAAGGCACACGCGACCGGGCACTCGCGCCGCTTGGCACCGCCGCAACCACTCGCCGAGGCCCGTTCGACTGTCGATCCAATCGCACAGTGCTTTCATGTCTTGACCACCTTTTGGGCGATGCCGGTCTGGAATTGCTGGAACTTCACCCAAACCTCGTTTCCGCCGGGGACATCGACCTCGAGCTCGTCCATGGGGCGGGGGCTTTTTGACGGCTCATCGGTCCGCCGGCCGTCGAGATCGAAACGGGCCGTGTGGCAGGGACAGAGGAACCCGTCGGCCGTAGCGTCATAGCTGATGACACAGCCGGCATGAGGGCAAATGACCGCCAGGGCCTTGACCTGCCCCGGCCCCACGCGCCGCAGGAACACCGACCCGATCGGCACGTCCTTGTACAAGGTCCAGGCGTCTTGCCGGTCGGCAATGACCGGGAACTTGCGCGGCGTGCCATCCTCGGGCAAGGCGTCCAGCGTGGCCACTCGGAAGAATCGTCCGGCCTGCCGCTTGTGACGCAAAGGGTTCAGGAAGGAGACCAGCCCGACGACCAACGGCGCGCCCAGCGCCGCTGTGCCGAGGACCACCGTGGCCGTGTTGGCCAGGAAGCCGCGTCGAGATTCTTCGGCCGGCCCTTTGCTGCGACCGCAGCCGCACGGCGGCCTATTGGAATCCGAGGATGAAGCGTTTTCCATTTCGAGTGCCTCCCCGCGCTGAGGGACCGGTTATCCCATGGCGGCGCGCACCGCGTCGAGCGCCTGTTTGAGGACCACTTCCAGATCGCCTTTGATCGTGGCTCCCGCGGCCGCCTTATGGCCCCCGCCGCCAAACTGCTCGGCCACCTTGGCACAGTCCATTTGGCACCGGCTTCGGAAGCTGACCTTGAAAGTGCCGCCGGGCTGTTCGGCCAGGATTACCGCTCCCTCGGTGCCCCCGACGGCCAGCGTCATGTTGATCACGTCTTCACTATCGGTGGGTAGCGCGGCGGTCGTCTCGAAATCCGCCCGTTCGATCCACGTATAGATCAACCGGCCGTCCAAGTCGGTCCGTGCGCGGGCCATGACCCGGCCGATCAGTTGAAGCCGCGTGAGCGTTTCTTTTTCATACAATTCCGCGTAGATTTCACTCGGTTTCGCGCCGGCGTCGACGAGCCGGGCAGCCAACCGGTAGGTCTGGCTGGTTGTCGACGCAAACCGGAACCAGCCGGTGTCGGTAGCCACCGCGGCGAAGAGCATCGTCGCGAGTTCCGCCGTAAGCTCGACACCCAAGTGCTCCGCGGCGTCGGCCACGAGCCGTCCGGTGGCCTCCGTGTGACTGTCGGTGAACGTAACGGCGCCGAGCTCGTCACTACTGACGTGGTGGTCGATCACCAGCTTCGGTCCACCAAAGGAGCGAACCACCTCTTCCATGTGGCTCAGTTGTGCCCAGGCCGACGTGTCCAGCACGATCAAAACGTCAAACGCGTCGATGTCCTCGCGGGCGATGTCACGCCCGAGACGCTTGATCCGTCCCCGGCGGTCGAGCCACTTCAGGTTCGACGGTACTTCGTAGCCCAACACAATCGTGGCTTCCTTGCCCAAGGCTTCGAGAATCAGGACCAGGGCCAGGCTGCTGCCCAACGCATCGCAATCGGGGCGAATGTGCGTCGTCAAAAGAAATCGCTGATTCTCGGCAATGATCGCGGCAAAGCGGGACCAATCGACCAGCGGCGCCGCACGACGGCCGACGGAGGTATCGGAAGGCGGTTTCACGCTTCGGGTTCCTTCACATAACATTATCTATTGGGCGGCTCGACGGGGTGGCTGGGGCTGGAGCGAAGCGAAGCCCCAGTTTTTGGCCCTCTGGGGCACCGCTGCGCTATGCCCCAGCCACCCCGTCGGCGGCGGCGATGCGTCGCGCGGCCTCCACGTCGTCGTGCATTTGCGCAACGAGCGATTCGACGCAATCAAACCGCTCAATGTCTCTGAGTCGAGCGAGAAAGTCAACCTCGATCGGCTGGTTGTAGAGGGTACCCTCGTACCCCAAGAGATAGGCCTCGACTTTCGATTCGTGCTCGTCAAATGTCAAATTGGGACCGATGCTTACGGCGGCCGGCCACGCGGTGACGTCGATCCACGCCCGGGTGGCATAGATCCCTTCGCCGGGCAGCAGCGTGTCGATCCGTTTCATGTTGGCCGTCGGATAACCGAGCCGGTGCCCGCGGCCTTGCCCGGGCACAACCAGGCCTCGGATGCGGTACGGCCGGCCGAGTAAGCGGTTGGCCTGTTCGAGTGTCCCCTCGACGACCAGTCGGCGAACGCGCGAGCTGGAAACGATTTGTCCTTCGAACCGCTGCGTGTCGGCCACCTTCAAGATGATGCCGGCTTCGCGACAGAGTCGCCCCAAGACGTCCAGATTGCCCGACCGATTGTGGCCGAAAAAAAAGTTGGGACCTTCGACCATGGCCCTGGCCGCCAGCCGATCGACGATAATCTGCTCGAAGAAGACATCCGCGTTGAGCCGGAGCAGAGCCCGATCGGTGGGGTAAGCGATCACAGCGTCCACCCCCAACTCGCCCAATAGCTGAGCCTTCTGCTCGGTCCAGCTCAATGGCGGAGGTGTTTGCTCCGGTCGAAGGACACTTGCCGGATGCGGATCGAGCGTGAACACGACCGCCGGCCCGTCCAGTGCTCGCGCTTCGGCCAGAAGCGTTTCGATCAGCTTTACGTGGCCCCGATGGACGCCGTCGAAGTTGCCGATCGACACGGCGCCGTGACGAAGTTTCTCAGGCAAGTTGTCGAGACTGCGAAGAAGGATCACGGAAGTTAGGGATTTGGGGATTTCGGGATTTGGGGGCTAGGGAGTAGTAGCCGCGCGCCGGAAGCCCGCGGTGAAGCCCCATTATCACGGCATGGCGGTCCACGTTGTCATGACTGCGATTCTTCCTGCGTGCTCTTGCGGCGAATCTCATCCCGGAGGCGAGCCGCTTCTTCGAATGCTTCGAGCTCAATCGCCTCTTGGAGCTTTCGGCGAAGAATCTCGACGGTCAACTCACCTCGCGATGCTTGAAATTCGGCTCGCTTATCCCGTAGCGCTTCGCGCCACTCTTGCAGATCCGCCAGTTCGGTGCACCGCTCGGCACGGTCTTCTTGGTGGTACTGCTCGAAGAACTCCTGAATGCCGTCGATCGCCGAGTCGACCACCTTGATGGCCGAGTCGAATTGACGCATCGCGGCCAGCGGCGTGGCCACCGCGCGGGCGTGCATCATGAGGACATAGGGACGCCACTGGTCGAACTGGAGCTTCGCTCGCTCGTCACGCGTGTGTTCGCGTACAAACGTGAACAGCCGAAGATTGCGCTGGGTATCCCGGGCACAGAACTCGTACATCTTCAAATGCCAGAAGCACAGGTACCGATGGTAGTACTGGACGCCCTCGACCCAAAGACGCCCGCACGCTTCCTGGTCCAACTCGAACGCGGGCGAATCGACATGGGCCGCGTCGTGGGCCTCCTGGAGGTGCCGATAGTAGTCCAGCCAAGACTTATGTCCCTCGGGCCGCAGGCCGTCGGGACGGCCGTCCATTTCCATTTGCAACAATCCCAGATCCACACGCAATTGAAGCCGATCGTGCCCATCGTCTCCTCGAACAACGCGGGCCGTCACGGCGCTGGGCACAAAGGGCCACTGCTGGAGGATTCTCGAGATGTCCTCGGACATGGCAGGGTTTCCCATCCAGGCACGGTCGGTACGCAAATAAAGCCCGATAGACTCCTCAGTGTACCCCGACCGGGCCGAAAACAAAACGGGGGAATCCGCAAAAACAGCGGTGATTGGCCCGGAACCGCCAGGAAATGCCCATCAGAAGGTCCCGGCGCAACGACGCGAGAAACGCGTCCCCAGCGGCCGCGCGATTCTTGCCGCGGAAACGGACTTCGCCAATTCCCGAAGCACGACGCGGTCTATTCGTCCACTTCGCGGGCAATCGGCTCCATCACCTTGGTGTTTCGCTCGATAGCGACCACGACCATCCGCTGTTCCGAACCGTCGCTGCTATCGGCTACCAGCGGCAAGACCTGTCGCCGATTGGGCATCGCAAAACGAAAGGTGAACGTGCCGTCCTCTTGGATGGGGATGCGTTGCCCCTTGATCGTCACGCGAGATCCCGGATCCGTGGCACCAAAGAGCACCACCTCGGCGTCCACCTCCAACGCGAAGCCGGGCGATCGGCCGTCCATGTCCTCAGATTCGCCTCCGAATCGGGGAACCAGCGGTGCATTCATCGGCCGGCGGAGCTTCCTTTCGAAGATGTCCTTCAAGTCCGAGTGGGCTCCGTCAACGTCGTAGCCGCCGCTCATCGCGTAGATGCGTTCCGAATCCTCCGCCACCCCGATCCAGTTGCCGTCCACGCGGCTATTCCCCTTGGGAATCGAGGTCGTGACGATGTTGCTTCGCGCCAGCGCAAGGAACCTGCCGCCCGTGGCCAGATAGCCGATTTCTACCTGAAAACGTTTCGGTGGTTCCGGGACGTCGATGTACCAGTTGTTCACGCCGCCGTGAATCTCAATGTCGCGCAACGTGGCCCGCACCGCGGTGGATGCCGTCTCCCGAGCGACTTCCGAAAGCCGCAGAATCGGCTTAGCCCCGTGCCAATGTTGGCCCAAAGCGGCTTGAGCCCGATCGACGCTCTGAGGAGTCAACTCCCAGTAAGCGTGCAACCAATAGGGATCGCGGACGATGATGACCAACCGATCCGAGGGCGTCGAACGCCCTTGATCGGTTGCCTTGTGTGCCAGGTCCTTTGCACGAGCCAGCTTAGCTCGGATTTTCCGTAACTGACCTGCACTTTGGCGCGCGGCAGCTCTTTGCTGCGATTGGAATCGACCGTTCGATCCCCGTGCCTGAGCGCCGGTCTTGCCCTTCTTCGCGCTGGCTCCGTTTCGGCGATGGATTCCGCGCCGGCGGGCCGTCTGCTTGGCACACTTCAGCAGTGCCTTGATCAGTTGCTCCTTTCGCATCGAGTGCCAGCCGGCAACGCCTTCGCGCTTTGCCATGACGGACAACTCTTTGACTGTTTGGGTCCTGAGTCTTGCTGCGGTGATCACGAGACTTACCTCCTTCTTACCACCCTGTTCCCCTTGGTGGCGGCGCGACGGCGCGCACCGATTGACCCTTGCAGAGTCGTCCGTGACGGAAAAGGCATGCCCATCATGAGGCGAGCACACGATGGTTGTCACACGGTAGGTGCCAGGCAACCAGAGGTGACCTCTGACCCCACCTGTCAGCACAGATCCCTGTGCTTCGCATGGTCCCAGGCGCCAATCCTCGGTGTCTGGCCGGAGCCATCCCACATGGGCAGGCACCCGGCCAACGGCCGGGCAAGTCGGATAACACCAATACGCTCATTGTATCCGAAATGGCCCAAAAACGCAACGATTTCATGGATGAAGACGGTCGGATCGGAAGGGAAACACGTGCTACAAGTTGTTGCGCCACAACCACTTAAGGCATGACCTTGTCTCGGCGGGTACCTCCGCTAATCTTCTACACACATTGGTGGCCCAAGGGGGGGTGCGTATGCCGAAACACGGGATCAATCGACCGGCGCGAGCCCAGACTCATCGAACTGGCCCGCCGATCACCGCAAGCTTCAAGCGATGGCTTGCTGGTGGACTACCGGAGGATGCCAGGCAGGAAATGGTCCGAGAGTCGCATCGGACGCTTGCGAGCACCTTGCCAGTCTGGGTCGGTTGACTGGCCAAAGGCAACTGGTTAAACTGGCTGCCTTCTGTTGGAGCATCGGCCGTGACGTCGTTTCCCCCTTTACGGGTGGTCGATTCGGGCCAGACCACAGACTTATTGAGGATCGCAGAAGTAGTGACCCCAGCAGGGCGCCCAACGGAAGCCCGGCGAGCGGCCGAACCGGTGGGAACGATGCACTGCTTATGCGACGGTTATTGAGCAGCCCTTCGGTGACTGACCAACCTGACGATCGTTCGTCCCTGGCCGTGGCCGCCGT
>CAZWWC010000134.1:0-10387 GCA_964637625.1 uncultured Planctomycetaceae bacterium
TGACTTTCAACGCGACGGGCGACAAGATCTACTTCTCGCGCGGCAGCCACGGCGGTGAGGACGACCTGATTGTTCTGAACCGCGTCATTCCCGAGCCGTCGACGCTGGCGATGCTGGGCTTGGGCGGACTCCTGTCGCTGAACCGAGTTGGTCGGCGGCGGAAGCCGTGAGAGTCGTCCAAGATAACGACCTTCTTTGACAGGCCGCCAGGTCTCGACGATCATGTGTCCGCTGCCGGCACGGCCGGCGGCGCATCCGGGGTGAGCAGTACCAGTACAATCCCCAGGCTTCCTCTTATCTCTGGCTTTTCTAATTTGCCTCGCCGCGAAGACTGCTGCGATGCTCAGGCTTGGCTCAAGCCGCAAGGTTTAAGACGACGAAGTTAAGAGAGAGACTCTGCGCGTAGCCTATGCGCCAGCCCGGCTCTTTCACCAGCGTGTGCCATCCCGGCGCGCCGGGACCAAAAGGCAAGCAATGCCCAGGGTTTGCGGCAGCACTGCTTCTTGCGAAGCAGTGGCACACTGCGACTGACTGTCGGGTGGCACGCCCTGAGCAGCGAAGGGCGTGGCTGCGTAACGGAAACACGCCCTTCGCTTTGCTTAGGGACGTGCCACCCTTGGTAAACGAATCCAACTTGTGTTGACTGGGTTTTCAATTACCCCAGCTAACGCATTTTACCTTGGCGAATTGGTGTGATGTCGACCAACGCGGAACTGCCAATCCCGGAGGGCGCACGGCCGCCCCAGAGCTTCTCTGAAGGGATGGCCAACCAGGTGGCCGACGTCGGCGCGCTGGTGTTCGACGGCATGGTCGGGGTCTACAATTTCGCGGCTTTCACCTTACGCATGTTCAGTTGGCTCCTCAGTCGGCTGCCGCGACGCGGAACGCTGCTGCCCAATCTCTATCAGATCGGCGTGCTGAGTCTTCCGGTGGTGGCCCTGACGGGCACGTTCATCGGCATGGTGCTGGCCGTTCAGAGTTTTGCCCAATTCCGCATGCTCAGCATGGAGACGCGGATGGGGGCGGTGATCAACATGTCGTTGGTTCGCGAGTTGGGGCCTGTGCTGGCGGCCACGATGTTGGCCGGTCGGGTCGGCAGCGCGATGGCGGCCGAGCTGGGTACCATGCGCGTCACCGAGCAGATCGACGCGCTGTCGGCCATGGGCACCAACCCGATCCACTACCTGGTGGTCCCCCGGTTCCTCGCCTGCCTGCTGCTCATTCCCGCCTTGACGATCATGGCCGATTTCATGGGCGTGGTCGGGGCCGGCGTCTACAGCATCCACATCCTCGGCGTCGACAGCCACCACTATTGGGAAAACTCGCGGCAGTTCGTGGGCAATTTCGACATGTTCGTCGGCGTGTTCAAGAGCCTGTTTTTCGGCGGCGCGATCGCGCTGATCGGTTGCCATCGAGGCTTCCACTGCGATCCGGGCGCCGAGGGGGTCGGCCGGGCAGCCACCAGCGCCTTCGTCTATTCCTTCGTCGCCATCCTGTTGATCGACCTGCTCTTGGGCATCGTGCTCGACATGATCTATTACGGCATTTGGCCCGACTCGGTTCCACTCCTCTTGTAACCATGGTCCACCCGTCAACCCAGCCCGACGCACGCACGGAGCCGATCCTCCGGATCGAGCGGCTCGGCGTGCGTTTCGGCAGCAACCAGGTGCTGCGCGACATCAATCTGACCATCCGCCGAGGCGAAACCGTGGCCGTTATCGGCGAGAGCGGCTGCGGCAAGACGGTGCTGTTGAAAACGATCATCGCGCTGTTGAAACCGACCGAGGGCACGGTCGTCTTCGACGGGCAGGATCTGGCCAGTCTCAACGAGAAGCAACTGACCGCCAAGCGCATCCGCTATGGTTTTCTCTTCCAGCAAGCGGCCCTGTTCGACAGCATGACCATCGCGCAGAACGTCGCCTTTCCCTTGCGCCAGCACACCGCAAGAAGCCAGCGCGAAATCCAGCGGATCGTGCTCGCGCGACTTGCCGAAGTGGGGCTCTCTCCTCAGGTGCTCTCAAGCAAGCCGGCCGAGCTCTCCGGCGGAATGCGCAAACGTGTCGGATTGGCTCGCGCCCTGGTCCTCGAACCCGAACTGATGCTCTACGACGAACCCACGACCGGATTAGATCCGATCATGGGCGACGTGATTAACGAATTGCTGCTTTGCACGCGCCGACAACACCCGGTTACCAGCGTCCTGGTCACCCATGACATGCGAACGGCCCGCAAGGTAGCCGATCGAATCATCATGCTGTTTCCCAGCAGCCGGCTCTCGCCGCAGGAACCACAAATCATCTTCGACGGCGCAACCGACGAGATCGAGTCGGCCGCCGACCGACGCGTCCAGCAATTCGTGCGCGGCCAGGCGGGAGAACGCCTGATGGAAATGCGACAAAACAACGAGGAATGAAACGATGAACGAACGTATGGTCCAGTTTTGGGTGGGAGTGATGGTCTTCTCGACCGGCCTGATCGCCGCCATCCTCATCCTGCTCTTGGGCAACCGGCCGGCCATATTCCAGAAAACCTATACGCTCTACGTCGACTTCGCCGACGCACCGAGCGTCACCAAGAACACGCCCATCCGCAGAAGCGGCATCCTTATCGGTCGCGTGAAGGACGTCGAGCTGCTTCGATCGGGCAAGGTGCGTCTCACGGCCGGCATCCACACCGACTTCGATTTGCCGGCCAACGAGGTTTGCGAGGTGAAAACCTCGCTGCTGGGCGACGCCGAAGTCGAATTCTCCCTGCCGCCGGGCGCGGAGCCTTCCGAAAAATCGATCGCTCCCGATTCCGTTCTCGAAGGCAAACGGGGCGCCGATCCGCTTGACGCCATCGTTGATCTCAAAGACAACCTTACGGGGGCCATCGGCTCGGTATCCAGCGCGAGTGACAAACTTGGCGATACGGTCGGAAAGATCAATGAAATGCTCGACAAGAACCAGGACCACATCAACAATATCATCAAACAAGCGGACGAGACGATGAGACTCGTTCGAGATACGGTCCAGTTCAGCAACGAGTTATTAAGTGATCCCGACTACCGCGAGAAACTCAAGACCGAGATCCGACGACTCCCCCAAACCCTCCGCGAGGCCCAGGAAACGATCGTCCAACTCAAAACCACGATGCAGAACATGGACCATACGATGGGCCTGGTCGACAATAATCTCGAAAACATCAAGAACTTCACCGAGCCCTTGGGTGAAAGCGGCCGCGGCATCGTCGAGCAGATCGACGACAGCGTCCGGCGACTCAACCACCTCATGGTCGAGATGGAAAGCTTCGGCAAATCGATCAACAGCCGAGAAGGCACGCTCGGCCGGCTGGTGAAGGACGATGAACTGTACGATCGCCTCAATCGAACCGTCCGGAACGTCGAGCAGATCAGCTACCGCCTGAAGCCGATCGTCAACGACGTGCGGATCATCTCCGACAAGCTGGCTCGACACCCGGGCTCGATCCTCCGCGACGCCGTTCGGCCCGGGGCCGGCACCAAAGGACTTCCGCCGCAGAACTGGCAGCCGAGCCGCTGTCCCACCCAGCAGTCAACCCGGCTGCGATGATCGGTAGGGTGGGCACCGCCCACCAAGAATCTCACGAGGCGTGGCATGCTCTCGCTTGCGTGAGCATGCTTCTTCGACTTCCGAACATGGCGACGCAGACTCTTGCCATGCCACCCTACCGGCGGAGCTTACGGCTCCACCCAGGCTCGAGGTTGCGACGGCGAGCCCGGTTGCCCTCCCCACCCAGGCTGATTCTGGGGCGAGGCGGGTGCCGGCGGAGGTGTCCAGCCGCCCGGCGGCGTCGAACGTTGGATGGTCGTCCCGGGCGATGTTCCTCCTCCAGCTTGCGGCCCGGTCGAGTTGCCGGAGCCTTGCGGCGTCAAGCTCGGGTAAGATTGCCCGGGCTGGCCCCACGAAAAAGTCGGAGCGGAGTGGCCCGGCGCGACCTGCGGTTGCGACGGTTGCATGGGCTGCGCGCCGGGCACAAACGGCTGCATCGGTTGCGAGCGCGTATGCGGCGGCTCTGCCTGGGGTGTCGGAATCGACTCCAGCGGCTGCGACGCACCGCCGGACGAGGGCAGCGTATGGACAGGCGGCGGCGAGGACAACACAGGAGGCGCCATCGCCGCGGGCACCTGACCTCGGGCACGCAGATCCTCGGCTCGAGCGAGCAACTGCTCCCGAGGCACGACGATCTGAGGTCGCAACTGATAGCACAGCATACGCTGATCGCGGAGTTCGCCCGGTATGAGGTTTTCCGAAATGAAGTCCAGCGGAGGAATCTCATACCAAGGGGGCGAAATCGGCTGCATCACGGTGGGTGTTTCGTAACCATCCTTCACCAGCCGAATTTTCCGCGTGCCGTAGTTTGTAAAATTGACTGAGACCGGCGTGGTCCCGATTTCATAGTCGTCGACGTAGACCAAGGCCCCCGGCGGATTGCTCCGGATCGTCATGCGACGCCGCACGCAGCCGACCAGGCAAAGCGTGATCACCACCAAAACAGGCACGTAATACCACCACTGGGGCGGCCGATTCAAAGTCGCTTTGGATGGGCTGCCGGACATGCAATTCGCCCGAGAGGAAGACAACCGAGGGGCCCGCAAACAACAGAGTGAGGGCGGGAGTATAGCGATACCGCCGCGAGGCGGCCAGAGCGAATGCCCGTGAAAACGAGGGCAAACGCGGAGAAATAGGTATGCCGCGGACTCCTTATCCGAGGTGGGCATGACCCAAAACGGTTCGGCGTGCTAGAATACGACGTGGGGTTTGCCCATCCTACCAGAGGCCAATCCTTCCCGATGCTCTTGGCCCAGGAATGCTGATGGACGTGAGCGCGGACCGCTGGCAACACTGTCTCGAGTATGCCGCCCTGAGCGACGTCGGGCTGCGGCGTACGAATAACCAGGACGCGATGGCCGTCGCGCTCGCCGGCAGTCAAGACGCCTGGCGGAAGCGGGGTCACCTGTTCATGGTCGCCGACGGAATGGGCGCCCACGCCGCCGGCGAATTGGCCAGCCGGATGGCCGTCGACGCCGTGCCGTTGGTCTATCAAAAACTGGGCGGACTAAGTCCGGCCGAAGCGCTGCACCAGGCCATGACCGCTGCAAACCAACAGATCTTCGAGCGAGGAATGGCCAGCGACGATTTTCGGGGCATGGGCACCACGGCCAGCACGCTGGTGCTTCTGCCCGGGGGCGCCTTGATCGCCCACTGCGGTGACAGTCGCGTCTATCGGTTGCGCGGACAAAGACTCGAGCAACTCACCTTCGACCACAGCCTGGTCTGGGAGATGAGCGCCGCCGGCAGAATTCCCGAAGGCGAAGTCCCCGACTACGTCCCGAGAAACATCATCACCCGCTCCCTCGGACCCGACGATGACACGCAAATCGATCTCGAGGGACCCTTTCCCTGGGAAACCGGCGACACGTTCCTGCTCTGCAGCGACGGGCTCTCCGGGCCGGTCCGCGACGAGGAGATGGGAACGATCATCGCATGTCTTTCGCCGGAGGATGCGGCGAGAGCTCTCGTCGATCTGGCCAACCTCCGCGGCGGGCCCGACAACATCACCGTCATCATCGTTCGCTTGACCGGGCCACAGGTCGCCAACAGCGACGGCTCGGTCGAACCGGCCAAGAAAGCCACCAAGCGCCGGCCCGTCCACCCACTGCTCTGGACGCTCTTGGGCGCCTCGGGCCTGACCACGCTCGGCGCGCTTGGCATCGGCCACTATCCCGTAGCCAACCTCGGATTCACCGCCACGCTCGTGCTGCTCGTGATCATTCTTCTGCAGCGCTATGGCGGTGCCGGCAAGGCTTCGGAGGATTGGGCCGCCGGCCCCTTGGGCAAGGGACCTTATCGCACCTACAATTGCGCGCCCGACGGCGAGTTCGTCGACCGGCTCTCACGCGTGGTCGGGCAACTCCGCGACGCCGCGACCAACGAAGACTGGGAAATCGACTGGCATCACTTCAACCGGCTTCAGGCCGACGCCGATGCGGCCACGTTTGCCACCAAATACCCGACGGCCGTGCGACTCTATTGCCACGCCCTGTGCTTCATGATGGGCGAGCTGCGCAGCCAGCAGCCCTCCGACGAGAGTTAGCCGTCCCCGGCGCGCCGGGGGCGGCTGTTGGTTTCATCGCGAAAACCGGCGGCCCAATTCCCGCCATGGGGGGGCATTTTTCCGGGTTCTCATCCTCGCGAGCGTTTTTTCTCGTTTTCTGCGACAAGATTTCCGCCCGGTCTGGGAACTTATTAGAGAGACCTCGCGTCGGAAGCCTTGGAGCGCTCTCCACCAGTGGGTAGCGCGTGCCGCCGGCTGTTTGCCGGCCGGCGCTCCACGGAATCCCGACCCTGTGGCATGTTCTAGACTTAGAGTGAGGCCATGGCGGCGGGTGGGATGCTCTTCCCGGCGCGCCGGAACGTGAGCATGTTTTTTCCCGGGCCGCCGCATGATTTCCACAGAGTTCCCACTTCGACGTGAGGAGGTTTTCGTGATGAAGTATTCCCTCTGCCGTCCGCTGCTTAACCATTTGAGTTTCGCTCTGGCCGTCCTGGCCATCGCCGGCGTCCTGTGTCTGCCCGCCCGGGCCGACGACCTGGAGGCCACCCCCGGCGGCCAGCAGAAGACGTCGGCCGAGTTGCCGCTTCGTGAGGTGGTCCTGTTCAGCTCGGGCGTGGGCTATTTCGGCCACCAGGGTAAGGTCGAAGGCGACGCCCGGGTCGAAATGCAGTTTCGCGCCGAGGAAATCAACGACTTGCTCAAAAGCATGGTCGTCCAGGACCTCGATGGTGGCCGGGTCTCGACCGTGAGCTATGCCTCGAAGGACCCGATCACCAAGACGCTCAAGACGTTCGCCATCGACCTGACGACCAAGCCGACGCTGGCCCAATTGCTCGGCCAGGTCCGCGGCCAGCGGGTCGAGTTGGAAACCTCCGAGATCATCACCGGCGTGATCGTCGGCATCGAGAGACAAAAGCAGCCCGTCGGCGACAAGGCCGTCGTCGACGTCGACGTGCTCAACGTCCTGACCGACAAGGGGCTTCGTGCCGTGTCGCTCAAGGAGGTCAGCCGCATCCGCCTGCTCAACCGGCGGCTCGACGCCGAACTGCGTAAGGCCCTGTTGCTGTTGGCCACGGCCCATGACAGCTCGAAGAAGTCGGTCACGCTGGATTTGCTGGGCGAGGGCACCCGCCGGGTCACCGTCGGCTACATCCGCCAGACGCCCGTCTGGAAGACGAGCTACCGGCTGGTGCTCGACGACGAGAAGGCGCCCTTGCTTCAAGGCTGGGCCATTGTCGAGAACACGAGCGAGCAGGACTGGGAGAACGTGCGGCTGAGGCTCATCAGCGGCCGGCCCATCTCGTTCATCATGGACCTTTACGATCCGCTTTACATTCCGCGTCCGGTGGTCCAACTCGATCTGTTCGCCTCGCTGCGCCCGCAGGTCTACGGCCAGGACATGGCGGGGGCCGAACTGGATTTCCTCGCCAAAGATCTTAAACGGATGTCTGTCCGCCGGTCCCGGGGCGTTGCCAAAAAGACGGCGAAAGGTGTGTACGCGCGGGAGGTGCCGCTCGCTGCTACATCCCCGGCAGCCGGCGGAATGGGAGGAATGGGCAGGATGGGGATGGGCACGGCCGGCTACTACGGCCGTGGCGTGATTGCCAACCGGTTGGGTGAGTCGGTCCAGTCGGCCGCCATCGCGGGCGAGGTGGGCGAGCTGTTCCAATACGACATCGAAACGCCCGTGACCCTCACCCGGCAGAAGTCGGCCATGCTGCCCATCGTCAACGCCAAGGTTAAGGGCAAGAAAGTCTCGATCTACAACGCTTCGGTCCACGCGAAACACCCGCTCTCGGGATTGCGGCTTACCAACGCGACCGACCTGCACCTGATGCAAGGGCCGATCACCGTTTTCGACGGGGGCGTCTACGCCGGCGACGCGCGGATCGAAGACCTTCCGCCCGGCACGGAGCGGCTTATCAGCTACGCCATGGACCTCGACACCGAAGTTTCGAGCCGGCCCAAAGACAGTAGCTCGGCCATGACGAGCATTCGTCTCTACAAGGGGACGATGATCGTCACGCGCAAGTCGGCCCGGTCGCGCGAGTACACGGTCAAGAACTCGGGCAGCAAACCGAAGACCGTGCTCGTCGAGCAGCCGATCGACCACGGCTGGAAGCTCATGGCGCCGAAGAAGCCGACCGAGAAGACCCGCGACCGCTATCGCTTCGCGGTCGAGGCCTTGCCAGGCGAGCCGGCCAAGCTCGTCGTCAGCGAGCGGCGCATCCACGACCAGCACGTGAGTCTGTCGAACGTCAACAGCGACGACGTGCAGGTCTATCTGAGATCCAAGGTCATCAGCCGGAAGGTCAAGGACGCCTTGGCCGAGGTGATCGAGCGGAAACAGGCCCTCTCCGAGGTGATCCGCCAGCGCAAGGACCGCGAGGCCCAGATCGCCGAGATCGACAAGGAGCAACGGCGCATTCGCGACAACATGGGCCGGCTGAACCGCAACAGCGAGCTTTATAAACGCTACGTGAAGAAATTCTCGAACCAGGAGGACACGATCGAGCGATTGCGAGAAGAGATCCACGGCTTGAAGGAGAAGGAGAACGAGCTTCGAACCTCGTTGGACCGTTACCTCAAGGGGCTCCAGGTCGAGTAGAACTTGGAAACCACCTCAAGGCCATAATGGAGGTGGCTCACGCCACAGCACAGCACCGAAAACCACTGAAAAACCTCCCGTTTCCATCGCGACACTTCTTTCAACGTGTCCGATGTCTAGGGCCGTCGCTCCGAATCCACCACCGTCGGGACGGCGGCCTCTCTTTTTGCACTGGCACGGGGTGCCACGGTTGGCTCGTCCAGCAGTGCGGAAGCCCGGGGTGGCACCGATGATTTTCCGCCAAAGACGTTGCCTGTGCTGTCGGCCTTTTTCGGAAAATCGTCGGTGTGCCGCAGCCTTGGCGAAGGCACAAGAGGCCGGATTGCGGGGATGGTCGCTTACCTCTTGCCGCTCGCGCGGCACCGACGATTCCGCGTTCTGATCATCTCTCAGTAGCAGATCCTATCGCGCGGAATCATCGGTGTTACCCCGTTGTCGAGCAATATGCCCACGTCCCGGCGCGCCGGGAAGGGCATGCCACCCGGCCGAAACACTGCTGGGCAAGCCAGCAGTGGCACCCGAATTCCCGGACGCTCGGGTCTTGATGGTGCTGGCGATCGTATGACTTCTGTCGGTTGGGCAAGTCGGCAAAGCAGAGCAAACTTTTCACCGGTTGCCGACCGATTCCAAGAGGGTGGCGTGGGGCATCGAAAAAGACCTTTCCGGAGGCAGAACCATGAGCACCGTCGATCGTCTCAGTGTCGGCCAATTGGAGCGGGAGCACATCCAAATGGCCCGACAGCTTCGTCGCGTGCACCAGGACATGGACCATTTCATTCGCGCGCTGTCGCACGACATGAACGCGAACTTCATGTTGTTGGAAAGCTCTTTCGGACGTTTGAAAGATTCGCTCGACAGCGCGTCGCCTGAGGAAGTGGCTCAAATCGTCGCCCACGTCGATGCCTGCCTCGACCAGTCGAAGCGGTTCCTCAGCGACTTGATCCATCTGGCCAAGACCGGCAGTGTCGAGATGGAGCACGGCCGGGTCGAGCTGGCCGCGGTGGTCGACGAAGTGCTCTTCGAGCAAGACGAATTGCTGCGCGAGCGAGGCATCCGCGTCGACGTCCGGCGCCCGTTGCCGGCCGTCTGGTACAACCGCCAACGACTCAAGCAGATCGTTACCAATCTGGTCCGCAACGCACTGAAACACGGTTGCGATCCAGAATGTCCACGCATCGAAATCTGGGCCGTCAAGGACCACGACCCCCTGGACCACGGCGACGTCTACCCGACCATCCAACTCCAGGTGCACGACAACGGGCCGGGAATCGATCTGCGGTTTGCCGAAGAGGTGTTCCTGCCGGGAAGGCGTCTGCCGGGCTGCGACGAGGAGGGGTCGGGCATGGGGCTGGCGATTGTCAAGAAGATCGCCGAGCACTTCGGCGGCTCGGCCTGGGTCGATTATGGTCAAGAGAGCGGAACCACGATTGCGGTTGTTCTGCCGGGCGGATTTGCCGTGCCTGCCCTGGCGCCCTGGACCGCCCACCGGGCCGAGGACCGAGAACCCACCCCGAGCGCCTCGCCCCGCCGTCCCCATATCCGTCAGGAAGCCCGACGCGGACCCCACTAGTGGACCAACCGAGTTGAATTGACGGGTGCCACGGGCATCTTGCCCGTGCCGTTTGCCGGGGGCACTGGCGCTGGCGCCAGTGCAACAAATTGCATCAAGCGTTTTCTGCGTAACTGATTTTGAGGGCGTGGTAT
>CAZWWC010000135.1:0-10377 GCA_964637625.1 uncultured Planctomycetaceae bacterium
CGGCTACCGCACGGGCATCTTCGGCAAATGGCACCTCGGCGACACGTATCCCTATCGCCCGAAAGACCGCGGATTCCAGGACTCGCTCTGCTTCCGTTCCGGCTATATCGGCGCAGCAGCCGACGCGTGGAACAACGACTATTTCAACGACCGCTATCGCTTCGACGATGAGCTCCGCCAGGTCGAAGGCTACTGCACCGACGTCTTCTTCCAGCGGGCCATTGAGTGGATCAAGCAGCGCCACAATAAGAACGGACCATTCTTCGCCTATATTCCGACCAATGCACCGCACGCGCCGCTCTACGTGCCCGAGCGTTATCGAAAACACTACGAGGAGCTTCTGGCCGACCGGAAGCTCGGCAAGCGATACCGCCGCGCGCTGGCCCGATTCTTCGGCATGATCGCCAACATCGACGAGGGCGTGGGCCGGCTGGAGCAGGTGCTCGAAGAGACGGGACTGCGCGACAACACGATCCTCATCTACCTGACCGACAACGGCGGCACGGTCGGCGTGCGGTTCTACAACGCCGGAATGAAAGGGAGTAAGATGCAGCTCTGGGAGGGCGGGCACCGGGTGCCCTGCTTCGTTCGTTGGCCGGCGGCAGGGATCGGCGGCGGTCGCGACGTCAAAGCGTTGGCCGAAGCCCAAGATTGGCTGCCGACGTTGGTCGACCTGTGTGGGCTGCGCGCGCCGGAGCGTGCACGGCTCGACGGGACGAGCCTTGCCGGGCTGTTGCGCGGTTCGAGCGAGCCGCCAGCCGACCGGACGTTGGTCGTCCAGTACAGCCGGATGGACCTTGACCGGCTGCACAAAGGAGGTGGTCGGCCGCACAAAGACGACGCGGCCGTGATGTGGAAGCAATGGCGTCTGCTTCGAGGAAAAGAGTTGTACGACCTTACGACCGACCCTCACCAAGATAAGAACATCATCGAGGAGCACCCGGATATTGCCGCGCGGCTGCAGAAGCACTACGATCGGTGGTGGGCCGAGATCGAGCCGACGCTGGATACGTATCAGCCGTCGGTGATCGGTTCGGACCAGCAGAACCCGACACGGCTTTGTTCCTGCGAATGGGCCGACGAGCGACTGGATCAAAGCGGGCAGGTTCGTCGCGGGGTGCGCCGCAACGGCACGTGGCACGTCGAGGCCGAGCAGCCGGGCGAGTACGAGTTCGCCCTGCGGCGATGGCCACGCGAAGTGACAGCGTCGATGACCGAAGGCACGCCGCCGCACCACGGCGAAGACTGCCGATATGCAGCGGGCAAGGCGTTGCCCATTGCCAAGGCACGCCTGCGTGTCGGCCAGCACGACCTCACCGGGGAAGTCAAGCAGGAGCAGCGCGAGGCCGTCTTCACCGCGACGCTTCCCAAAGGCCGAACCACGGTCCAGACGTGGTTCTACGACGCCGACGGCAAGGAAATCTGTGGCGCGTATTACGTCTACGTCAAGCGGGTGCGGGATCAGTAGGCAGTAGGCAGAGGGCAGTAGGCAGTAGACAGACTCTACTGGGTGCCGGGTGCTCGACTTCTTGATTTGGCCCAATCTGCGCGGTAAACTAGTGGGCATTTCAAAACGGTCATCCTGAGCGAAGCGAAGGATCTCCCCCCCGCGAAAGCCGAGATTCTTCGCTGCGCTCAGAATGACAACAATCAGAGCACCGGTTTTGAAATGTCCTCTAGTGGTTCGTTACCCTCTACAGTGATCTAACGGTTGCCCGCTCGTGTCATCGACAGAAAGGCCGTGCCATGCTCAGACCAACCGCGAGTAACTTTTTTCGACGCCTCCACGCCTTTGTCCCGATAGCTTGTCTCGGATGGCTGGCCGGCTTGTGCGGCAGCGGCCAGTGTGCCGACGACGTGACAGCCACCGCGGCGGCCCGCCCCAATGTCATCGTCGTGTTGACCGACGACCAAGGCTACGGCGACTTGTCGTGCCACGGCAACCCCGTGCTGAAGACGCCGAATCTCGACCGGCTTCACTCACAGAGTGTTCGATTTACCGACTTCCACGTGGCGCCGATGTGCACGCCCACCCGCGCCGAACTGATGACCGGTGTCGACGCGTTACGCTCCGGCGCGATGAACGTGAGCAGCGGCCGGACCCTGCTGCGGCGCGACCTGCCCACCATGGCCGACCTGTTCGCCGCGGCCGGCTATCGCACGGGTGTCTTCGGCAAGTGGCACCTCGGCGACATGTATCCCTACCGCCCGAAAGACCGCGGCTTCCAGGACACGCTCTGCTTCCGCTCTTCGTACATCGGGGCGGCCGCCGACCACTGGAACAACGACTATTTCAACGACCGCTATCGCTTCGACGATCAACTCCGTCAGGTCAAAGGCTACTGCACCGACGTCTTTTTCAACCATGCCATCGATTGGATCAAAGAGCGTCAGAAGAAGGGCGAACCGTTCTTCGCCTACATTCCGACCAATGCGCCGCACGCACCGCTCTACGTGCCCGAGCGTTATCGAAAACACTATGAACGATTGCTGGCCAATCAGAAGCTCGACAAGCGTTATCACCGCGCGCTGGCTCGATACTTCGGCATGATCGCCAACATCGACGAGGGCGTGGGCCGGCTGGAAAAGGCGCTCGAAGAGACTGGCCTGCGCGACAACACGATCGTCATCTTCCTGACCGACAACGGCGGCACGGTCGGCGTGCGGTTCTACAATGCCGGTATGCGAGGACACAAAGTGCAGCTCTGGGAAGGCGGCCACCGCGTGCCGTGCTTCGTCCGCTGGCCGGCCGGCGACATCGGCGGCGGGCGCGACGTCGACAATCTGACCGAGTGCCAAGACCTGCTGCCGACGTTGGTCGATCTGTGCGGCCTGAAAGCCCCACCCGGCGCGAAATTCGACGGCACGAGTCTGGCCGGGGCGCTGCGCGGCGCCGATGAACCGCCAGCCGACCGGATTCTGGTCGTCCAGTTCAGCCGGATGGACATCCCCCGGCCGCACAGAGATGACGCCGCCGTCATGTGGCGCCGCTGGCGATTGCTCAGAGGAAAAGAGTTGTACGATCTGGCCAGCGATCCCCATCAGGACAAGAACGTCCTCGATCAACATCCTGATATCGCTGCCCGACTGCAGAAGCACTACGACCGGTGGTGGGCCGAGATCGAGCCGACGCTCGATACGTTCCAACCGTCGGTCATCGGCTCGGACAAGCAGAACCCGACGCGGCTCTGCGCGTGCGAATGGGCCGACGTGTTCCTCGATCAAAGCGGCCAGGTCCGCCGCGGCTTGGAGCGAAACGGTATGTGGCACGTCGAAGCCGAGCGGCCCGGGCGCTACGCTTTCGCCCTGCGGCGCTGGCCGCAGGAGGTGACCATACCGATGACCAAGGCAGCGCCGCCGCACCAGGGTGAAGATTGCCGTTTCGGTCCCGGCAAGGGACTGCCGATTGCCACGGCGCGGCTCCGCGTGGGCGAGCACGACCTCAGCAAAGCGGTCGGGCCGGAGGACCGCGCGGCCGTCTTCACCGTGACCCTACCCAAGGGCCGCACCGCCGTCGAGACCTGGTTCTACGACAAAGACGGCAAGGAACTCTGCGGGGCGTACTACGTCTACGTCGAGCGATTACCGTAGGTCAGGCTGTGCCTGACGATCACCTGGGGACTGTCCCAATTTTCACGCAGTGAAAATGGGACTGTCCCCTTCACCCACCCTTGTTCCGCCGTCCCGCTTCGCGCCACTGCGCCTCCTTCCGGTCGAACCACCGGGCCACCGGGCCGACGTCCAGACACAAAATGGCCACCGCGCAGCCGACGGCCGCGCCAAAGAAGGCGTCGCTACAGAAGTGAGAGCAATGAGTCACTCGCTGCGCGGCCACCAGCGCCGCGATGACGAGAAACAGCCACCGTCCCCGTGGATAGAGCCACGCAAGTCCCAGCGCCAACCCCACGGCCACCGCCACGTGGGCCGAGGGGAGACTCTGCCAGTCGCTCCCGCCGGCACCCAATGGAAAAAGCCGCCCAAACGACTCCAGCACGCCCTGGTCGAAGTCAAAGGCGCGGGGTCGCGCGCGGGCAACAATCAGTTTGACCACGTCGGCCGTGAGCCCGGCGCCGTAGGCCGTCACGGCCAGCCGCGCGATGGCCCAACGCCGCACCGGGTCGAGAACCCAGACAACCAACAAGAGGATGGCCACGCCGGCCCCGTGACCAAAAACCTCGGCCCAGTCAATCGGCTTCTGCAGATCGCCCGGCAACTCACAGTTCTCACACCAATCCGACACCAGATGGTCGACCACCAGTGCGGCAAGTCCCACCAACACAAGCACGCCGACCAGCACCCAGCCACCGGGCACGAGCCTTCCGGTAGACACCTTTTCGCCGCTGGGATTCGAACCGGCAGAGGACATCAGGCAATCTCCCCCAGTGAGTACAGGAAATGACGGCCAACAGCGGATCATAGCGAAGACCCGCCGGTGAGGAAATAGCAGCAAAATGGGTCATCCATGGCCGAACAGGAAAAATGACCTTGCCCTCTCTGGGGGTGTCTGATACAGTCAATGGGCACTCCACACAGAGTCCTAACCAGCAAACTCCGATGCCACAGGAAGTCTCGACCTCGACCCGGCCCTCTCGCCTCGGCAAGCCGTTGGCCGGCTGGTCGACGCCTCCTGCTGCGGCTCCCGCCGATCCCGACGCGTCGAAGTCCTCCCTGAAAGACCAGGCCGTCATCGTTCTGATCGGACTGATCGTCTTCTGCACGAACCTGGGCAGCACGGCCCTGTTCGACATGGACGAAGCGCTCTACGGCACGTGTGCCCGGGAGATGGCCCAGCGCGGCGATTGGGTGGTGCCCTGGTTCAACGGCCGGATGTTTCCCGACAAGCCGCCGCTGATGTTCTGGCTGATGATGCTGGGCCGGGCGGTTCTCGGGCCTACGGAGTTGGCCGTCCGTCTGCATTCGGCCATCTTCGGCATCGCCACGGCGCTGGCCACCTATCACCTGGGCCGCCTGCTCTTTCGTCGAGAGGTCGGGTTCTGGGCCGGCGTGATTGTTTCCACCTCGATCATTTTCACGGTCTCGGCCCGGGCGGCCACCGTCGACTCGGCGCTGACGTTTACCATCACGGCGGCGATGGCGGTCCTGGTCGGCGCGGCCCCCGCGTGGCGGCGGTCCGGGCAGCCGGCCTCGACCGATCAGGGATTTACCCCATTTCTGCCGCGAGGATGGCCGACCTTCGTCTTGATGTATGCCCTGATTGCCGTGGCCGTGTTGGCCAAAGGTCCGGTCGGGCTCATCATGCCCATCGGCGCGATCGGCCTTTTTCTGCTGATGGTCGACCGGCTCCAAATCCAGCCCGGCACCGACGGGCCGATTACGGGGCGGATTGCCCGGGCCGGACGATGGCTCGCCGCCCGAGCCGCACCGCTGCGTATGATCACGCCGTGGTGGCTCCTGCGAGCTGCGATCTGGTTGCAGCCGATGCTCACTTGGTGGCGACGCTTCACGCCGGCGCGCCTCGTTCGTGCCGGCTGGCGGCTGCGACCCATCACGGCCCTTGTCATCGTCGGCGCGATTGCCCTGCCCTGGTACGTGCTCGTCGGACTGCGGACCGACGGCCGATGGCTCCAGGGATTCATGGCCATGAACCTGGGCCCTGCCGCCAAGGCGATCCAGGGCCACAGCGGCCCATGGTTCTATCACCTATTGGTGGTCTTCATCGGGTTTTTCCCTTGGGCCGTTTTCATCGGGCCGATGCTCATCGAGGCGGTGCGGCGGGTGCGCGGCGGGCACCCCTGGCGGCCCGGTTACGTGCTGGTGATGTGCTGGGCCACGGCGGTGATCGGCCTCTGGTCGGTGGTAGCCATGAAGTTGCCCCATCACATCCTGCCGGCCTATCCGGCCTTGGCCCTGCTGGCTGCGGCGTTCGTCTACACGTGGATCACCCAGCAGGCCAGCATGAATCGCTGGTGGATGCGTAACGCGGCAATCACGCTGGTCGTCGTCGGCGTGGGGCTGATGATCGCGTTGCCCATCGTCGCCGCGATACTGCTGCCGGGCGAAGGTTGGATCGGCTTGGCCGGAGTGCCCTTGATCGTCGGAGGGGCGTGGTGCTGGTGGTTCTCCGAGCGAGCACGACCCCGGCCGGCCATGGCGGCCTTCGCGATCAGCTCGGTGGCGTTTCTGACCTTCGGATTTGGGATCGCCGCGCTGGGGGTCGACCGGCATCAGAACGGGCGGCCGCTGGCCGCCGAGCTCCGCAAGGCCAGTGACGGGCCGCTGGAGTTGGCCTCATTCCGCTTCTTCCGCGAGAGCTTCGTCTACTACACCGGCACACACGTCGAGCGAATCCACAAGGAGGAAGATCTCGACGCGTTTGTCCGCCGCAGCAAGCATCCATTTATCATCACCACCGACGAGCACGCGCCGATGATCCGACAGCGGTTCAACGGCCGGTTCCACGTTTTGAACCGGCAGCAGCGATTCCTGGACACCAGAGAGCTCGTCGTGCTGCAGTGGCAGCCTTCAGAGGCCTCGCGGATTGCTGCGAAACCGCCCGAGCGGCTCGCTCGATGAAAACTCCGGTGGGCGGCGCCCACCCTACACAGATTCATGTCTTACCTGATCGATCTGGTCGTTCGGCTCACCGCGGGCGCGGACGGCTGGCCGGAAACCTTCCGCCGGCGACATTCCGAGTATCTGCTGGCCGCCGCGCGCGACGACGGCGGCTTTGCCGGCCGACAAGCGGGCAGCAATCTCTACTACACCAGCTTTGGCTTGCGGGCTCTTGCGCTGCTTGGCGTGCTGGACGGGCAGGCGGCTGCCCGGGCGGCCGACTTCCTGCGGTCGCGGCTCGACCGTGAGTTGTCCGGCATCGAGCTCTACTCGCTCGTCTCGAGCGCCGTGTTGCTCGAGGCAAGCTGCGGCCTGGACGTCCTGGCCGAGCGTCCAACGGCAACGCTGGTGGCCGCGATCGATCGGCACCGCCACGCCGACGGCGGCTTTGCCAAGGGCCCGGGCAATCCGACCAGCAGCACCTACCACACGTTCCTTGCCGTGTTATGCAAACAGTCACTCGGTGTCGAGCCGGACCGTTGCGGGCCGATCGTCGAGTTGATTGGCTCACGACGCCGCGACGACGGCGGTTTTGTCGAGATCCCGCAATTGCGGGCAAGCGGTACCAACCCGACCGCTGCGGCGGTCGTCCTGCTCTCGCAACTCGGCCGGCTGGATGAATCGGTCCGAGACGGCGCGGCGCGATTCCTGGCCTCGATGCAAACCCAAGAAGGCGGTTTTCGGGCCAACACAGCGATCCCGATGGCCGATCTGTTGAGCACGCTGACCGCCATGGCCGCACTGGCCGAGCTCGACGGCCTGGCATTGGTCGATCGGCAAGCGGCCGCCGACTATGCGGGAAGCCTCCAGCGGCCCGACGGTGGTTTCCGCGGCGGCGCGTGGGACGACGCGGTCGACGTGGAATACACGTTCTATGGGCTCTCAGCGCTGGCCTTGCTGCCCGGCGCTATCTTCCCACACCAATAGATATTATCATGAGAGGGTAGCACCGATGATTCCGCGCGATAGCGTCTGCGATGCAAGGATGATCTGAACGCGGAATCGTCGGTGCCGCGCAGCGGCAAGAGGTAGGGAACCATCCCACAGCCTAGCCTCTTGTGCCTTCGCCAAGGCTACGGCACACCGACGGTTTTCCGGAAAGACCGACAGCGCAGGCAATGTCTTTGGCGGAAAATCATCGGTGCCACCCCGGTGTGTTACCATAGAGGATCTCGCCGAATGTCACACCTCAAGGTCGAACGACTCACGAAGGAGTTTCCGACTCGCGCCGAGCCATTGGTCGTTCTGCGCGGCGTCTCGTTCGAGTTGGCCTCGGGACAGAACCTGGCGATCACCGGGCCGAGCGGCTCGGGCAAGAGTACACTCTTGAACCTGATCGGCACGCTCGAACCGCCCAGCTCCGGTCGAGTCCTGCTGGAGGACGTCGATCCGGCGACGCTCGACCAGCCCCAGCTCGCCGCGTTTCGCAATCGGCAACTCGGCTTCGTCTTCCAAGACCATTACCTCCTGCCGCAGTGCTCCGTGCTGGAAAACGTCGTGGTGCCGTGCCTGGCCGAGCGGGCCGTTGCCGCGGATCGAATCGACCGGGCCCGGGCGCTCTTGGAACGGGTCGGGCTGGCCCGACGCGTCGAGCACCGCCCGGCCGAGCTCTCCGGAGGCGAGCGACAGCGCGCGGCGCTTGCCCGGGCACTGATCAACTCCCCGACCCTCCTGCTGGCCGACGAGCCGACCGGCAACCTCGACCGGACCAGCGCCCATCGCGTCGGGCAGTTGCTCCTGGAACTCCAAGAGCAAGAGAACATGATGCTCATCGTCGTGAGCCACAGCGGGCGGCTCGCCAGCACGATGAGCCGCCGCTACGAGTTGGACGAGGGCCGACTACACGAACTGGCGGATTGAGTCGATTAGCCGCCGAGCCTGCTCGGCGTCGATGCGGATGCCCGTGCAATCGCCGTGCGGGCACGGCGGCTAACCCCGGCTCGTTCCAAACGGATCGAATCGTACGAGAACCCACTCAACCATGTCGATGACCCGCCTGATTCTCGCCTCGCTCGCCCACCACTGGCGGATGAACACGGCCGTGGCCCTGGGCGTGGCCGTGGCCGTGGCCGTGCTGATCGGGGCACTGTTGGTCGGCGACTCGATGCGGGGAAGCCTGCGCAAGTTGGCTTTGGACCGATTGGGGCGGATCGACCACGTCTTGGTGGCCGATCGGTTCTTCCGCGAGCAGTTAGCCGACGAACTAGCCATCAGTGACGGATTCACCGATCAATTTGGCGAAGCCGTGCCGGTGATTCTGCTTCGTGGGACTCTGACCAACCCGGCCGACCCCCAGCAGCCGATCCGCGCCAACCGGGTGAACCTGATCGGGTGCGACGAGCGATTCTGGCAGTTGGGCAACGCAGAGGTCGACCGGATCGACCGCGATGTCGCACTGCTGGGCAAGCCAGCAGTGGCACCCAGACAACTGAGCAAGCTGCCTCACGGCCGCCGGATCGTGCTGAATCGTCCGTTGGCCGAGCAACTCGGCGTCGATGTGGACGATGCGGTCACCGTCCGCCTGGCGCGCGTTGGCACGATCCCCGCCGAAAGTCCCCTGGGTCGGCCTCCCCAGGCAATTCAGAGCCTCCGGCTGCGCGTCGGCGCGATCGTCGAACCGCAGGGGCTCGGCGCGTTCGGCTTGAACCCCTCGCAACAGTCGCCACACAACGCGTACATCGCCCTGGACACGCTCCAGCAGCGACTCGACCGGCCGAGCCAGGTCAATGCGATTCTCGTGGCCGGACGGCAGACCGACGACGTGCCCACGCGCGACGCCCAGCAGCGCCTGCAGGCCATGCTGCGGCCTCGACTGAGCGACTACGGGCTGCGCGTGACGCGCTGGCCGCGAGGCTTTTTCACACTGAGCACCGACCGAATGCTGTTCTCCCGGTCGGCCGAAGCCGCAGTGGAAGAAGCCCTCAAAGAAATCCGGCCCGATCGGCCGCTCCAACCGGCGCTGACCTACCTGGCGAACACGATCGCATGCGGCCGCCGCGAGATACCCTATTCGACGATCACGGCCGTCGATCTCTCCGTCCGGCCGCCACTGGGACCACTGTTGGACACCGACGGCAAGCCGGTCGGACCGCTCGGCGACAACGAGATCGTGCTCAACGGCTGGGCAGCCGAGGATCTCCACGCACAGCTCGGCGACACGATCCGCGTGAGCTATTTCGAGCCCGAGAGTCTCCACGGCCAAGTGCGCCAGCGGACCACGCCATTCAAGCTCGCGGCCATTGTCCCCTTGGCCGGTGCGGCGGCCGATCGTGGTTTTCTGCCGCGCGTGCCGGGCGTGACCGATCGCATGACGATCGACGATTGGGATCCGCCGTTTCCCTTCGACGCCGAGCGAATCCGCCAGAAGGATGAAGACTATTGGCAGCGCTATCGCGGCACGCCCAAGGCGTTTGTCTCGCTGGGGACCGGGCGGAGGCTCTGGGTGGGCCGGTTCGGACGGACCACGACCATCCGCGTCGCCGACACACCCGTGGGGACTGTCCCCTTTTTGCCGGCGCGAAGATCGTTCACGCAGCCAGTAGACGTCGCCGCCGCAAAAAGGGGACTGTCCCCCTCTGTGCTTTCAGCACCGCTGGACAAGCCAGCAGTGGCACCCCTCGGGGCCGCTCTGGCCGACAGACTACCAGCACACGAAATGGGCTTTGTGTTTCGGCCGATCAAACGGCAGAGCCTAGCCGCCTCGGCCGGCACGACGTCGTTCAACCTGCTGTTCTTGGGCTTCAGCTTCTTCATCATCGTCTCGGCCGTCTTGCTGGTGGTCCTGTTGTTTCGGCTGGGCGTCGA
>CAZWWC010000136.1:0-10367 GCA_964637625.1 uncultured Planctomycetaceae bacterium
GCCTCGGCCAGGCTTGAGTTGGGATCGGCGTCGACGGCCAGCACCGGACCGGCGTCCATTTCCTTGAGCGTTCGCACCAGGATCGCCGCGAGCGTGGTCTTGCCGACCCCACCCTTTCCAGCCACTGCGATCGAGAGTTTCAAAGGCTTGCTCCCTTTTCTGTCGTGTTTTCGGACGGAGGGGTTTCCGGCGCCGTCGCGGTGCCGCTTGTCAAGCGGTCGGCGATCGAAGGAAATCGCGACAAATCCGTATGGGGCAGGAAACAGGCCGAGGTGAATTTCTCCATGTACTCCGGGGCCACGGTAAGTTCCTCGTAGGCGATGCGGTCGCGGACTTCGTGGATTTCGTCGAACAGCTTCCGGCTCAGCATGGCCAGACGCGTTCCCGCCGCGGCACTGTTGCCGACGAATCGAATTCGGTCGGTCGGGATGTCGGGCAACAGCCCCACCGTAATACAGTGCGAGACGTCCAGTTCGTTGCCGAACCCGCCGGCGATGTAGAGCCGTTCGATCTGGTCGAACGTCAGGCCGAGCGACTGCGTCAGGCTGTCGGCGGCGGCGTAGATGGCTCCCTTGGCGCGGATCAGGTTGTCGACGTCGGCCTGGCTGATCACGATGTCGCGATGGCCACCCGACTCGGCCGCCGAGACGAGCACAAACTCCGGGCGATCGTCTTGTTGGGAGATTCGGAAACGCTTCGGGGTCTGGCTGGTCTGGAATCGGCCCGTGCGGTCGACCACACCCGCGGTAAACATCTCGGCCAGGGCGTCGATCAGGCCGCTGCCGCAGAATCCCACGGGAGGAGAGTCATCGATCGTGGTCACCGAAACGTTCAGCCCTCGCCGGAAGATCCGCACACTGTCGATGGCCCCGTTGGTCGCCCGCATCCCGCAACTGACGGTGGCGCCCTCGAAGGCCGGCCCGGCGGAGGCCGAGCAAGCAACCAGGAACTCCCGATTTCCCAGGACGACTTCGCCGTTGGTCCCGATGTCGAGCAATAGACACAGCTTTTTGGATTGGTACATGCCCGTGGCCAGGATGCCCGCGGTGATATCCCCGCCCACGTAGCTTCCCAGCATGGGCATCGTATAGAGGACGGCTCGTGGATGGATCCGCAGACCGATTTCCGCGGCGCGAATCGGCGGGGGCGAGGTTGTCGCGGGCACGAACGGCGCAAGGCGGATCAGATCGACCTCGAGCCCCAGGAGGAAATGCAACATCGTGGTGTTGCCGGCCGCGACCACACAATAGATGTCGCCGCGCCCGACGCGTGCCCGCTCGATCAATTCGTCGATCAAGGCGTTCACGTCGTGAATGATCATCTCGTGGAGCGTCGTCGCGCCGCCCGGCTGCCGGGCGTGGTTGATGCGGTTGATCACGTCGGCGCCGTATTCGATCTGCGAATTGTACTTGGCCGCCGCCGCGCGTGTCGTGCCGGAGGTCAGATCGACCAGGTGCGCCACGACGGTCGTGGTGCCGACGTCCAAGGCGACTCCAAAGAGGCGATCGGACGTATCACCGCGTTCGACGCACAGGACTTCGCTGGTCTCACCCCGGACGCCCACCGTCGCGGTGACTCGTCCGTCCCAGGTCCACGACCACGAAGCGCGGCTCTGGCGGCAACGGCGGAGCACTCGGGGCAGCTCCCTGGATATTTTCAGGCCCATTTGAAGCGGTCCCGGGCGCCGCTTCACCACGGCTTCCAGCAGTCGATCTTCGTCGGCGGTCGAGTCGTCAAGCGTCGGTTCGGCCAGCGCCAGCGAGATCTTGTCCACCAGAGGTTCGAGCTCGGCGGGCCGATGCTGGCCGCCACGATGGGCAAAATCGCGGAACAGATCGCTATCCTTGACGCCCGCCGCCTGGCTGTCCAGCCGTGACTCGGGCGGGACTTCAACGACCACATTGCTCCGAGGAACCACCCTGCACGCCAGGACGTAACCGCGACGAATCTCATCGCGAGTGAGAAACTCCGTCGACTCGCCCAGGACTTCGCCCTGGCGGACGATCACGCGACACTTACCGCAGATGCCCTCCCCGCCACAGACCGCCTCCACGTAGACGTTCGCCTGCCGCGCGGCGTCCAGCAGCGTTTTGCCCTCCTCGACGGTCGTTTCTCGCCCGTCCGGAAGAAACTTTACCTTGTAACGGACCATGATGGGCAGCGCCTTGTCCCGCCAGGGAAACAGTCTCAAACTACAGACAAAGGATGAAACCACAGATGAACACAGATAAACACAGATGGTTTTTGCGAAACGGCTCAGCCGAATGTCAGATGTGTGAGAGATAGGGAAAACGGGAAAAAGGAAAAAGGGGAATTATCTTTTATGGGCAACTGTTGCCAAAGGTTTCTGATCCTCCCGATGCATCGGGACCGGGGTACTTCCCCTTTTCAGTAGTTCCAAGCTTTATTGAAACCCGGCATTGTCATCCTGAGCGTAGCGAAGGATCTGCGCAGCGAAGAATCTCCTTGACCATCGAGATCCTTCGCTACGCTCAGGATGACCTGCTGCGGTATTAGCCAGCCAAACTTGGAACTACTGATTTTTCCCTTTTCCCATTTTCCCTTCTTACACAAAATGGCTTTGCTGTTGTCCTATCCGTGTTTATCTGTGTCCATCTGTGGTTTCAAAATCTTAGCAGTGTGTATCTGTGGTTCCAACTCAATCGCGGCCGCGTCGATTTCAAACGGCCTTCCATTGGTTCTTCAGATAACTCGGCAACCCGGAGGCCTCCTTCGGACCGATCAAGACCGACCAGCCGGATTCATCCTCGACACCGGCCGAGAGCACCGCGACAAAACCGGGGAGCAGCAGCTTTTTGTGGGACAGCTTCCCTTCGATCTCCGACTTCTTCAATGCCTGCGAGATGGTCTCGGCGTTGAACTTGTCGGACGCCCACGCCGTGAGCACGGAGGTTCCCTCGGTGTCGACCGAAAGAATGTAGGCCGGCACGCGACTCGCCTCCACCTCGCCCTCCACTGAATAATAGCTCAACGAAAAGTTGGTCGTCACCAAGACCGGGGAGTCGGCACTCACCTCACCCACCTCGTAGAGCTTGGGCTCAACCGCCACGGGTTTCTGTGGGTCGGTGTAGATGTCTTGCCGCGTGGCGAGCACGGGCAGGAGTTGCCACGGCTCCGCGGCGTCGGTCACGACGATGCCAGCGTACTTGGCTACGTAAGTGCTTGCTTCGACCGCTTGCATCGTCGGATCTTCTTCGGCGGTAAAGGCGATCGTCGGATATCCCAACGGGCGGAAGTTCTTTAGCGACAGACGCCGGATGGTCGTCAACGCTTCCAGGGTCGGCTTCAGACCACGGGTGCCGGGGTCCAACACGATCTCTTCCACGCCCGCCGAGGTAATCTTGGGCGTCAGCTCGGCCAGGGCCTCGAGCCCGTCGGCGCGGACCGCCAACGGACACCCCTCGTCCTTGGCCACCCGGGCAGCGTCTTCCGCCTCAGCCGGATCGGAAATGTAAAGAAGCGGTTTCTGTCCCGAGACGGCTTCGGCCGCTTTCTTGAGATTCGCGGCCGTGGCCGACATCAAGACGCAGGGCAGGCCGGACTTCTCCGCGGCGAGTTTTGCCGCCGAGGCAAAGCGGGCCGGATCGCCCGACTGGTTGTCCACGGCCACCAGATCGACGCTCACCTGGGTGCCGACCCGCTCCATAACCAGCTTTCCGATGGTTTCGGCCCGCTCGGCGATCGCCGCTTCGTCCAACGTGTCGGAGACCGTGACGGCGATGGCCGTGGGGCGGTGGAACTTTTCCTCGTGGCGGAAGAGTTGCGTCTCGTTGCCGATCTTGATCTCGTGCTCATCGGTGCCGATGGTCACGAGTTGAATGGGCGGGCGGGAGGCCGACTCGAGTGCCGCCTTGCCCTCGTCGGTGACGTGCGGACACGCGTCCAGCGAGACCTGTTTGGTAGCCATCTTCATGGCAAAGGCCAGGCACGTGGGAAAACCGCAATCCTTGCAGTTGGTCTTCGGCAGTTGTTTGTAGATCTCAAGGCCTGAAAGAGCCATCGTTTGTCCTTTCGCATTATTGAGCTGTTCACTGACGTCGAATTTCAGTAGTTCCAAGTTTGGCCGGCTGACACCTCAGCGGGTCATCCTGAGCGTAGCAGCAGGTCATCCTGAGCATAGCAGCAGGTCATCCTGAGCGTAGCAGCAGGTCATCCTGAGCGTAGCGAAGGATCTCGATGGTCAAGGAGATTCTTCGCTGCGCTCGGAATGACAACGCCGGGGCTCAATAGAACTTGAAACTGCTGAGGGTCAGAAAAACAAAGAATACCAAAGATAATAGACGGCTTCAACCGGCTCCCGACCGCCTGGGGCGTAAAAAAACGGGTCGCGCAGGGCAACGGCGGGCTCCGCTACTCGACGCTCTGGGCTCCCGAAGCTCCAAAGTGCACAGCGCGACCGCCGGAAACTCGGCATTTTCCGTGTTCCCGGTCCAATCGCCCTATCCTCGGAATTCAGATGTCAGGAGATCATCATCTCCAACCCCGTGGCAGGATGACCTACCTTGGCCAGGTGTTCTGCCACTTCCTCTTCGGTCGAGGCGTCCTCTTCGGTGGCGATCTTTTCCAACAGGTCGGGCTCGCCGATCCGCTCTGCTTCCTTCTGCAGACGCTCCCGGACGTCCTCGAGCAGGGACTTGGGCATCCAGACAAGCCGCTTGGCGCCGCCGTCGGCCGAGAGGAACTTGGGGCTGGAAAGGTAAAGTCGACCGACGCCCACGAAGCCGGGCGTCTGCGCCCCGCCACCGGTGACCGAAGCCAAATCGCCGAAGGTCATGCCGCAGGGAGTCAAGCCGGAGTATTCACGGTTGACGACCATCACGCCGTTAGCCAGCGGAAGTATCGCCACGATGCACTCGAAGCAGCCACAACTGGTCATCGGCGCCTCGAGCAGGCTGTACGCGCAGAACCGCTCGACCTTGTGGTTGGAAAACTGGTAGACGAACTTGTTGACGCCTTCCCATTCGCCCAGGACGTGGTCGATGGTGCGGCCTTTGGCGATGGGCTGGTTGGGGCCCGTCGGATTGATCTCGAAGTTCGCCCGGCCGTCGAGCCAGTTGTAGGCTCCGCAGAGCCCGAGGCGCTGCGGCGTGATCACGCACACGTGGTCCGGAGCGTAGCTCTGGCAGATCGTGCAACTGTAGAAGGTGTCGACCGACTCATCAGTCATGTCGGCGATGCGGTCGTCGCGGAGGTGGAAGGCCTCAACGGCCTCCTTGACCTTGGCGTCGACCGACTCGGGCACGGTGCTGATGCGCACGGCCACCTTGTCGACGATGCCGCCGTATTCGTCGTGCAACTTGGCGTAAAGGATCGTTCCCAGGTGCTCAAGCCGCATTCCGGCCGCGAAGGCCTTTTTGCTGATGCGGCACCAGATCTGGTCGCGCTGGCCGGTGTGCATGAATCCCATGGCGTTGCTGAGCCAGCGGTGGATCTGACGTTCGAGGATCCCCTCGAAATCGGTTTGCATCTTGCGGCCCGCGACGAGGACTTCGATCGCAAGCGGCAGCGCGCCGCCCTCCTCGATCGAATCGATGTCGGGTCCCTCCACCTGGATGTCGTTGTCCTTGACCTTGTCGCCGTCGACCATGTGGACGTACTCGACGGCACTGGAGTACTTGTATCCGAACTGGACGTGCATGTCGTCCTTGCGGACCCGTTCACCCTCGAAGGCCGCCGCGTAGCCGACGGGAATGTCGATCTTTTCGATCTTCACCTTCACGGCCCGGGTATCGATGCAGGTCGGCACGATCTGCTCGGCGTCGGTTTGAACCACGATTTCCTCGCGGATGGTGACACCGGTGGGACGAATCTCGGGAGTCGTATCCGAGTCGGAGACGACCGGGTAGCCCATCAGGATCGCGCCGGCACCCAGGGAATACCAGTCGTCGGGAATCTCGCCGAACGTGATCCCGAACGCGTGGATACGTGCTTTCGTATAGTCCAGACATGCCCGCGACTGGCCCCGTTTGTGATTTCCGAACGTTAAGGCGCTGCGGATCGACCAATTCAAAACATAGATGCTGTCGATCGAATCGGGGCCGACGGGCACGACGTACAGGTCCCAGCATTCTTGCAGCGGCGCGTCTTCCTTGAACACGCCGCCCTCGACCATCTGTTCCCGCGCGGTGTGGCCCTCGCGGTTGGCGCAAAGAAACGTAAGAATGCTGCGGCTCTGGAGATCGCGCACCGTCCTGACGGCGATCTCCGTCGTGGGCGCCGGGCCGAGGATCAATGCGAATCCCGGCATTCGACCGTCGACGAGTTGGATGCCCAGCTCGCGCATGATCGTGTCGGAGATGAATCCCTGCCAGCCGGGTGGAGTTTGATACCCGTTGCAGGTTCGCAAGGCGACCATCGCCTCGGTAGCGAGCATGCTCGCCGCGCCGGCGTCCAGCCCATGGCCCAGGTAGGGAAGCCACATGTCGTCCGTCGGTATCGGGCGAAGCAGCTCCCGGGCATGGGCGACCTGCGGCTGGAGATCACCCAACTTCTTGACTTCGAGTCCCATCAGGGCGAAAGACATCGGCAGGCAGTAGGAGGTCTGATTCCCCCAGCCGATCGGTTGGTCGGGACCGTACTGGGCGATTGCTTTCTCCAGGCCCTCCTCGGCCTGGCTCACCCATTCGTGCGCGCCTCGAATCACCTGCGTAAAAACCTGCTTTGACATGAGAACACTCTCCACTGGGGGTTATCATCTTCTGGTCACAACCTTGCGGGCCGTATTTGCTTGTCGGAACGTGTTTTGAAAATGGTTGTAGTTCTTCCAAAGGGTGCCACTGCTGGCTTGCCCAGCAGTGTTTTTCCCGGGAAATTCGCTTCGCACTGCTGGGCAAGCCAGCAGTGGCACCGTTTTCAAAACACGTTTTCAGTCTTCGATCCTCGCCGGGCCGGGGCAACTGCCGACGGCGGAGCCGATCGCTTCGCCCACCGGCATCGGGCGCGCCGCGCGGGCGCTCTGCGATGCCGTCTTCGGGGCGTAGGGCACTTCATACATCGGCGGCGGAAGCCCAAGGTCCGCTCGCTTGCGGTCAATGTGGTCGATCATCATGTAGGCGGCCTTCACCGGGTCGGCCTCGAACGCCCACGTGGCGCCGAAATGGTCTTCCAGGGTTCTCGTGAGGAACTCAACCACGAAGTCGCTCCCTTCAACCGGTAGCGGTTGGCCGATCACCACCGAGATGCCGCTGGCCACGAAGTACATTCCAATGGCAATGGCCTTCTCGCTCATCCACTCGGGAGCCGCTCCGGCCACGGGCAGCTTGTCGAAGGAGTCGCCGATTCCGTCTTCGGCGGCCATTTCGGCACGGGCCGTGAGGATCCGCGTCTTGTCCACGCAACTTCCCGCGTGGAGAACCGGCGGGATCCCCACCGCCCGACAGACCTCCTGAAGCCCGCGGCCCGCGTGTTTCTCGGCCGCCTCGGGCGCCGGGAGCCCCCCCTTGCCGCCCGGATTCACCCGGCAGGGGCCCATGAAACAATTGCGGCAGCAAAGGCCCTCGCGGCCGAAACGGCACTGCGCCTTCTGGGCATCGAGGCGATCCCATACCGTCGGCACCCCGACCCGGGTAGCGACCTGGAGCATCTCCAGTGAAGCGGGATCGACCGAACGCTGCTTCTTCTCAGCCTTGACCTCAGCCATGTATCGTTTCCTTGTTGAAAGTCAGTCGTTCCAAGTTCTATTGAGGCCCGGCATGGTCATCCTGAGCACAGCGAAGGATCTGCGCAGCGAAGGATCTGCGCAGCGAAGAATCTCCTTCCCGGCGCGCCGGGATCGAGATCCTTCGCTACGCTCAGGATGACCTGCTGCGGTATCAGCCAGCCAAACTTGGAACTACTGAAATTACCATCCCCTCAAGTAGCGCAGTCATGTTCTCATACATATTCCTATACATGCTCCAGCATTCTCTCCAACTTCTCCCCCACCGCGTCGACCGCCGCGCCAAAGTCGCGATCTTCGACGAAAACCGTACGCCCCTCGAGATCGGCGCGGACCAGCTCCTCGCAGTAAGGAAGCACCCCAATAATCTCCTGGCCGGCCAGGGCGCGCGAGAGAACCTCGCGGTCTTCCGGGTTGCGAACCCGGTTTATGACGACCAATGTGCGGCCGATGCCAATATCGCTTGCCAACTCTCCGACTCGTCTGGCCGTGTGAACACTCCTCAACCCCGGCTCCACAACGGCGATCAAGGCATCGACTCCCTTGGCCGACGCGCGACCCATGTGCTCCAGCCCGGCCTCCATGTCCAGAATGACGTCGTCGTCCACGCGCAACAGCAGGTGTTGCAGGAGCGCTTTGAGCACGGCTCCCTCCGGGCACATACATCCCTTTCCGCCCGACTCCACGGTTCCCATGACCAGGAGTCTTACTCCGTCGGCGTCGACCGAAAACCGATCGGGCAGATCGTCGACCTTCGGATTGAGCTTGAACATCAACCCCATCCCTTCGTCGATGGCATCGGTCCGCTCGAGGATGAGCTGGCGCATATGGGCGATCGGTTCCGGCTGAACGTCCTCGGCGACCCCCAAGGCGGAGGCGAGATTGCCGTCGGGATCCGCGTCGACGGCGATCACCCGCCGGGCCCGGTCGGCCAGACGCCGTGCAAGAACGGCCGCAAGCGTGGTCTTGCCCACGCCACCTTTACCTACAATAGCGAACTTCATCCGCTCGATCCCGCAAGCTGCAGATACGAGAAACGGGAGACGCAAGAGGGCGGTTGCAATCGATCAAGGGTTGCCAATCAGCATTGGAGGAACGTGAAGCGGGCAGGGCACTACGAGATCCGGGTTCGACGGGTCCAGTGGAGTCCTCGCTGCGCCGAGAATCATCAAATTCAGTAGTTTCAAGTTCCATTGAGACCCGGCATTGTCATCCTGAGCACAGCGAAGGATCTACGTAGCGAAGAATCTCCTTCCCGGCGCGCCGGGATCGAGATCCTTCGCTACGCTCAGGATGACCTGCTGCGGTGTCAGCCAGCCAAACTTGGGACTACTGAAACTGCCGTTCCACTTGACGGTGACACGTGGGAAAATCGCCTCGGGCAACACGTGGTTCCCTCAACTTGACTACTCAGCCGACCGAAGTCATCTGGCGATCAGCCGGAAGCTGGGAAGGATGTAAAATTCAGAAAGACTCATCTTGGCGATTTGGGTAAGCCAAAACAAAAACAAGACCTGTCGCTAAACTTATCTCTCTACCTAACTTACGGCCCGCTTCACTTGGCCGGAATGTCACCTTACAATATTGGACAATTCTGAGAATGTCAAGCATGACAGACTCAGCAAACTATTTCCAGTAGGAAACCTCCTTATCTTTGGGGGGCAAATCACCAACGGATGGATGATCCGAGAGCCGACGGTTGGGTGGGACTGGCCGTAGCCGCCGCTTCTCGATTCCCTGTGGACGCTTGCCGTCGGCGTTATACTTTAGCGGCGCCGGTCGTGTGCCGCTTAGCCATTGAGGATCGCACCCGACCCCCTTATCTTGGATTGTAACTGATGCGTTGCCCGGGTCAAGACAGGCGGTATTGGAAGGGAGACGCGGTCTACCAGATCGCTTGTCCGAGGTGTGGATCGGCGGTTGAGTTCTTCAGGGACGAGACTCGCGGCCGTTGCGGAAAGTGCGGCCACGCTTTTCGAAATCCCAAAATCGCGCTGGACTGCGCGGATTGGTGCGGCTATGCCGAGCAGTGCTTGGGTGTGGCTCCCGGTCGCAAGCCCACGGCGACCGATCCGACCGGCGCGTCGGGCAAACGCTTGCTCGATGCGGCCGAGCGGATGTTTGGGGCCGATACCGCCCGAGCGGAGCAAGCCATGCTGGTGTTTCAACATGCCTGGGAGCTTCTGGCCAAAGAGCCCTGTGATGCCAGGATCGTGCTGGCGGCGTCGCTGTTCATCGAACCGAAGAAACGCTCGACCGAACGTTCCGATCTTGATCCGGCCACCGTAGGCGATCGCTCCGCCAAACTGCCCGAGGTGACGCAGGCACTAAGCCGAGTTGGTTTTGATGAACAAACCGCCGGGCGAATCTGTGAAGTCATTGCCGGTTACGACGCCGGGGAGGAGCGTCACTGGATCGAGTTCAAACTTCTCTGCGATGCTGCTACATTATCAATACTGACCGCAGAACAATCGCGTGGTGATCTCGACAAGCTGGAAATCGCGCTTCGCAGCACGTTGAAGACCACCGCAGGCAAGCAGAGAGCCCGAGACCTGTTCGGCACGTGATGGAAATGCCAATATCAGTGGTTCCAAGTTTGGCCGGCTGATTCCGCAGCAGGTCATCCTGAGCGTAGCGAAGGATCTCGATTGTCCAAGGAGATTCTTCGCTGCGCAGATCCTTCGCTGTG
>CAZWWC010000137.1:0-1965 GCA_964637625.1 uncultured Planctomycetaceae bacterium
CGCTTCAACTCGATGCGGGCCAGTTGGAAGTGGAGCAACCCGGCGTTGGGTTTCTTCTGATGGGCCTTTCCAAAGGTGGCTTCCGCTTCCGCCAGGCGATCGGCCAACAGATAGTACTCGCCGAAAAGCCAATAGGGTGGATGAGGTAGACCGAACAAGTCCTTGAGCTTCGCCCGCCGAAGCCCAAACCGCTCGGGATGCTCCAGCGCATCGAGCACGCCCTTGGCCGCGTCGGCCGCCTTGCCGTAATCCTCGCCGGCGACGTAGATCTCGGCCAGACGCCACCGGAGCGCGATATCCAAAGGGGTTTTGTCCTTGTCCTTGCGATCGGCGAGCACCTTCTCGAAGAGTTGGGTGAGCGGGCGGACCTCGTCCTCGTTGGAAACAAGCTCGACCAACTCGAGGAGATCCGCCGGATCGAGCGAGTCGGGATCCAGCTTGGCCGCCTTCAGCAGATAACGATCTCGGACGCCGTTCCACTTGAGCCGCTCGGCCAGTGCCACGATGGGCCAGACCACGTCGCGGGCCGAAGGATCGTAACGCCACGCACGCTGATAGTGGCGGATTGCCTTGGCGTACTGCTTGCGCTGGTGAAAGGCGCGGCCGGCCGAGAAATGGGCCAAGGCGTGCAGATGGTCCTCGTCCGCTTCGGTCCGAGGTGTTCGCGGCACAAGCGGCTCGGGAAGATCGTCCAGCAGCAGCCGCTCGCCGCGCGGCGTCGCGGAAGGAGTCTCCGCAGGCGAAGTCCCGGGCTCTCCGGCGGAGAGCGGACCGATCGGCAGCAATATCGCGATGCCGATCAGAACGCGAAACGTGTGCCACTGCTTGCCACCGGCAAGCAGTGTCGGCCGTGTAGCCGCCCAGCACTGCTTTCCCGGCGCGCCGGGATGGCAACGGAATTCCCGGACACCCTCGGAGCGGCGACTCGACTGAGCTCTTCGAAGTCCAGCAGTGGCAGCCAATTTGCCGTTTCTACGCAGAGACCGCCTGGAACCGCGGACATCCCCAAACATCGCCGGGTCTCCGACTCAACGAGGCTTGCGTTTGGAGAGGCCGCTGGACGTTCTCTTTCTGCCGGTCGACTCGCTGCGCGGCTTGCTTTTGGAGGAAGCCGTCTTTCGCTTTGTCGAAGTCGTCTTCTTCGTAGTGGTTTTCTTCTTCGGAGGCGCTTTCTTGGCGGCGCTAGCCGTCTTCTTTCGCTTTGTCGAGACCGCTTTGGCCTCTTTCTCGGCCGACGCCGGGCTTTTCCTTCTTTTCTTCCCCGGTTTGGCCTCGCCGACAACCTTCTTGGCTTCTTCCGCCTTTTCGACGGCCGTGATTCTTCCAGTGCGACGTTTCGGCCACCGAGTCTTGGCCGCCGGCTCGATTTCCAGCAGCTTGTTTCTCAGTTCGGCGGCGAAGGGACTAGCGATGAAGTCGGCACCCAGTTGATGGAGCAGCGACCCGAACTCGATGCCTTTGCTCTTCGGAATGGCTCGCTCCAGGCCCGAGACGGAACCGCCCGCGATTTCTTCTTCGGTGGCCAGCCCGACGATCCGCATGATTTCCAGGGCACCGGAGTCCAGCGGAATCGAATGGCCTCCGAGGGCAGCCTGCACCACGTAGGAAATCGCGAAACGAGTCGTGCCTTCGATTTTTTTCAGTGCCTCGGCGGCGGGGCCGAGATTCTTCTTTCGAAGCCCCTCCAGATCGAACGAGTAGCTTGCTTCGAATACGTGCTGCAAGACTTGCTTGAGGCGGTTTGCGGCCGTCGGGGGATCAGGCAGCCGAGCCATCGTTTCGGTCAGTTCGCGGATGGAACTGACCCGGATTTCGTTCCAATCAAAGTACTCCTCTACGATCGTGGCGAACGCCTCCTCGGCCACGTTGTACTGCGTGTTTTCGAGAAGACACGCAAACACCAAATGCTCCAAAACCGGACGTTCGGCACTGGCCGGAACCGGCTTGTAATGCTTCTTCAGCACT
>CAZWWC010000137.1:2065-10268 GCA_964637625.1 uncultured Planctomycetaceae bacterium
TTCTGCTTCGCCTCGTCGCCCATGATCGACACATGAACCTTGGCTTGACGCAGATCCCCCGACATCTCGACGTAGGTCACGGTGACGTCTTTGACCCGGGGGTCGTTCAACTCCGTCAGGATGGCCCAACTGACGACTTCTCGTACCGCTTCGGCAGCTTTTTCAACACGTCGCGAAGGCATGCTGCAATTCTCATCAGAAGGTTCGAGCCACTTCCTCGACCTTGAACACCTCGAGTATATCTCCCTCTTTCAGATCATTGAATCCGTGCAGTTTGATGCCGCACTCAAGGCCTTCGCGGACTTCGCGGGCATCGTCCTTTTCCCGCTTGAGCGAATCGACGGCATACTCACCGATCACGCGGTTCTCGCGAATCAAACGAGCCCGCGAGTCGCGCTGCAGGTTGCCCGTCAAAACCCGGCAACCGGCGATGGTACCCAGGCGGCTGATCTGAAAAAGCCGCTGGACCAGGGCGCGTCCCAGCTCGGTTTCCCGTTGTTCCGGTTTGAGCATGCCTTCCAGGGCAGCCTTGAGATCGTCGGCGACTTGGTAGATGATGTCGTAGCGGCGAATCTGAACGCCGCACCTGTCGGCCAACACTCGAGCGCTTTCGTCGGGCACGACGTTGAACCCGATGATCACGGCGTCCGAGGCATCGGCCAGGTGAACGTCGGCCTCGGTGATGCCGCCCACCATCGCCTGCAAGATTCTCAGCTGCACCTCCGGATGTTCAAGCTTGGTCAGCTCCTTTTCGATCGCTTCGATCGAGCCGCGGACATCCACGCGCAGGATGATGTTGAGCGTTTGGACTTCATCCTGGCCAAGCCGCTCGAAGAGGTTCTCGAGCGTCACGTGCGTTTGCGTTCCGACAAGAGACTGCTGGCGGGCTTCGCTGGCTCGCTGCTGGGCGATCCCCCGTGCTTGGGTAATTTCCGGCACCACGTGGAAGCGGTCACCCGCCGCGGGAGCCTCGCTGAAGCCCGTCAGGTTGACGGGCATGGAAGGGCCGGCTTCCGAATGGCGCCGGTTCGAGTCGAGCGTGTCGAACATCGCCTTGACCCGACCATACGCGGTCCCACAAACAACCACGTCCCCAACGCGAAGCGTGCCCTTGGCAACCAGCACCTTGGCCACGACGCCCAGACCCTCGTGCAGCGAAGCTTCCAGGCAAGTGCCGCAGCCGGGTCGGTCCGGATTGGCTTTGTATTCGTGCAACTCGGCCACGGTCAGCAACGTGTCGAGCAATTCGTCCACCCCTTCGCCCGTGGTGGCGCTCGTCTTGATGACTTCCGTGTCGCCACCCCACTCGCTGGGCAGCAGCTCGTTTGCCGCCAATTGCTCGTAGACGCGTTGCGGATCGACGTCGGGAAGATCAATTTTGTTCAAAGCAACCACGATGGGAACCTCGGCCGCCCGAGCATGGCTGATGGCTTCTTCCGTCTGAGGCATGATCCCGTCGTCGGCGGCCACGACCAGGACGGCAATATCGGTCACGTTGGCGCCCCGGGCACGCATCTTCGTGAACGCCTCGTGGCCCGGCGTATCGACGAAAGCAATCGGGTGACCGTCCTTCTCGATTTCGTAAGCGCGAATGTATTGGGTAATACCACCCTTTTCCCCGGAGACGACGTCGATACCGATGATGCGATCCAGCAGGGACGTTTTTCCGTGGTCGACGTGACCGAGGAACGTGATGACCGGTGGTCGTGGCTTGAGCGTTACCGGATCGTCTTCTTCCTGCTCGACCGCGGCCAACACTCGCTCTTCGACGTCGACCGGCCGGCGGAGATCGACGTCGACGCCGAATTCGACAGCCAGAAGCTCCGCCGTTTCCATTTCGAGTCCTGCGTTGATGTTCACGCCAGCCCCGACGCCCATGGCAAGCAGTTTGCCGAGAACCTGGTTTGCGGACACACCGACCGTTTCCGAGAATGTCCGCACCGTGCAAGGCATTTCCAAGACGACGTTGTGCTTTCGCGGGGCGGCCGTGTTCGTGCCGATCCGCCGAATACGCCTGACCGTGCGGCGTGGAGTCTTCGCTTCTTCTTCGTCATCGGTTTTGCGGCGGCGCACGGTTGTCCGTTTGCGTTTCAGTTGACGTTGTTCGCGCCCGCCCAGAGTGATGCCTTCTTTGCCTGTGATTTCCGGGGTAGTGCCGCGCCCCTTGCCGCGTCGGCCTCGTCCGCCGACAGGTGTCAATACTCGTGAAGGCTCATCAGGAAGTGCGTCTTTGGCAGCGGCTTTTTTCCTGGCTGCTTTGCGTTCTTTCTCTTGTTCCTCGATATGCCTTGCAAGCGGTTTGTCTCCCACACGACCCGCGCGAATCGCATCGGGGGGCAGCCGGATTTCCGGCTTCTGCGCGGCCGGCTCTTGCAACTTCGCTGCTGCCGGAGGCGGCCCGGCGGTCGGGATCGGCGCCAGCTTGATCGTGGGCCCCGCCTTCGCTGGAGGCGTCTTGGCAGGTGTGCGAGAAGGCTTTCTTGGGAGAGCCGTGGGTATCGATTCCGGGGAGACCGCGGTCGAGGGTTCTTCGCCGGGTTTGAACTGCTCGTCTGCCAAGCCGGGAACCGGCGATTCGGCGACCGTCGCGAGCTGGTCGGGAAGATCTTCCTTGGCCTCTTGTGATGGTTTGGCTTCTTTCGTCGGCAGAACGGGGACCCTGCCTGCAGCAGCCGCTCCGCCTGGCCCCAGGTAGTCTTCGCGCCGCAGCGCTTCCGTTTTGTCCGAGGGGAGTGTTCTGGGCCTTTGCGGCGCGAGCGTTTGAGTGGTTCGGGAGGGTGCGGCGGCGGCCCTGCCTCCACCACTGATATAAGCCTGGACCTTCTCGACCTCTTCTTCGGTCAAACTCGCAAGCGCAGACCCCTTACCCGTAACACCCGCTGCTTTGCAAATGTCAGCGAGTGTCTTGCTGTCGAGCCTCAGTTGCTTGGCCAAGGCGTAAATGCGAACGGGCAACGCAACTCTTCCTTTCAATGTCGCCCCAGCAGAATCTGCCTGCCTAGCGACCTATTTTCAAAACGCTTCCGTTACATAGGCACCTCTCCCGAATCACTCCGGATGCTGTGCTTTGTCGGTGAGGTTCTCTTCGCTGGAAGAGACTTCTTCCTCCGCAGTTTCTTCCGACATGATTTCAACCGATTCGTCCTCCTCGCCGGCCGGAGCCACGTCCTCGGCGGTCGCCGTCGCTTCGAGTTCCGAGCCCACCGCGTCGAGGACCTCGTCCTCCTCGCCGGCCGGAGCCACGTCCTCGGCGGTCGCCGTCGCTTCGAGTTCCGAGCCCACCGCGTCGAGGACCTCGTCCTCCTCGCCGGCCGGAGCCACGTCCTCGACGGTCGCCGTTGCTTCGAGTTCCGAACCCACCGCGTCGAGGACCTCGTCCTCCACGAATTCGGCGGCTTGCAGATCGGTCGTTTCCGCCTCATTGGCTTCCGCCTCGGCAGCTTCCGCCTCGGCAGCTTCCACCTCGGCAGCTTCCGCCTCGGCAGCTTCCGCCTCATCGCTCTGGGCTTCGGCAGCTTCCTGGCGTTGCTGCTCGCGTTGGAGCCGGCGCTGCTCGGCGGCGACCTTTTCCGCTTCGAGCGCTCTGGTCTCCGCCTGCCCGACGATATAATCCACCTGTTCTTCACTAAGGCCCCCGCCCATCTCGCTCAAAACGTCGGGTTCGATGACCGAGAGATCGTCGTAGGACAGAAAGCCCTCGCCGACGAGTTTCTCCGCCAATTCATCGTCCACGCCGTCCAACTCCGCAAAACCGAGCACGGCCTGTTCGATTTGTTCGTCGAGTTCCTCCCGAGTCATGATTTCGATGTCCCAAACGCATAGCTTGCTGGCCAGGCGAACGTTCTGGCCTCGCCGGCCGATGGCCAGCGAGAGCTGATCCTCGCGCACGAGCACAATCGCCCGACCGAACATCTGACAGAGGATGACTTCCTCGACTTCGGCCGGTTGGAGCGCGTTGGGGATCAGCGCTTGCATATCGTCGTTGTGGCGAACGATGTCGATTCGTTCGCCCGCCAGTTCGTCGACGATGTTCTTGATTCGGTTGCCTCGAACACCGACACACGCGCCGACGCTGTCGACGCGTTGATCGGAGCTGCTGACGGCAATTTTCGTACGGTAGCCGGGCTCTCGCGCAATGGCCCTAATCTGGATGACCCCGTCGGCAATCTCGGGGATTTCCTGTTCGAAGAGGCGGCTAACCAGATGATGTCGGGTTCTGCTGAGGATGATTTTTACCCGGCTGCCCGCCTTCCGCACGTCACACACCACGGCTCGGACCCTCTCGTTGGAATGGAGGGTTTCGCCGGGTATTTGCTCACTGCGGGGAAGGATGGCCTCGATATTACCCAGCGACACGGTGGCGGCGCCTCCTTCGTATCGCTGAATGACGCCGGTCACCATCTGATCTCGGAGTTCGTTGTATTCGTCGAATAACGTGTCGCGTTCGGCTTCGCGAATCTTCTGGATCATGACCTGCTTGGCCGTTTGCGCTCCGATGCGCTCGGCGATATCCTCGGGCGTCATGATCTCGCCGTTGTGGATTCCAGTGATTTGGCCGGTCTCGCGATCGATCTCGATGGTGATGTCGTCCTCGTCGCCGTAATGTCTCTTGGCGGCCGAGAGCAAGGCCGCTTCGATGCCGTCGAAGACGATGGACTTATCGATGTTTTTGTCGCGGTGTATCGCGTCGACGATCCGCAACACTTCACTTGGATTCATCGATATCTCGCTTTTCCCATTGAGCGACGGCTACCAGCAAGCGGCAATCCTCGATAGTGTGTCTGTTGAGCCGACCAAGTTTGTTGATTCAGCGCGCGCAATCACCCACCCCGTTTCGGGCCACGGCACACGCTGTCGATCGGCTAGGGTGTTGGCGGTCGACCGTGCGGGCTAGGCCGTCTGGCCCAGCCCGTCCAGCGGAAGCAAAAACTCCCACACTCAAGCCATCCCTCGCCCGAACGAATCGGGTGTCGGATGCCCGAAACTTTTTCGTGATCACAACTTACCGAAACACGTAATCTAGTAAGAATACCGGCCCAAAGCTGGGGTGTCAAGCCGGCGTCCGAGCGGAAGCCGGCACTGACCTGGCCGGTGGAGGGCATGAATAACCCCAAAGACGGGTTCCAATCGGCAAAACAGGCCCGGGGCACCCGGTAAGCTGACCTTAGAAACGTTCTCAGTTCTCGCTATCCGGGGCGGCCAGCGGCAATCGCAGAACGAATGCAGCGCCGTCGCGCGCCTGGGCATCGAAATCAAGTTTCCCGCCCATGTCCCGGGCCAGACGCCGGCAGAGCGCCAAGCCAAGCCCCACGCCGGGAGCCGAATGGGCCGCCTCCGAGGCCGACTTCGCGAAGGGGCGAAAGAGGCGTCGCCGGGCCGAAGCGTCCACGCCGGGCCCGTGATCGCGCAGGCGAAAGAACGCATGGCCACCAACCCGCTCGACGGTCAGGTGAATCCGCCGGTCGGCGGCCGTCGCGGCATATTTGCAGGCGTTGTCTACCAGATTGAAGAGGATTTGATCAAACGAAGAGGGATTGACGCGCAACACACACGCTGTCGGCGGGTCTTCGGCCTTGACGACCAACTGCATCCCGGCCTGGGCGGCCCGCCCGGCCAACCGATCTTGCACCTCCGCGAGCAGATCTCCGACGGTGCGTCTTTCCAATTGGCCTCCGCCGCGATGGCGTTCGAGCCGTGCATAGGCCAGGACGTTGTCGACCAGATGGCCCAGCCGGTCGGCTTCCGTGCGGAGCGTGTCGAAATAGTGCTGCCGCTTCTCGGGCTGGGCGACCATGCCCTCGGCGAGCATCTCGGCGTACATGCGCAGCGTGGTCAGCGGGGTGCGCAGCTCATGGGTCACTGCCGAAACGAATGCCGCCCGGCGGTCGCTGAGCCGAACGACGCCCCAAAGGAGTATCGCCACGGCCACGGCCGCCGTCAGCACGCCGGCCCAGGCCAGACACAGCGTCGGCACGATGGGCAATGGGCCCGAAGCGGCCTCCGCCCGGGCGAAACGTCCCGGTTCCAGTTCGATGGGCATTGAGGCGAGCATGCGCGACGCGTTCGGCTTGGAGGGCAGCGTCGCGGGCCGTAGCGAGGCATGGGGCAGGAGATCCGTGACGCGATCGAGCAGCCACGGCCTGAGTGCCGGCCAATCGACGAGGCAACCCTGGATACATTCCCCCTGGGGCAGCATCACACGACGCGCCAAAACCAGGTGGTCGTCCAGCCAGAGCGGGCGCATCACGACGCTGCCCCAATCGACCGGAGCGGCTATTGGGGCGGGCGAATTCATGCGCTGCTGTGCGATGGCCGAGTTCTGATTCGACATGATCGCCTGGCTCCGTGCGTTCCATTCGTTCATCGCCCGAGAAAGCGACGGCTGAGAGCGGCGATTGTCTTGCACCAGTGCCGGATTGATCCACTTGGAACTCGATTTCTCCGCGGGCAACTGCGCCGCCAGCTCATCGCGGCCGATGGCCGATCCGAGCGGTGACGGCTTGCCGGAAAGCGGCGGCGAATGCTGTAATCGGCCGTCCGGCTCGAACTGGAACCGCTCGATGACCAGTTGCACCGGATCATCGGGCGACGACGGCGCAGCCGGCACGAGCCGAAGGTAGCTCGTCTGCGGACGCATGCTCTCTTGAATCAACAAGGGCGTCAACGCCGAGTCGATCCGCCAGAGGGCCAAACGCACGTTTTCCTCGAGTGCAGCCTGATTCTGCGCCGTCTGTTCGGCCTGGTGAAGGCGAAACGCCATCTCGCTGATTCGCGCCATGGCCGCCAAGACGACCGCCAGGCAGACGGCAAAGGCTATCCAGATGGAGCGAGGACGTTTCATGGTTCGGCCGAATTCGTTTCCGGGTTCTTCTCACCGTCGGCCACCTCCGGCCGGGCGAACATGTAGCCCTTGCCGCGGACCGTGAGGATGACGGCCGGTCGGGCCGGGTCGTCCTCGAGCTTCTCACGCAGCCGCGCCACGTGCATGTCGATCGTGCGCGTGCTCAGTCCGCGAGGAGGAATCCGCCAGACGTTGGCCAGAAGTTCGTCGCGATCAATGGCGCGCCCACGATGGGCCGCCAGGTAGCGCAACAGATCGACCTCCCGCTCGGACAATTCGGCCCGGCGCCCGTCGTCGAAACGGACTTCGCGCCGGCCGAGGTCGACTTGCCCGCCGGGAATGTCGACCGACGTGATCGGCTCGGGTCGCTCGGGCGAACGACGCAACACGGCCTCGACCCGCGCCAACAGCTCCTTGACGCCAAACGGCTTGACCACGTAATCGTCGGCCCCCTCGCACAGCCCTCGCACGCGGTCGGTCTCTTCACCCCGCGCCGTGAGAACAATCACCGGCAGGGTCGGGCGATCGCGGCGGAGTTGCCGGAGGATTTCAAAACCGTCCGGCTCCGGCAGGATCAGGTCCAACAGCAGCAGGTCGTACTCGCACCGCAGGGCCATCTGGAGACCTTGCGGTCCGTCGGCCGCTTCGAGCACCTCGTAGCCGGCGAACTGAAGCGAGTCGACGATCCCACGTCGGATCGCCGGATCGTCTTCGACGGTCAGGATTCTCGTTGCTGCCATGATTTGACTCCGGAGGGCCCGAACACATCACGCTCGGGCGCTGGGCCACCGCTGCGCTATGACCCAGGCACCCGGCCCAAAATTAAGGGCGGACGAGCGAGTCGACTGAGCTCGTCGAAATCCGCCCTTGCTACCCAAGTATCGGCCGCAACGAGGCGGTCGTCAACTCCTCAATGCGACGGAACATAGCGCTCGTACTGATAGGTCAGCGTTTTCTTCTCACCGGCCTTCAGGGCAACATCCCAGCCGACCGAGCCGCATCGCTCCAAAAGCTTCAGTTTCGTCGGATCGACGGAGATGGCACCCCCGTCGGTGGCCTCGATGGTCTTGCCGGGCACGGGGTTGGTGATGACGATGTGAACGTCACGCTTTTCGAAATTGCGCAGTTGCAGCTTGCCTTCAAGGGTAACCAGGTCCAACCAAACGTGCCGGGCGGGCGAGTGGACCTTGAGCTTTCGCTCAATCTCCCTTTCGCTCTTCTCGTGGGCGACGTTGATGGCGGTGGTGACCGGCAGCTCGGTCCGGCCGCCCTTGGGTGTGTAGTGGAGCAGGTCTTCGCTCAAGGGGCGCTCGTCGCTCAGCGCCAGGCACGGGCCGGTCGTCCAAGGCGTGTCGGTCGAGT
>CAZWWC010000138.1:0-10200 GCA_964637625.1 uncultured Planctomycetaceae bacterium
CTACGGATACTCGGATTCCCTGTGCAACCGTCGGAAGACCCATGTTTCCGCCCATAGGCCGATTCGTTCTCGCTCCGCTGATCCTTCTGCTCGTTGCCCTGCCGCCACACGCGTCGGGCGACGAGGCCGAGGACCAGTACGAAGTGGCCGCCGGCCACTACGCTCGCCGGCGATGGGAACTCGCTGCCGAAGCGTTCGGTACCTACTTGCAGCGGTTCCCCAAGCATCCGAAGGCCGAGCAGAGCGTCTTCTTCATGGGCGAGGCCCTGTCGCAGCAGGGTCGGCCGGAGCGGGCCGCAAAGCAGTTTGCCGAGTACCTGCGTCGCGTGCCCGAGGGCCCCTATGCCCGAGCGGCGCGCTTCCGCCTCGGCGAAGCGGCCTATTTGGCAGGGCAGTTCCAAGAGGCCCGGCGCGATCTTGAAGCGTTCGACCAGAAGCATCCGGACGACGCGCTGGGGGCCTACGTGCTGCCCTACCTGGGCGAAATCGCCCTGGGCGAGGACAACGCGGCCGAAGCGGCGGATCGGTTTCGCCGGGCACTCAAGCGGTTTCCCAACGGCCCACTGCAGAATGATTGCCGATTGGGTCTGGCCCGGTCGCTCGGGAGGCTCGGCAAGCATCAGGAAGCGTCGAAGCTCTATCAAGCGCTGGTTGCCCAGCACCTCGGGTCGCTCTCGGCCGAGGCACGATTTCGTCTCGGGGCTCTGCAATACGCTCGCGGGGCCTACGGCGATGCGACCGCGACGCTGCAACCGTTGGAGGAACACGCAAGCGCCGGTCCATGGCGGCCGCGCGCCTCGCTGGTTCGCGCGCTGGCGCTGCGCAAGCTTGGGCAATTCGACGGGGCCGCCGCATTGCTTGCCGGGATTACGTCGGACCCCACGGTTGGCGTCCGGGCGCAATACTGGCTCGCGGCGGTCCGCAAGGATCAGAAACAATGGGACGCCGCCGCGAAAATCCTGCTGGCGGCTGCCCGACAGCATCCCGAGGATTCGTTGATCCCGGCCATGCGATTCCACGCCGGTCACGCACTGCTCCGCGCCGGCCGGGCCACTGAAGCCGCCGAGCAGTTCGACGTGGTGCTGAAGCTCGATGAGCGCGCCGGCACGTGGCTCGACGATGCCGCGATGGGCAGGATTCAGATCGCCATGCGAAAGAAGGATCACCAGGCCGTCGACCGCCAAGCCAAGGAGTTCCTCCAGCGGTTCCCAGACAGCTCTCTGGCCGACGACGTTCGACGAACCTGGGCCAGCTCGATGCTGGCGCGTGGTAAGCATACCGCAGCGCTGGATGTCCTCCGGCCGTTGGCCAAGATCGAGAGAGACCAGCCCCATTTCGTCGAAAACCGCTACTTGCTTGCGTTGGCCTACCGGGGCAAGGGCGAGCTTGGCGAGGCCCTCGATTTGCTCGAACCGGCCATCACGGACGGAAAGGCAAGCCGGCGGCCCCAGGCCAACGCACGCTTGCTTCGCACGACGCTGTTGGTCGAGCTGGAGCGATTCGACGACGCCGTCGAGCCGCTTGAGGCTTTCCTGGCCACCGGTCCCACCGGCCGCAGGGCCATCAAAGCCAGGGCCCAGTTGGCGCTGAGCCTGGCGCGGTTGGGGAAATGGAAGACGGCCAGGGCGCAACTCCAAACACTGCTTGAGCAGCATGCGCCCCATCCGATGGTTGCCGCTGCGGTCGAACAGCTGGCCGAAGTCGCCTACGGCCAGCGCAATTGGGCGGAAGCCGCCGAGCTGTTCACCTGGATGGTCGAGCGAAGCGGGCGCGAGCCGTACGTGCTCCGTGGGCTCTCCGGCCTGGGATGGACGCAACTGGAGAGCGGACAGTTGGCCCCGGCGGCCGCCACGTTCGAGCGGCTGTTGGACCGAGAACCCGAGGCGCAGTCGGCGGCCCGGGCGGCTTGGGCGCGAGGCTACATCTTGGAACGGCTCGGGCGGCTCGACGCGGCGCTGACCACCTACCACACGGTGATCGACCGGCATCCCGAAAGCCGGCAGATGTTCGACCTTCTGCTGGCTGCCGCCCGGCTGCACGACCGAATGGAACAGCGCGAGAAGGCCGCGACGCTCTATCGACGCATCACCACGGAGTATCCGAAGCAGGCCGGGCTCGATGCGGTCCTTTACGAGTGGAGTTGGACGCTCTTGGACGGCAAACGGCCCGAAGAGGCCGCGGCACTGTTCGAGCGATTGCGCAAGGAGTTTCCCGAGAGTCGCTACTGGGCCGACGCCACGTATCGCCTGGCCGAGCGTGCCGCGGCGGCGAAAGACCAGGCCGGCGCGCGGCGCCTGGTCGACGAGGTGTTGGCCGCCAAGCCCTCGGCAGACCTCGAACAACACGCACTGGCACTGAAGTGTCAGGTGAACGCAACCGACCAGCGCTGGGACCAGGTCGTCCGTACGGCCGAGCAATTGATCGAGAAACACCCCGAGAGCCCCTTCCGACTGATCGCCGAGCTTTGGGTCGCCGAGTCGCTCTACCGGCGAGCGGACTACGGGGCGGCCGCCGAGCGGCTGGACGCACTGACTGCGAAGGCCCAAGCACACGATGAGTCTTGGCTGGCCATCATTCCCTTGCGTCGGGCACAGATTCTCGCACGGAACAAGAAATGGGCCGACGCCTACCGGCTGGCCTCGAAGATCGAGCAGGACTATCCGGGCTTCGACAGCCTGTACGAGGTGGACTATCTGCTGGGCCGCTGTCTGGCCGCCCGGGCCGAGTTCGACGAAGCCCGTGGTGCCTACCGGCGCGTGATCGGCTCGCCGCAAGGCGCGAAGACCGAAACGGCCGCCATGGCCCAGTGGATGATCGGCGAAACCTACTTCCATCAGAAGAACTACGAAGCCGCGCTGCGCGAGTACCTTCGCGTGGAGATACTCTACGATTTCCCTCGCTGGCAAGCCGCGGCCCTGTTGCAGGCCGGGAAATGCCACGAGCAGTTGGGCCAAATCGACGAAGCCAAGCAGCTCTATCGTTGCCTCGTCGAGACATATCCCGACAGTCCCTTCACGGAAAGAGCGAAGAAACGGTCGCTCGCCGCGGCCGCTCGGCGTGGAACGTCCGAGGCAAAAAGACGCCCGTCGACCGAACGGCGGCGACAATAAAGAACCTCAAACAACCACTACTGAACCCGTTACGGTACACGATCATGAAAAACCAAACAGCAAAGGGTCGAGAGTCCCACCGGAGCCGTTTCATGACAGACAAGCTCCCCTTGGTCGCGGGACGCATTGGCGGACGGCTTTCGAGTTTCATCAGAGCTTCCCGGCGAGAGTTGCTCGCCGGCGCCGTTGTGGTGGCCATGCTTCTGGGCACGGCCACGGTATGGGCGGAGCTCCGCGACATCGCGCCCGGGCCGGCAGTCGACGAGGAACCCACGGCGGCGGCGTCGCCCGAGGCCAAGACAACGCCCTTGGCCACGGAAAACCCGATTCCCACGCAGAACCTTTGGAGCATCGTCCGCAGCGGCGGTCTGTTGATGATCCCGCTGGGGGCTTGTTCGCTGATTCTCTTGGCGTTCGTCTTCGAGCGGGCGATCAACCTTCGCCACGGCCGCGTGATTCCCAGACCGTTTGTCCGACGCTTCCTCGAGCAGATGCGCGGCGGCGAATTGGATCGCCGGCAAGCCTTGATCCTGTGCGAGGAAAGCGGAAGTCCCGTCGCCGAGGTGTTCACCGGCGCCGTGCGCAAGTGGGGACGTCCGGCCGTCGAGGTCGAGCAGGCGATTATCGACGCGGGTGAGCGGGTCACCAGCTCCTTGCGACGATACTTCCGCGTGCTCAACGCCATTGCCACGATCAGCCCGTTGTTGGGACTGCTGGGCACGGTGGTCGGCATGATTCGGGCCTTCAACGCCATCGCCACCAGCGACGCGCTGGGCCGGCCCGAGCTGCTGGCGACCGGCATCAGCCAGGCCCTGTTGACCACGGCCGCCGGTCTGAGCATCGCCATTCCGGCGCTGATTTTCTACCTGTTTTTCGCCAGCCGGGTGGACCGGCTGATCATGGATATCGACGGCCTGGGCCAGGAGCTCGTGCCGCTGATTTGCGCCGAGGAGATGGGCTCCCATCCCAAGTCGTCCGGCGTGCTCCGCGGACCGACCACTCGGAAGTCACGCCACGGATCGGCACAGGCGGCCGACGCGTCGAAATAGGAGTCTTGTCGCCAGAGAACGCCTATTGGTTTTTCATAAAAGCTTTTTGGAATCGGGTGCCAGCGGCAGCTTGCCTGCCGCTGCGAAATGGTGTGTCGGCAAGGGCGGACAAGCCGCCCATGGCACCCTCGAAATACTTCCGTAACAAAGCACTACAGCGAGTCGGACCATGCCGCTGAAAACCTATACGGACGAACAGCCCGCGCTGAACCTCACGCCGATGATCGACATCGTGTTCTTGTTGATCATCTTCTTCATGGTGGGCACGAAATTCACCGAACTGGAGCGCAAGATCGGCCTGCAAGTGCCCAAGGTCACCGACCACGGCGCCTTGACCGCCGCTCCCGAGAAGCGCGTGGTCAACGTCTATCGGGACGGCACCGTCACGCTCGACCGGGAGCCGGTCTCGCTCGAAGAGCTCACGGCGCGCCTGGCCGCCGCGCGCGGTCAGTACGCCGACCTGGGCGTGTTGATTCGAGGCGACGGCGAAGGACGCTATCAGAACGTGGCGGAAGTGTTCAACGCCTGCAAGAGGGCCGGCATCGGCCAACTGGCCATTTCGGTCCGCCCGGTCACGGTCAAGAGGTAACTATTGATGTTTGCATTGTCACGGAACGCTGCTCCACAGCCAAACGCCCTGAAGCCGGGCTCCCGCTGGTCGCCCTCGGTTCATTCAAGATGCAAGAGTCAATAATGGGTCGATTTCGATTGGACCACATGTTGGATTTCCTGACGAGCACGGAGTTGTTCCTTGGGCTGCTCTGGGCGGGGCTGGCTGCCCTTTCGATCACGCTGCTGGTGCTCACGCGGACGCGCTGGGGGCAGTCGCGACCGCTGCGCAAGTGCCTTCTGCTCTCGCTGCTGGCGCACTTACTGCTGGCCGGCTACGCCACGACCGTTCAGATCTGCTCGGTGGGGTCCCAACCTGAAGATGAATCGGTGATGCGCGTTGCGCTGACCGACGCCCAGACGGCACCGACCGATCCCGGCGCCGTGCCGCCGCCGCCGAAGCCGTGGGAGCAGTTGCTCCACGAGAGCGTGGTCGAGCCGGAGATCGCCGATGCCCGGCGGGCACCCGTCGAGCCGAGGCCCGATCCGCATCGCCGGCGTGCCGCGGCGCGTGACGTGTCGCCGGCGGATATCGACCTTGAGCACATGCCCGAGCCCGAGGCGGCCGAACCCATATCAAAACCCGATCCGGCTCTGTTGGAGCCGCACGAGCGCGACAAGCCGTCGGTGCGTCGGCCCGAACCGCTCGAAGCCCTCAAGGCGAAGCGACGTGAGCCGATACTCCTTTCGGTGCCGGCGAAGCGTCCGGCCGATCGCCCGAAGATGGCAACCCAGCGCGAAGCACCCGAGCGAGAAGCCCCCGGCGGCTTGCCGTCGGAGCTGTCCGGCGCGCCGACGTTGGCCCCGCGCGTGGCGCATGAGGCCGACACGACCGACCCGGCACAACTTATTCGCGACATTGCCGATTTTCCAACCCCGACGCCGCTGGGAGAGCCGGCCCAGGCGACGGCTGAACCGACGGTCTCTGGAGAAGGGTCGTCGGCCGGCGCGCCCGGCCGGCCGGAGTGGCCCTCGCGCTTAGCGCCAAGCGTGAAGGAATCGGTCGCGGCCGGTCCGAGGGAATCGCCCGATGCAGAGGCGAACGTCGATCCCGATCCCCCGCAACTCGTTCGGATCCAGCCACGAGAGAAGCCACACGACGTGCCCGAGATCTACCGGCTTCGCCTTTTGCCGGACCGATCGCGCCAGGCCGAGCGACGCGGAGCCACGCCCCAGAGCGAGGCGGCCGTCCAGCAGGGTCTGAAATGGCTGGCCGCGAACCAGGAACCCGACGGGCGTTGGCGGGCAAGCCGGCATGGGGCTGGCCGGGAGACGCGCGTGGCCGGTCAGGATCGACACGGCGCAGGCGTTCGCGCCGACACGGGCATGACCGCCTTGGCGCTGTTGTCGTTTCTCGCCGCCGGCCATACGCACCGGCAGGGTCCTTACCGGGAGAACGTCCGCAAGGGGCTCGACTTCCTGCTTGGCGCGCAGCGATCCGACGGCAGCCTGCAGGGCAAGGCAACTTCGTTTGCCGCGATGTATTGCCACTCCATGGCAACCTTCGCCCTGAGCGAGGCTTGCGCCCTGACCGGCGATGCGCGGCTCGAGCAGCCGGTGCGTCGGGCGATCGGCCATATTGTTGCCGCCCAGGACCGCGGCGGCGGCGGTTGGCGCTACACGCCCGGCGACCCGGGCGATACGAGCCAACTTGGTTGGCAACTGATGGCATTGAAGAGCGGCGAGTTGGCGGGGATCCCGATTCCGTCGTCGACCCGGCAGCGCGCCGTGCGGTTTCTGGCGAGCGTCTCTTCAGGGCGCAATGGAGGGCTGGCTTCTTATCGTCCTAAGGAGCGCATCACGCGGCCCATGACGGCCGAGGCGTTGTACTGCCGCCAGTTGCTGGGCATGCCGGCCGGAAGCCCGACGGCCGGCGAGGCGGCCGACTATCTGCTGGGCGAGTTGCCGGGCGAGGGTCCGGTCAACCTGTATTACTGGTATTACTGCACTCTCGCACTGTGTCCGATGCAGGGTGACCACTGGTATCGGTGGAATCAAGCGTTGCAGAAGGACCTTATTTCGCGGCAGTGCAGCTCGGGCACGCTCTCTGGAAGTTGGGACCCGGCGACCGTTTGGGGTGGTTATGGCGGTCGCGTGTACAGCACGGCCCTGGCTACGCTCTGCCTGGAGGTGTATTACCGATACCTGCCGCTGCAGGCCGAGACCGCCGGGGAGGAAAAAAGCCTGCGATAACGGTGCTAGGACTACGGCGCAGGGTGGTACGACGTCGCCGTTTAGCGGGCGGGCTTGCCCGCCGTTGATTCTGCACCAAAACACTGTGGCGGCAACGGCGGGCAAGCCCGCCCGCTAAACGGGGCCAAGAAAGGAAACAGTCCCCGGGCCGGTTTGACAGGGCAACAATGCCCATTAGAATTGATAGTAGTGGCTTGCTCCCCGGCGCGCTCCCATAGTTGCCACCACCCCTAAAGGGGGTACCCCCGGCGTTTTGCACGTCCCGCCTTTTTCCTTGCTTTTTTGCGATGAGGATCTGGTCATGTGCTTTCTATTTGCATGGTTGTTGCCCGGCCATCTCGAACTCCTCATCATAGCGATGATCGCGCTGTTGTTGTTCGGCAATCGGCTTCCGTCGGTGATGCGTTCGATGGGCCGGAGCATTGTCGAATTCAAGAAGGGCGTGCAGGGTATCGAAGAGGACCTCGACGACGCGGTCAACGAAACGAAGAAGCCGGCCGAGCCCAAAGAAAACGAGTAGCCGGCTCGTTCTGTTCACTGTTTCCCGCCGCTGAGCTTCCGCCGCGCGACGACGGTGTGTCGTCGATTGGGCGTCCATTCTTGCCCGGTGCCTGGGATTGCAGGAGCGGATCGTCCGAGTACAATAGGTGCTGAAAGTGAGTCGACCATGAGTACGGTTCTTGCATTCTTCCCCGGCTCACCCGGCCTTCCGGAGATGATCGTCATCGGGATGATCGCCGTGTTGCTCTTCGGCAAGCGGCTGCCCGAGGTCGGACGCACGCTGGGCAGGGGACTGGTCGAATTCAAGAAGGGGCTCGGCGACATCAAGGACGAGATCGACTGGGATTCGTCCTCGTCCCGGACGGACCCTGTCGAGTCGGAGGTCGACTACGAAGAACCTACGGCTCCGAAGTTTGAGCCACCCAGGAGCGAACCCAGGGACGAGACGAGCAATCCTGAAGCCACGTGAGAAGGAAAAAGGGGACAGGTCCAATTTGTGCGTAGCACCCTTCGGGCCGCAGGCGGCAAATTGGACCTGTCCCCTTTTTCCGGTGGTTGGAAAAGAACAAATCGGGCGGCTAGCTCAGTTGGTTAGAGCGCCATCTTCACACGGTGGAAGTCGCTGGTTCGAGTCCAGTGCCGCCCATATCGAAGACCCATTGACAGCCGTTGTCGGCGGGTCTTTTCTTTTGACTGGATCGGCACTTATGGCGATTGGGTCGTTTGTGTCACGGTCGCCACGCCCAGCGGTCATCTTGACTACGCTTGCCGGCAGTTTGCACGTTTTGCCAATGGTTGCGAAAAGGCGAGCCCTAAACCGGATTTCTTGAAAAAAATCCGGCCTGGTCCGGTCTGGTCCGGTTTGCACTTGACTTTCCCGGGTCTTCGGCCGATAATTGTACAGAAAGGCTAATTTGTACAATTTGTTCGGTGAGCCCATGAAGACCCTCGAAGCCAGCACGCTGCGGCAAGGCATTTCCGATGCACTGAACACGGTGGCCTATAGCGGCGAGCGGATCAGCATTCGTCGACACGGCAAGCCGGTGGCGGTCCTGGTGTCCGTCGAAGACGCCGCCTTACTTGACGCAATCGAAGACCGGGTTGACGTGGCCGAAGCCAAAAAGGCACTGAAGGAGAAGGGAAGCATTCCGTGGGCAGAGGTCAAGAAACGGTTGGGCCTCAAATCGCGGTAGGTGAACCATGACCTACCGAATCGAGATCAAGCCTTCGGCGGCGGATGCGTTGGCCAAGATTCCCCAGCCGCATCGACGGCGCATCGCCCGGAAGATCGACCAATTGGCCGATAACCCTCGCCCGCGGGGCGCAATCGTCTTGGAAGGCCGGTCTTCCCTTTACCGAATCCGCGTCGGCGACTATCGCGTCATCTATCAGATTCAAGACGCGGTGCTGGTGGTGCTTGTGGTGCGGATCGGCGGGCGCGGCGACGTGTACCGCCACCTTTCCTGAATTTGTCCGTCGGCCAGCGCGGCGAGTATATTTCTGCTCATCCATCGCGACCTGCGGGCTAATGTGTCAGTCCGGCAGACTCCGGCGTCATGGCCGCAGCCAGACGAAAAAACGTTGTATCCAGTTGAGAAGAGTTCCCAGTCCTGAGCCTAGCGTAACCAAATATGCGACCACGGCACCTATTACGAGACAACCGACAACAAACCAACTATTCAATGCCCGTTGTTTCACGCGATCCCAACGAGTCGTTTGCGAGGCGGTGCCCTTCCCACCGTTCCCTTCGCCTTGCTCTGTCTTGCCGTCCGGCGTGATTTCGCCGGGCTGTTTCAAACCGTCCATTCTCTTCGCTCCTCGTTTCGTTCGCGGGCCGCACCATGCCGCCCGCATGATTACGATTGAAACGACGAAACGTGAAAGAATGAAACGCCCGTGAATTCTTTCACAGACGGGCGGAATTCATTCACAAGATAGCCCCGGAAAATGTGGGGTATTGCACCCGAAAAGAATTTGATTCGGTGCTAGAAAATTGCGTGAAAGAATTGGGTTCTTTCACATTCTTTCACGATTGCCGATTTTCGGGTGGGTTATTCTTGGCCTTGTTGCCTTGACATTTTATCGTGCGGGCGTTGGAGGGCGAAACGTCGTACTTGTCTACAATCGCATTGACGGAAAGCCCCTTGGCGAAGTCGGCCAGGATGCGTTCGTTTCGCCGTGCAATCACGGCCGACGGCCGCCGACCGCCACCGCGTTTCTTCTCCTCTGTGGCGGGTTTGCTGGCTTGCATCTTCAGTTCTATGTACTGTTCCACGACGCGATACTGCGAATAGGCTTCGTCGGGATCAGCCGTCCTAGGCCGTCTCGTTGGGGCGTCATGGTACCCGTGATCAGCCAGCCAGTCGCAAGCGCGGGCTGTTTCGTCCCACAACAGGATAGCGGCCGCTTGCACCTTCGCCGCGTCCGGGACGCCGGTTAGCGTCATGCCCGTATTGGCCCCGTGGAACACAATGCACCGATCTGGGGCGAGAACGGCCAGGTGAGGGGCCGCAACGCGGTGGAGCCATTCGAGCAAGGCGCCCAAACTAGTGGGCTCTTGACGGCGGGCCCATGATGGTGAGGTGGCCATGACGATCCTACCTTTCATGCTCGGGCCGGACTCGGCAGGGGTCGCCGCAAGGCAGGTGAGAGCGACCGCCTGCCGGGTCCGCTTGGCCGGTAGCTAGCCCTTAACCAAGCGAACCTTTCAGGCTGATTGCATAGAAAAACTCGAAATC
>CAZWWC010000139.1:0-10158 GCA_964637625.1 uncultured Planctomycetaceae bacterium
TCGAGTTCCCGTCGCCCGGGACGCCTGCCGGCCAACCTGCAAGGGATCTGGAACGCGCGGATGTGGGCGCCCTGGGAGTCCGACTACCACCTGAACATCAACCTGCAGATGAACTACTGGCCAGCCGATCTTTGCAATCTCTCGGAGACGCTCGATCCGCTGGTCGACTGGTTTACGCGTCTGACGGAGCGGGGAAAGGTCTCCGCGCGGCGGCTCTACGGCGCCGGCGGCTGGGTCGCGTTCACCGTAACGAATCCCTTCGGCCGCACGACCCCCAGCGCGTCGACCAGGCTCTCCCAGTTCAACAACGGCGTGCTCGATCCGCTGGCCGGAGCATGGATGGCCATGACCCTGTGGCGCCACTACGAATTCTCCCAGGATCGAGCGTTTCTCGGGCAGCGGGCCTACCCCGTGCTCAAGGGAGCCGCCGAGTTTATCCTCGACTACTTGGTCGAGGACCCCGACGGCCTGCTGGTCATCGTGCCGTCAACGTCGCCGGAAAACGCGTACATCCATCCCATCACGGGCAAACCCGTCCGGGTCACCCGAGGATCGACCTATCACACGAGCACCGTCCGCGCGGTCTTCGAGGCCGCCATCGAGGCTTCCCGAATCCTGGGCCGCGATACAACTCTCCGGACGAAGCTGCAATCGGCACTGGCCAAATTGCCGCCGATGAAGGTTGGCGCCGACGGCACGATCCAGGAATGGATCGAGGACTACCGGGAGAGCGAGCCCCACCATCGGCACATCTCTCACTTGATTGGCCTGCATCCGTTTTCATTGATCGGCCGGGAAGATACAAAACTGCTCGAAGCGGCCCGCCGCACGCTTGCGCATCGCGGTTTCGGCGGCGACATAGGCTGGAGCAACGCCTGGAAGGTTTCTTTCTTTGCCCGTCTGCACGACGCCCGGCAGGCCCACTGGTATCTCGACCGGCTGATCTGCCGCAACACGTTCCCCAATCTCATGGACGCCTGTTTCCCCGGGCGGATCTTCCAGATCGACGGCAACCTGGCCGGCACGGCAGGAATTGCCGAAATGCTGCTCCAATCGCACGACGGCCGGGTCGAGCTGCTGCCGGCCCTGCCGAAGGCCTGGGCGAAGGGCAAAGCAACGGGCCTACGTGCCCGCGGCGGCTTCGAGTTGGACATCGAGTGGACCGGCGGCAAGTTAACCGCGGCAACGATCAAGTCACTTCGCGGCGGCCCGTGCACGGTGGCCTATCGCGACCAGCAAGTCACGCTATCCACTCACCCCGGCCAGGTGCTTCATCTCGACGCAGCCCTTCGTATTCGGGTGGCACGTCCCTGATCGCAGCGAAGGGCGTGGCTGCCCCAGGCAACACCCCTCGTTGTTACACACAAATCGGTCGCGGTTTTGGTTTTTACCGCAAAGCGGTTCTATAAACTAGCCCAGGGTTGCGACGCAGTCGCTACCCTGGGGGTCAAAACCAGCAAACAAGCGAACCTTGAAAGGGTTCCGTATCGCCTTTTGCCAACCCATTCTGCCGCCAAGGAACTGCTCGCCAGCGTAAGATCGCTGCGGAAATCATTACGGAACCCCGTTGGGGTTCTGCAATCTGTCTAAACCTTTTCCCAGGGTAGGCCGCCAAAGCGGCCAACCCTGGGCTGCATTGCTCAACCGCTTCGCGGTTGCGTAGGGGCTCGCCAACTTGTGTGTAACAACAAGTCCGCCAGCCCCCGGATAACGGCGTTCGGTGGTTATCTCGCTTCGGCATAATCATCAGAGCAACCGACGAAAGCCGATTGCCAACCCCTGCTCTCCCAAACGCGCTGCGAGGACAAACAAGCACGAACTACTTGGCTCGCAGTATGTTGCGTCGATTCGTCCTTTCCGAGACCCCGCGGGCGGTAAACACACTCGGCGCCCACTTGCCGAAGCCAGTCTGGCCGCTTATACTCAGGATGCTGGAATTCGTGATACAGGGTAAGTTGAGGACATACGGGAGCAGGAAGAGATGGCAGAGACGCAACACTGGACATGCCCATACTGCAATCACGATACGACGTTGCGCGATCAGGACTACGTCAGCGACGGTAAAGGATTCATCATCCAAGACCCTGTCGAGGGACACAAGCATCTCGCTTGGTATTATGTAGTCTGTCCAAATCCGCAATGTCGGAAGTACGCTCTGCGCGTAGGTCTCTACGAGTACGCACCTAACGACGATACGAGCCGTTGGGAAATTGGCGACCTCATTAAGATATGGGACCTTGTGCCTTCCTCACGCGCAAAAGTCTATCCCAACTACGTTCCGAAACCTATTCTCGACGACTACAATGAGGCATGCCTCATTGTTCAACTCAGCCCCAAAGCATCCGCTACGTTGGCTCGCCGATGTATCCAAGGCATTATACGCGACTTTTGGAAGATCAAGCCTGGTCGTTTGGTTGACGAGATCAACCAGATCAAAGACAAGACCGACCCACTCACGTGGGATGCGATCGACTCTGTCAGGAAAGTTGGGAACATTGGCGCGCACATGGAGACCGACATCAATCTCATTGTTGATGTGGACCCCAATGAGGCTGAGATGCTAATCGAGTTGATCGAGATGTTGCTCAAGGAATGGTACGTAGCCCGAGAAGAGAGGAAGAATCGTCTTCTCAAGATAAAGGCCATCGCTGACGACAAGGACGCAGAGAAGAAGTCAAGTTCCCACACGTGAAAAAGGTGTCAGAAACGAGTGGCACTTCCTGAAACCCTTTTCACCTCATTCATGGAAAGCCTCTGCTCTCCGAACCGCGCTGTGTGACGGACCGGCCTTATGATTCCCACCTCTCATGACCGCTTCCTCACGGGCGCGGCTCGGTTTGTTTCCAAGCATCCAACCCACCCGTTTGTCAGAGAATTGTCATCACGACAATTTCAAGTTGTCCCCATGACAATTGTCGTCATGACAACTCCAACTTACGCCGGCCGAGACCCGAACGGGCCGGCGACGCAACGTGTTGAGGCGCAGGCGCTTCCGGCCCACCATCGGCCGCCGCCCACGGCGACGTAAGTCGTTTGTGTACAAAAACGCGTTTTTTCGCGCGCGGGAAAATCATCGTTCGCCGGCATTAAGTCGCTCGTCCGCTTGCTGTTGCGCAAAAAAGTCTGACACCACTGTGAAACATACCACCAACGGGCCGTCTGTATTTGCGCGAATTATACCAGCCGCAAGTTCTTGCCTGAAGGCAAGTTCCCGGCCGCCCCGGCGACGTAAAAATTAGCGCACCGGGCGGGTGCTGGCGCATTTCTTGCTTCCGGTTACACAACGTTGGCCACCGCGGCGTCGGGGTGCCATGGGCGGCTTGTCCGCCCTTGTTTTCGAGAGCATTTCGTGGCCGGCACTGGCTGACAAGCAGCCAGTGGCACCCTTTTCAAAACACGTCCTCAGACAACCTTGGCCACGCCGTCGAGGAGTCGCTGGATCATCTCCTCGGTGTGCGTGGCAAACACGGCGATTCGGATCCCGCCCTTGGGTCCCAGGTCGGAGTACTTTGGGTTGTAGGCGATCAGGATCCCTTGTTCCATCAGTTCGGCCTGGACCTGTTGCATCTGCTCCGCCGTGTCGAGAACCACGCAAATGATCGGCACGGGCGTGTCGTCCACTTCGATCCCCAGCCCACGCAAACCGTTGCGCAACCGCCGCGCGTTCTCGTGCAGGCGCGTCAACATGCCCGGGTCTTCGAGAACCAGTTCGATCGCCCGGGCACAACCGGCCGCCACGCCCGGCGATACCGGGTTGGCCGCTCGAAAGTAGGGCGAATCCTCATGAATGTGGACGATGAAATCCGCCGAGCCGGGCACGATTCCGCCGAATCCGCCAAACGCCTTGCTCAACGTGCCACAGCAGAACAGACGCGGTCCCTGCTCCGGTTGGACGTTCGTATTAACGGTCTCCCAAGGCAGGCCCGCCTGCTCCAGGCTCCCGCGTCCCGACGGCCCAACCGCACCCAGCGCATGGGCATCGTCCACGGCCAGCGCCGCATCCGGATACGCCCGCAGAATCTCGTAATACTCACCAACCGGCGCCAGCGCGCCGCGGACGGGAAACACGCCGTCGGTGATCACCAGCGGCCGCCGGCCGTCGGGGCACTGCTCGTTCAACATCGAGGCAAGGCTCTCCGGATCCCGATTGGCGAACGTGAAGACGGGCCGCTCGGACAGCACGGCCGCGTCGCGGACGCTGTAGTGCGACGACTCGTCGATCACCACGATGTCGAACGTCCCCCGAATCGCCTGCACGATCACGCTGTTGCCCAGGTAGCCGGTCATGAAGTAAAAGGAATCGTCCATGCCGAAGAATTCGGCCGCGCGGGCCTCGACGTCGAGCATGGGCGGGGTGTTGCCGAACGCGCGGCGCGACGTGGCGCTGCCCATGCCGTATTTCTTCATTGCCTCGCACGCCGCGCGGATCACCTCGGGATGGCCGTGCAGGCCGAGATAGCCGGTCCCCATGAAGTAGAGATACTCCCGCCCGCCGATCGTGGTCATCGGTCCCGGCGCGCTTTGCATGATTTTCGAAGGGTCGAATGTCATTCTACAAATCCTCACAATAGAGATACCAGCCGACAAAGCTCCGCGGCGCCCAACGGGGCAATATTCCCAATGGCGTAGCCGATCAGCGCCATCAGGATGCCCACGGGCACCAGCTTGTCGTTGTGATGAGTGGCCACGATCGAGGCCGTCGCCACGCCGCCGATGTTGGCCGCGCTGGCGATCGCCGTCGAATGGATGTCCACGTGAAGCACCCGCGCGCCGAGCACGCAGAACGCGCCGTGCACGAGAATCCAGACCAGCGCCGCCATGACGAACCAAGGCGCCTCGCCCACCAATCCCTCGAGATCCGCCTTCGCCCCCATGACGGCCATATACAAAAAGACCATCGCCACGGCCACCTCGTGGGTCTTCGGAATCGTCTTGGCAGGGGTCATCGAAAGGATCACGCCCAGGACGCTGATGAATATGATGTTCCACGCGCTGGCGGTCAACACGGCCCCGAACTCGGGCATGTACCTTGAGAGCGTGCCGGCCAGCCACGTGCCGCCCAGGCCGACGAACAGGAGATACAAGACGTGCCGCGGCATCATCTTCACTTCGTCGACGGCCACCTCGTCGTAGGAGTGCTCGAGCATTTCGACCCGACCAGGATCGACTCGGGCAAAACGATTGAACCACGCGGCACAACTCTTCGAGCCGAGCAAGACGGGTATCCAGACAAGATAAACCAGGGCGTCGGCCAGGACGGGCAGCCCAATGGAACTGTCCGGCGCCTTCAAGGCGCTCTGCACGGCCGCCATGTTGCCCGCCCCCCCGATCCAACTGCCGGCCAGCATCCCAAACTGCTTCCAGGCCTCGGGGCCCAGATGCGACTTGACAAGCAGGTAGGCGATCGGCGCACCAAGAACCACGCCGGCCGTGCCCATCAGCATGACGATCACACCCCGGCCCATCACACGCACCGCGGTGAGCACGTCCACCTTCAGGAGCATCAGCAACAAGAAGAAGGGCAAAACCGTGCTCTTCATCCAGTCGTAGGCAGGCGATTGGGTCGGGATGACCGGCTTGAAGGAGATTTGATACTCGGTCGCCGGCGTTTCCGCCGCGGCAGCGGAGTCGGCGGTGAACTCGTCTTCCGCAGAAGGGCCGATCGCCGCAGTCGGCCGGCCGGCAGACGCAACCACCTCCCGCGTGATGACGGGGGCCACCGAGCAATTGGCCAGCACCACGGGCACGGCATAAATGAACAAAAGCGGCGGGAAGTAGTTGAAAAACCTCCACGCCGTGCGCTTCTCGAGATAGAAGAAAAACGACGCCACACCGGTCAGAACCGCCAGGATGCCCACCTCGCTGGTGATCGCGCTTTCCATGGTGCTCTTCTCGACGTTGGAGATGACGAGAGGAAAAAGGGGACAGGTCCAATTTGTGCGTAGCACCCTTTGGGCCGCAGGCGGCAAATTGGACCTGTCCCCTTTTTCCCGCCGATCCACTAGCAGGATAACTATTTAGAGGGGGACGTCAAGGGCCGCGGCGTGATCGTCGCGAAACGACGGACAGACACAAAGAGGAAAAGGCATCGATTCCGGGCCAGACAGAGGGTCCCAGAGACGTCAGACATGCCCGCCCAGTGCCACAAGTCGATATTATTTGGGTAGTTGCCAAAAGAAAAGCCACCTTCACGGGAGGTGGCTCGAAGAGGCGCCGGCCGGATTCGAACCGGCGAATGGCGGATTTGCAATCCGCTGCCTTAGCCACTTGGCTACAGCGCCTTGGGACGATTTTAGGGTAGGTGATTACAATTTTCGGGTCAAGAGGCTCGCGCTGATCAGCCGAAGTCGCGTTTTTCGTTGTACCTACTTCATGGCCTATGCTTTTGGGAAGGCCAAAAAGGGTCGTCCATCACCGTTCCGGATATGAGTGCTCCGCTCATTCGGTCTTACCACCCACTGGTGTGATAGTGTCATGATGGAAAAAGAACGCCTGCCCGACTTGTCCGGTCTGTCTTCGCACATCGCTCGAACGGCCACGCAGATGGAACAGGCGGCCGACTTGATGACACGCCGCGTCGATAGGATGGTTCGTGCCGCTGGTCGGGGCAACTGGACCGCCGTCGGCCGGCTGGGTCGTCGCTTGGCCAAGACGGCCCGCTCGGAGGGCTATCGAGGCATAAGTGCTCTTGCCAAAAGAGTTTCCGATGAAGCAGCCAAAGGTAAGAACGACGTCGCCATCAAGCGGAACATGATCCGTTTGATCGGTGCGCAAGGCCGGATGCCGCGTCGGGCCGTCAGGTAGTCGGGCACTACAGATCCGAAACCCACTCCTCCTACAACGCTCGTCCTCCAACGCCGCCAGTCGTCAATTCGCGCGTGCTGCGTGATCGGGCTACCGCCTCCGCCTGCTTGTCGCAAACCGGGTGGTCTGTATAATAGCGCTTTTACCTAAACAGATGCTATTGGGCGGCGAATCATGACTCAACCACGCAACTTGGTGGTCGCCCAGAGTGGTGGGCCAACGCCCGTTATCAATAGCAGCCTGCACGGTGTGATCGAAGCGGCGCGTGCGTTTGACCGAATCGGTACGGTCTACGGTGCCCGACACGGCATCGAAGGCGTGCTCGCCGAAAAACTCATCGATCTGTCCGCCCAGCCGGCCGAGGAGGTTGCCCTGCTGCGCTACACGCCGTCGGCCGGATCGATCGGCACCTGTCGCTACAAGCTCAACGCCGGCCAGGAGGAAGACTTCGAGCGGGTCATCGAGATCTTCAGGGCCCATGACGTTGGCTATTTTCTCTATAACGGCGGCAACGATTCGATGGATACGGTCAACAAGATCGCGCTGTTGGCTCAGGACCGGGGCCTGGATCTTGTTGGCGTGGGCATCCCCAAGACAATCGACAACGACGTCGGCGACAGCCGGTTCGAGTTGATCGACCACACGCCGGGCTATGGGTCGACGGCCAAATACTGGATGCACATGGTCCAGAACGCCAACGAGGAGAACGCCGGATCGTGCCCCACCGATCCGGTGCTGGTGATGCAGGCGATGGGCCGCAAGATCGGCTTCATCCCGGCGGCCGCCCGACTGGCCGACCCGAAGCGCGAAATGCCGCTTCAGATCTATCTGGCCGAAAGCCCTTGCACGCTTGCGCAACTGGCCGATCAGGTCAATGACCAGCTTCGCCGCCGTGGTCGCTGCCTGGTCGTGATAAGCGAAGGGTTCGACGTAGGCGACTTGGGTGAGGTGAAGGACTCCTTCGGACACACGGCGTTCAGCTCCAGCCAGATCACGGTTGGACAGATTGTCGTCAACTACCTGAACCAGGTAGGGCTGGCCGCCAAAGGCGCCGCGCGAGGCAACGTCTCGGGCACGGATCAGCGCCACTCGATGGCCTATGCATCCGTGGTCGATCTGGACGAGGCCTATCAGGTGGGACGCAAAGCGGTCGAGTTGGCCGCCGCCGGCCAAAGCGGCACCATGGCGACCATCTTGCGCGAGCCGGGCCCGATCTACAATGTTCGCTATGACAAAGTACCCCTACCCGAGGTGGCCAACAGCGAGCGGACCTTCCCGGCCGAATGGATCGCCGAGAGCGGTTGTGATGTAACCGATAGGTTTGTGGAATATGCTCGTCCGTTGGTCGGCGACGAGATGGTCGACCTGCCGATGGTGGACGGGCGGCAGCGGCTGGCACGACTTGAACCTATTTATGCGGAGAAAAAGCTGCCCGACTACGTGCCGCAGGCCAACCGGAAATCGGCGAGTTAAGGAGGCGTTTTGGAAGGAACCGCGGATAAAGGCAGATGCACGTAAATAGGTAACAGTCCAACATGACGGGATGATTGCCATGGCCAAGCTGCTCCTCTCGCATCGCCGTGGCTCGAGGCGCGAAGGTATTTTGGTGCTCGTTTTCTATGTATTGATTTCGACTGGGTTTATCGCGGTTCCTCACTACTTTTTTCCGGGGTTCCATGAAAAAGCTTTTCACTATGTTTGGGACGCATTTGTTCTCGGTGTTTGTGCTTTGGTGATCTTTACCTATTCGATCCCGAACATTGTGATGAACCGCGAGTTTCGATTCGAGTTGTTCGAGGACCGGATAGAATGTAAGAGCCCATCCAAATTTTATGGCGAATCATATTCAATCCTACTGAGTGACATTGTTGAATTGGAGGAAATAGTGGATTACGACGGCCCGTCGGTCTGGTATTTTGTCATGCGCGATGGTAGGAAGATTCGTATCATTACCAACTACGGAAATCGGGATGAAAAAATCGTGAAGATGGTGCGGCATCTTAAACCCGACTTGCCCGTGCGGTGAATCTAACACAAACCCCGTCCGCGTTTATCTGCGTTCATCCGCGTTTTCATATTATTCAAGAACTACCACTACTGCAGAACGAGAATCGACGAACCATGTTGGATTTCAAAGCGAAGCACAAGTATCTGGTGGGCATCGACTCGGACGGCTGCGCGTTTGACACCATGGAACTGAAGCACAAGGAATGCTTCATTCCGAATATCATCAACCACTACGAGTTGCAGGGCATCAGCAAGTATGCCCGAGAGGCAGCCGAGTTTGTCAACCTATACAGCAAGAGCCGGGGGGTCAATCGCTTTCCGGCGCTGATCGAGACGTTCGAGTGGTTGCAGAAGCGTCCCGAGGTAAAGGCCCGCAATTTCCAGATCGAGATTCCCCAGGGCCTGGTTGACTGGATCCGTCGCGAGACGCGCCTGGGCAACCCGGCACTGGAAGCCGAAGTGGACCGGACGCACGACCCGGATCTAGAGAAGGCGCTCCGCTGGTCGAAGGCAGTCAACGAGTCGGTGGCCGGGATGGTCCGCGACGTACCGCCGTTTCCGTTCGTCCGCGAGTGCCTCGAGAAGCTTGACGGCGAGGCCGATATCATGGTCGTTTCGGCCACACCCCAGGAAGCACTGGTCCGCGAGTGGGAAGAGCACGATCTGGCCAAACACGTCGTCGCCATCTGCGGTCAGGAGATCGGCACGAAAAAGCAATCGCTCGAGGTGGCTTCCCAATACAAACCGAATTGTGTGCTCATGGTCGGCGACGCACCGGGCGATTACAAGGCGGCCGTGGCCAACGACGCGCTTTTCTTCCCAGTGAATCCGGGCAGCGAGGAAGCCAGTTGGAAGCGACTCTTCGAGGAGGGCATCGGACGTTTCCTCTCGGGCACCCTCTCCGGCGACTATCAGAAGCAGTTGCTCGACGAGTTCGAAAGCTACCTGCCGGACCAGCCGCCCTGGCCGGTGGACGAGTGTGGCTGCTGTTCCTGCAGCTCGAAGTAGTAGGAGGGTGCGTGAAAAGCACGCACCAAATGGATTTGATCGATGCGTGCTTTTCGCGCATCGTGCGTGCTGTCCAAGAGAACGAAATCATAAGCAATACCATGGCAGACAAATGCGACATCGGCTTGATGGGCCTGGCCGTGATGGGCCAAAACCTGGTTCTCAACATGGAGGATCACGGATTCTCCGTGGCCGTCTACAACCGGACGACAAGCAAGGTCGACGCCTTCGTCAACCGGGATGACGTCAAGGGACGGAAAATCGTCGGCTGCCACAGTCTCGGCGAGCTGGTCGACAACCTGGCCCCTCCGCGCAAGGTCATGCTGATGATCAAGAGCC